>JAFSTX010000014.1 GCA_017445585.1 Lachnospiraceae bacterium
CAATTATGCCTCTGATAGTTCAACATTTGAAGATAGCAAAAGCAGTGTTAATAACACATTGATTGAAGCCATGAAATACTATAGTATTGTTGATGAACCAAGCAAAGTATATTCGTCCAAAGGTATTGCAATAATAGACGCATTGCCTGAGGGAGATGGCGCATTTCCCCGGAATAGGTAAGTTTAAGAATAATGGTGACGAAAGATATGTATTTGAAGACGTGACAACGTTTTGACAACACCCCATTAGATAGCCCATGTTTTTAGGCTAATCAGAACATCTGGAATACTGTAGTTAACAAAACTAATCAAATATGCTTAGTAAAACTCTTTCAAGAGTCGAATATGAATAAATACGAATAACACAAAAACCCCACAAACCGCTTTTTCAGCACTTTGCGGGGTTTTATTTCTTTGGTCAAACTGTTTTCCTGCTTTTCATACAGGTTCCTTACGCGGAACGCTCATGACTGCATCCGCCTGTCTTTACCCGAATCGGTATAATAGCGTGCTTTTTCGGCATACATCATGCTGTCGGAGAGCCTGAGCAGATCATCGACGGACTTCGCACCGTCCTCTGTATGGCTGTATCCCACGGCACAGCTATACTGCGTTTCGGAGACTTTCTGCCTGATCTGTTCAGCGATGGAGGCAGTCTCCTCACGCGTGGTCTGACGGCAGATGATGACGAACTCGTCTCCTCCGATCCTGTAGCAGCGCTGCCTGCCTCCGACGACGCTCAGAAAACAATCCGCAAGTTCCTTCAGAGCCTCGTCTCCCGCCGCATGTCCGCTGCGGTCGTTAATGGTCTTGAGCCCGTTCATATCGATCGAAATGAGAGCGGTGATGCTCTCGGGATTATTGCCGGTAAAGGAATAAAATGCCTGACGGTTGAAAAGTCCGGTGAGGGGGTCTCTCTTCGTCATTACAAGGATCATGAACTCATAGTAGACGTACAGTGAGACCGCTATCGTAGTGCAGAAGATACGCGAATACTCCCCCTGATACACAAACGGCAGGACGAGACCCGTCGCGAACGCAAATCCGATAAAAGCGATCGGCACGATCTCCATCATCTGCTTTTTACTGTGTTTTATCAGGATGAACATCATAAAGATGCTGTAGGCGCCGACTGCGATAAAAGGCAGAAGGCCGAGAGGTCCGCGCGCAAATACCCCGTCCTCACCGATACGGAAGACTATGCCCGTCGGGATCGAAATCAGATTAATGGCCGTCAGTATCAGCGCAGGGATATACACCGTCCATCTAAAACCCTTTGCAAGAATGTATATGACTGCCGAAATGATAAGCGGCGTCGCGCTGTATCTGACTGCCATCAGGACAGCCCGGATACCCGCGTGCCCTCCGTCCGCGGCCAGACTGAACTCTGCGAAAACGACGATAGAAAGGGCAAATATAGCCGCGATCAGCCCGTACAGGTGTCTGATTCTTTTCTTATTCAGAAAGATCGTTTCTCTGAGTGAGATCACAAAGGCTGCAAGGATCAGGATCAAAGCCCAGTTTTGCAGTATGTACTCCTTTATCACTTGTATGATCCTCCGTTTCCGCGGTGCCGTTTCAAAGATCTGATATATATTTTATCAGATATGCCTCAGTAATGGTAGATGCGATATGTTTTTTGTCCGGTATTTTTGCACGGCCTCCGGCCTGGTCTCTCCGCGGTCTTCATGGACTATCCGGCAGCATTTCCGTGCCCGCACTTGCATTTTTCCGGATTCGGGAGTATATTATGCAGGCAAAAAAATATCATTGGAGGATAACATGAAAAAGATTTTTTCTCTGACACTTGCGCTGCTTATGGCAGCTCTGACACTGACCGCCTGCGGCGGAAACGACGCCGGTTCAAGCGCAGGACCTGATGCCGATGCCGCCTCCAGGACCTTCCAGACTCTGGGTGAAGTTCTGGATCTGGAGATCGGAAGCCAGGCCTCTTCCTACAACGACGGCAAGTATATCCTGGCATTTGAAACCGGCGGAGCATACTACCGCGTCATAGCCGACATGAGCGAGGAACTCTCCGATGAGCTCTGGGCGCTTGATTACAATGATCCTGACTATGAACAGAAGCAGTACGACATGCTGGCTCCTCTGACAGTCACCCGCACTGATTATCTGAACGATCAGATGCTGACCGATGACCAGATTAAAGCTCTCGTCGGCAAGACCGGTGCAGATCTGCTTAATGACGGCTGGACCTGCTGGAGCGGCTACGATCTGAGCGAAATGAAGGTCTGGATGGACTACGGGCCCTTCACCTACAGCGTTTATTTTGATGCTGACGGCTCCGCATATAACACTGATACGTTCGATGTCGAAGAGGACATCAAGGAACTGACTGTAAAGGACATCGAGCTTTCGATGCTCGGCGATAAAGCCACCGAGCTCGAGCCCGCCGAGTAATACCGGTTTACTGACAAAGACCGCGGTCACGCGCCGCGGTCTTTTTTTAGTCTTATATTCTTTTCCTGGAGTTTTTGCCGCTGATGCATTCTGTCCCGAAAAACATCTCTGCGTTTCACGATCTGAGGACAGACGTCTTACAGGTCTCCTCTTCGCTTCATGATCTGAAGATAAATGAACTCCGCTATCGAACTGAGAGTCCAGGTGATCGGATACAGCCAGCAAATCAGCCGTATATCGTGCAGGCTCTGCCCTATGGTGGAAAGCACAGCGACTCTCACAGCGCACCAGCAGATCAGAATGATCAGCATGGGAGCCATTGGCTTGCCCAGACCTCTGAGTACTGCGGCGCACACGTGGGTAAAGCCCATGAGACACAGGAAAAGCGAACAGATATGTCCTCGCAGCACCCCATACGCTACCACTTCGGGATCACGGTTGAACGCCGATACCAGCAGCGGCGAAAGAACGAATGTGAGCACGCCGATGATCTCCACAAAAAAGACCGAGCACAGCAGTCCGAACCGTGCGCCTCTGCGCATGCGTTCCTTCTCTCCCGCTCCGCGGTTCTGCGAGATAAATGTGGACATGGCGATGGAAAAGGAATTCACCGGCAGGAAGGCAAAACCCTCGACCTTTGAATACGCTCCCATACCGGCCATGGCTGCCGAGGTAAAGGAATTCACATATGACTGTATCATCATGTTCGCAAAATCCGTGACGCAGTTCTGGATCGCAGCCGGAAATCCGTAGCGGACTATCTCCTTCAGGTTTGCGGCATAGAATCTGATCTTTGTCAGACTGACCCTGATCGCATCGTCCTGCCTGCGAAGGCGCCTGAGCACGAGCAGCGCGGCCAGAGCCTGCGATATCACCGTGGCCAGAGCCGCGCCGTCCACGCCCATCCCGAAGGCCACGATAAAGAATATGTCCAGCACCACATTGGTCATTGAACTGATTATCAGATAGTAGAGAGGATGCTTTGAATCGCCGCTGGCCTGCAGTATGCCTACAAAGGTATTGTACATGACAAAGCCCGTGCAGCCGGCGAAATAAATCTGCAGATAAGTATTTGCGTCATCAAAAACATCCGCGGGCGTACCCATCAGGCGCAGTACCGCCGGCGAGAGCAGGACTCCCGCTGCCGTCAGAAGCACGCTGAAGAACAGCCCCACTGCTACGGAAGTATGCACCGAACGGTGGATATTTTCGTCATCCCGCGCGCCGATATACCTGGCGATAACTATCCCCGACCCCATCGAAAAGCCCAGAAAAAAGCCGATAGCCATAAAGACTATCGTACCCACGCCGGTGACCGCGGCCAGCGCGCGGCTGCCCACGAGATTGCCGACGATCAGCGCGTCGGCGGTATTATACAGCTGCTGAAAGAGGTGACCGATGAAGACCGGCAGCGCGTAGCGCAGTATCTTGCCCGCGATGGGACCCTCCGTCATCAGGTATTCTTCGGAAACTGCTTTACTCATATTACAAACCTTACTTTAGCAGTTTGGATCTGTCTTCTCTGCACCATGCCTGCGCTATCAGTCTGGAGATCGTCTCGTAGAGATGATCCGGTTCGACAGGTTTGGACAGGTGGGCGCTCATGCCCGCCTGCAGCGATCTCTGCACGTCCTCGTCAAAGGCATTCGCCGTCAGCGCGATGATAGGGATCAGCCTCGCATCGGGCCTCTCCAGCGCGCGGATGGCTGATGCCGCCTCCAGCCCGTTCATCACCGGCATCCGCACGTCCATCAGGATCGCGTCATAATACCCCACCGGGCTCGAAGAGAACATATCGAGAGCGACACGGCCGTTCTCGGCGTGCTCGGGTATCATTTCCTTCATTCCGAGGATCTGCTTCATGATCTCTGCGTTTATCATCACGTCCTCAGCCAGAAGTATGTGCCTGCCCTTCAGACTGACAGAGGCCGCGGTCAGTTCGCCGTCCGACTCCGCACCGGGACCTGCGGGCTCATCCGAGCTCTCTGCGGTCTGCAGTGTGAGCGTCACCGTGAACGTACTGCCCACGCCCTTTTTCGAGGAGACCGCTATCGTCCCGTTCATCATATCGACGATATTTTTGGTGATGGCCATACCCAGTCCCGTACTGCCGAATTTATTGCCCTTGAGCGCATTCTCCTGGGTAAAAGCGTCAAAAAGCGCCGGCAGGAACGATTCGTCCATGCCTATACCCGTATCGCTTATGGTAAATCTCAGAGTCGCGTTGTCTTCGAAGCTTGCCGTCTGCTCCACCGTGAACGTCACCGTGCCCGGAGCATCCGTGAACTTGATCGCGTTGCTCAGTATATTGATGATGACCTGCTTGAGCTTCATGTCATCGCCGATATAGCGGTCGTGAACCTTGCCGATGACCATGTCCTTAAAGGTGAGGCCTTTGTCGCGGCACTGCGACTGGACAATCGTGCTTATCTGTCCGAGCATGTCCGTAAGCGAGAACTCGATCTTGTTGATCGAGATATGTCCGGACTCGATGCGGCTCATATCGAGGATGTCGTTTATCAGACTCAGCAGGTGCCTGGCGCTGCTCCCGATCTTTTCCAGATACTCTCTCGTCTGTCCCGTGACCTCGTCGGACTGCAGCGCGATGCTGTCCAGTCCTATGATCGCGTTCATGGGCGTACGGATCTCATGACTCATATTCGAGAGGAAAGCGGTCTTGGCCGCATTGGCCTGCTCCGCAGCGTAAAGCGCGTCGGCCAGAGTCTGGTTGCGCTCTCTCTCGATCCTGAGCACGTCGGTGATATCGGATTTGAGCAGCAGATAGAACTGCGCGTCCTTATCTACAAGATAGTAAGTGAATCTCTTGTAAAAAAGCTCCCCTTTGTCCTCGCAGGTCACATCCACCGTATATGTATCGGCCTCTTCCAGCCTACTGACTATGGTCTCGCTGGAAAGAGATCTACGCAGTTCCTCGACGTCATGAAGATCCCTGGACGCCGCGGGCAGCACCTGGTCGTTTATATATTCGGAGTACACGCCATCGCGTTTTTTGGGGAAGATGTTGCCGCGTCTGATATTTGCCGTATCGCCTATGACCACTCCGTAGTGATCGCCCACGATATACGAGACCATATCGTACTGCTGCGCCAGAACGCGCTGATTGAGCACTTCGGTGACCTTCTCGGTGTTGTACTCGGTCTCCACTCCGAAGGCTATGACATCTCCGGTGACCGGGTCTATGGCTGCGGAACCGGAATATTTGACAAAGCACTGTCTGCCCGACGCCCTGCGGCAGTAACCTACGAAAACAGCGGGCCCCTGTCCCTTGTAATATCTTTCGACGAGCTTGTCCAGAGCGAATATCTCTTCGTATTTTTTGCTGTCGCCGGGTACGAGGAAACTCTTTGCGCGGATCCGCGCGCTTTCGGCTATGAGTCCGCCCGCATAGTCCGTAGGCCACAGATCGCGGCCTCTGACCTCCTCTATGATCCCCGTGGAAATATTCGTGCGGAATACCGTCAGACTTTCGTCGGCGATGGCGTTGAACTGGTCGCGCATGCCCTCATAGACCTTGGCGCGGCGGCGCTCATCCTCCAGAGCGAGATGTTTCTCCGTGATATCGCTGATAAACACATAGAAGACCTTGCCGTATCCGGGGAGTACTGTCAGGTGCCCGTAATCGTCCACCCAGCGCACCGTGCCGTCCCTGCGGATGATACGGTACTCCACGTAGTCGATCTTCTTTCCTTCGGCTCCCGATACCTGTGTCTCGATGGACTCCTTGATATCGGGGTAATCATCCGGGTGAACCATGCCGGCAAACGAGCCGCCGGTCAGCTCCCGGAACTCGTCTTCGCTTCCGCATCCGAAGATCCTGAGGCAGGTATCGTTCACATATATGAGTTTCTGGGATTCGTCATCGAGATACACAAAGAATCCGCCGGGAATCTGCTCCGCCATCCACTTGATGGCCGGGAGCATCTGTTCCTCTCCGAGTTCTGCGCTTACCGTGATCCTATCGTCCATAGCGGTATCCTTCCTGCGAAAAAACACTTTTTTGATTATAGCAGAGTTCATAAGCGTACGCTACAAAAAAGTATTCAAAGATGTGCTTTTCCGGCGCTTTCCCGGTTATTTCCCGGGACCTTCAAATCTTGACTTTTTACACGTAAAAACCTATAATTATGGTTCACGAGAGACCTCCGGAGGCGATATATGGCAGTATTTGTTTTTTTGCTTTGGCTTCTTCTTAACGGGGTAATCTCGCTTGAAACGGTCATCATCGGCGCCATTATCGCCGGGATCCTGACCGTGATCACTTACAGGATCCTCTCCCTCCCTTTAAAAACCGAGCTGCTGATCGCAGGAAATCTTCCTGTTTTTATCCTGTATTCCGGGGTCCTGGTCGTCGAGATCTTCAAGGCGGCCTTCGCGGTGATGCGTTCCATACTTCGCGCCGAAGAACCCGATCCGATGATCGTGGAGTTTGAATCCGGCTTTGATACGGACGTACAGAACGTCCTTCTCGCCAATTCCATCACTCTTACTCCCGGCACCATCACCGTCTTTCAGGAGAAGAACCGTTTCGTGGTACACTGTCTGCACAGAGAATACGCAGACGGTATAGAGAAATCGCCCTTTGTCAGGGTGATCTCGCATCTGAAGTTTTAGCGCAGAAAAAGGACGCCGGTATGATAGAGACTGCTTACGAATATTTATACTACGGAGCGTTGATATGGCTGGGTCTTCTGATCCTGGCCATGCTGATCCGTTCCATCATCGGGCCGCGCATCACCGACAGACTGCTGGCGATCAATATGATCGGCACCATGGTCATCTGCGCCATAGCTGTGCTCTCACGGGCTCTGGGCGAAGGCTTTCTCATAGACGTTGCGCTGATCTACGCGATGATCAGCTTCGTATCCGTCCTGATACTCGCGCGCACCTATATACCGGCCTCGGGTCTGCGTGGCAGATTCGCGGACGAGGAGCGCGGAGAGTATGAAGAAGCGAGGGACTCTATTGGGGATGAAGTGCTTGAGGGTGAAGCTCCCGGTGAGGAGGACAGCCATGACAGGTGAATGGATCCGTTTCGGCTTTGTCGCCCTCTTTCTGATTTCGTCGCTGGTCTGCTTTACTCTGGCAGTGACCGGAGTATACAGGCTCGGCTTTATACTTAACCGCATGCACGCAGCGGGCATAGGAGATACGCTCGGGCTGCTCTTTGCGACAATCGCCTGCTTCATCGCTCCGGCAGAGCTCTCCGACACGCTCAAGATCATCCTGCTGGTGCTGTTTATGTGGTTCACCTCTCCCGTTTCCACCCACTTTCTCTCTCAGGTGGAATATTATACGAACAGTGATCTCTACCGTTATACGGACAGAGATCTGTCGGTCCGCAGATAAGGCTTTTCGGAGGAAAAATGGATCTGTCCGCTACATTCAGAATAATACTTCTCGTGCTGCTGGTAATCTGCGCGATCGCTGTCAACCTGACTAAAAACCTGCTTCAGGCCGTGATCATATTCATGTCATACAGCTCGATCATGTGCATTCTCTGGATACTCATGGAATCTCCGGACCTGGCCATCACGGAGGCCGCGGTCGGCGCCGGTATCAGCGGAACGCTTTTTCTCCTTACGCTCAGACGCATACGCAAGGAAGACGACAAGGATGGTGATCAGGAATGATAAAGGATTATTTCGATCACTGGCTTGACGGTGAATGCGATCCCACCAGAGATATCTATGAGATCGCCCGCGTCCCTGACGCATCCAGATCCGAGCTCAAGGATATGGCCAGAAAAAGCCGTGAGGAGATCGCCTCCAGAGACACTACGAGATCCGCCATAAGCGCGCAGAAAAAAGGTTTCTACGCGATATATACGATCGTCGCCATAGTCAGCTGCATAGCGCTTATCGGCGTACTGCTCTACAGCGTATCGCTCCTTCCCCAGTACGGCAGGGTCAATCCCCGGGCCGCTGCGGTGGTGGAACGCTATATAGAAGACGGCGTCGCCGAGACCGGCGCGATCAACATAGTCTCAGGCATCATCCTCGACTACCGTGCCTTTGACACTCTCGGCGAATCCCACGTGCTCTTCACCGCGCTCCTGTGCGTGATGGTCCTGCTCCGCATGGACAGCAAGAACATGCGCAACAAGAAAGAAGACTATGCTCTGATGATGCACGAGAACTTCTTTGATCTCTCGCACGACGGCATCATCAGGACCGTGGCAAAGGTGCTGCTGCCCTCCCTGCTTGTCTTTGGCGCGTACGTGCTGCTCAACGGCCAGAATTCGCCCGGCGGCGGGTTTTCCGGAGGATCGATACTCGGCGCCACGCTTATCATTGCGGCGAGTTCCTTCGGACTCTCCCGCATCGGCAATGTCTTCACGCGCAGGGCCTCGGAGTGCGCCACGTTCATATCGCTCAGCTTTTACAGCTTCGCAAAGGGCTATGTATTCTTTACCGGGGCGAACGGCCTCGAGAACCATATCCCCAAGGGAACTCCCGGCGCGATCCTTTCGGGAGGTCTGATACTGCCGCTCGATATCGCGGTCGGGATCGTGGTCACCTGCACCATGTTCGGCTTTTACAGTCTTTTCAGAAAGGGGATGATCGGAAATGATAACTGAACTGCTCAGCAATGAAGAAGTCGCCGCCATCGTCCTCTTCGGCATCGGTTTTACCATGCTTCTCTTCCAGAAGAACCTGATAAAAAAACTGATCGGGATGAATATCATGGACTCGGGCGTATTCCTGTTCCTCGCGTCCATGGGATATATCGGCGGACGCAAGGCGCCCATCGTCACCGACGGGATCGCAGAGGCGGAAAACTATATAAATCCCCTGCCTGCCGGCCTTGTTCTGACCGGCATCGTGGTCTCGGTCTCTGTCACCGCGGTGATGCTCTCTCTGACGATACGGCTTTACCGCAGATTCCATACTCTGGATCTGGACAACGTCTACGAGCTGCTCAAGCAGAAAGCTGAGGAAAAGTAATTGGACTTCATCAGGAACTTTCCTTTATTCATGATCATCCTGAGCCTGTTTTCCGGGGCTCTCTGCTTCATGCTGCCCAGGAAAGCTTCCTTTGTGTATACCGTCTGTTTTGAATGCCTGCTGACTGCAATGGCGGCCGCACTTCTCGTATTCACTTCTCAGACCGGCTCGTCGTTCACTTATACTATGGGAGAGTTTCCCGCTCCCTGGGGCAACGAGATACGCGCCGGCATCACTGAGAGCGTCTTTGCGCTGGGCTTTGTCTTTATCCTGCTCTGTTCCGTTACAGGCGGATACAGATATCTGAACGGAGATACGGATCCGACCAAGGTCAACCTCTTCTTTGCCCTGGTCAATCTCCTGACCGCCGCGCTCCTTTCGCTCGTTTTTACAAATGATATCTTTACCGGCTATGTCTTCCTTGAGATCCTGACGCTGGCAAGCTGCGGCACCGTGGTGGTGCGCGAGATAGGCAAGACCACTCTGGCAGCGATCAGATATATGATTCTGAACCTGCTGGGCTCGGGGCTTTTCCTGCTCGGCGTCGTACTGCTCTATGATATCACAGGCAATCTGCTGATGGAGCCCATGCACGGCGTCATCACTGAGATTGTATCCGAGTCCGGAGTCATACCCTCGCTTTCGATCGCAGTCGCTATCCTGACCATAGGCCTCTCGATAAAGAGCGGGCTTTTCCCCTTCCACTACTGGATGCCCGATACCTACGGCTTTTCCACTCCCTCTGCAGCCGCGATCCTCTCGTCGCTCACTTCAAAGGGATATATCTTTCTGCTGATCAAGATCTACTGCCGCGTGATAGGGCTGGACACCCTGAGGCAGATGCCCGTCTGCGACGTGCTTCTTTCGCTCGGCCTCCTCGGGATCGCCGTAGGCTCCGTTCAGGCTATGCACACGAACAATATCAATACCATGATCGCGTTCAGTTCCGCCGCGCAGATCGGATATATCTTCGCCGGGATCGGACTGTGCACCGAGGACGGTATGATCGCGGCGCTCTTCCATATCCTGGCTCACGCCATGACCAAAAGCATGCTCTTTATCACTGTGCCCAGGCTCAGTGAGGCAGCAGGCGGCGCAAAGGTCTTCCGCGATCTTCAGGGCAGCGGCATACGCGATAAGGATGCCGGAGTCGCCTTTGCGATCGGAGCTTTTTCGATGATTGGCATCCCGATCTTTGCCGGCTTTGCTTCCAAGCTGCTGTTCGGCATAGCAGCCATAGACAGCGGAAGCAACTTCAAGCTGACCATGATCATGCTGGCGTTGGCGGTCAGCTCCATGCTCAACGCCATATACTTTATAAGAACTCTTATCAGGATATTTACGCCCGCCGGGGATACGGGCCTGATGGAGCATCCCCGCCACCATGCCGGATTTCTGATCCCGGTGGCGCTGCTCACTGCTGTCAACCTCTTTCTGGGGCTGTTCTCGGGAGTCGTTACAGAGCTCATAACCCGCGGACTTGCGATGTTTCCATAGAGAAAGGACTTAGTCAAGATGCTGTATCTGATCGCTTTGCTTTTTCCCATCATATTCGGGCCGGCCGTTTCCGCGCTGAGACTTAACAGCCCCCGCACCCGTTATCTCTCCTACGGCGCAGTGCTGCTGATCACCGACGCGCTCGCCTCGCTTTCGCTCGTTTTCGGCAGCGGGATGACGCTCTTTGCCATATCCGACAGAGTGCGCATCTCATTCTCCGCCGATCCGCTTTCGCGCCTTACCGCGGTCTTCGTGATGCTGCTGTATACCGCGACCTTTTTCTATTCCGTCGAATATATGAAAAAGGAAGAGCGCATCCCGACCTTTTTCAGTTTTTATTTCGTATCGTTCGGAGCCATGCTTTCCGTGTGCTTTGCCGATAATCTGATCTCGCTGTACCTGTGTTTCGAGCTGGCTACGCTCTCCACGGTTCCGCTCGTCCTGCACGAGCTGACCAAAGAAGCCGTCCGCGCCGGTCTCAAGTACCTCTTCTACTCCATGGCGGGCGCGCTGCTGGGTCTTCTGGCAGTGTTCTTCGTTTATAATTACAGCAGCGGCGACGGGTCATTTGTCCTGGGCGGTTTCCTCGATACCAGGGCCGCAGCCGGTCATGAGGGAGTAATGCTGGTCATGTTCTTCCTCGGGATCATAGGCTTTGGCACCAAGGCCGGTATGTATCCCATGCACGGCTGGCTGCCCACTGCGCATCCGATAGCTCCGGCTCCCGGCTCGGCGCTGCTCTCCGGAATCATTGCAAAAGCCGGCGTGATCGCCGTCATAAGACTCGTTTTCTACAGTATCGGCGCCGGCTTCCTGCGCGCGACCTGGGTCCAGTACGCCTGGATGGGGCTGGCGATGCTCACGATCTTTGTAGGCTCCATGATGGCCTTCCGTGAGAAACATATTAAGAAAAGACTGGCTTACTCCACCGTCAGCCAGATATCCTATATCATGCTCGCGCTTTCACTGCTCACGTCCGATGGACTTGAAGGCGGAGTGATACATATGATGAGCCATTCCGTTTCAAAGGGCTGCCTGTTCCTCGTGGCCGGGATCTTTGTCACCAGAGTGGGAAGAAGCCGGGCAGATCAGCTGCAGGGCGTCGGCAAGGCCATGCCCGTGACCATGTGGTGCTTTACCATCGCCTCATTATCGCTCATAGGTATACCGCCGCTCGGAGGCTTCCTTTCAAAATGGATCATTGCCGGAGCGGCAATAGAGAGCCAGAGCGGGCTGCTCGCCGTGCTCCCGCCCGCGATACTTATCATTTCTGCGCTGCTTACGGCAGGATATCTGCTGCCTATCACCGTGGACGCGTTCTTCCCCGGCAGGGATTTTGACAGGAACACACTCACGGATGCGGACGGTCATGCGCTCACCGAGCCGCCCGTCAGTATGACGGCTCCGCTGATCGTGCTCTGCCTTGTCGCGCTTGCTGTCGGTTTATTCGGGACCTCCGTTACGGGGCTCCTTGGCTTTTGATACAGGAGACTGCTTTGAGTCCGTTATTCTTATCAGTACCTATACTCTTCCCGATCATCGGCGGCGCGCTGCTGCCCCTGCTGCGAAACAGGTCAGTTGCTGCGCTTCGCGTCTGCTCCGAGATCATCGTCGTACTGACCAGCATACTCGTCTGGGCCGGTCTTTTTTCGGTGCACGGAGAAAGCGCTCAAATCTACAGCTTTGCCAAGGGCTTTACGATAGAGCTTTCGCTTGACGGCTCGTCAGCGTTCTTTGCCGGAATGATCTCGATCATGTGGCCTCTCATCATGCTCTACGCCTTTGAGTATATGAAGGAGACCTCGCGTCAGGCCTCGTTCTTCGCGTTCTTTGTCATGACGTACGGGGTGACGCTGGGCGTGGCTTTTTCGGCAAATATCCTGACGCTTTACGTCTTCTATGAGATGCTTTCTCTGGTCACGATACCACTGGTCATCTACTACAAGGATCACGAAAGCTCATACGCAGGCAGAAAATACGCCGCCTACACCATAGGCGGAGCGGCGCTTGCCTTCTTTGCAGTGATACTGACCACAGTATACGGAGACGCGGACGGCTTCGCCTTCGGGGGAACCATGAGCCCTGACGAGGGCGAATATACGATCATGCAGATCGCATATCTCTTCGGTTTCTTCGGCTTCGGCGTCAAAGCCGCCGTATTTCCCTTCCATAACTGGCTGCCTACGGCTTCCGTAGCACCTACGCCGGTGACTTCCCTCCTGCACGCCGTTGCGGTGGTCAATTCCGGTATATTCGCAGTCATCAGGCTGACGTGGTTCGTATTCGATCCGCAGTATCTCGCCGGTACGCCCGCCCAGATCGCCGCGCTTATGACCGCGGCCTTCACGCTGGTCTTCGCCGCGGTGCTGGCCGTCAGAGAGCGTCATTTCAAGCGCAGGCTCGCCTGCTCGACGGTAAGCAATCTCTCCTATATGCTATTCGGAGTGCTGCTGCTCACGCCCGACGGTCTCGTGGCAGGCTTTGCCCATATGCTGTTCCACAGCGTGATCAAGATGAATCTCTTCCTCTGCGCCGGCGCTTTTATGCACGTCACCGGACGCAGCTATATCTACGAAGTGAGCGGCGCCGGACGCAGGATGCCGGCGACGTTTACCATATACACTGTCAGCGCGCTCTCGCTCACCGGCATACCTCTGCTCTCCGGCTTCGTCTCTAAGTGGAGGCTGATCGCGGCAGGAGTTGCCGGCGGCAGTATCTGGAGCCTGATCGGCGTGATCAGTCTTATAGTGTCCGCGTTTCTTTGCGCGATATACACACTCAGCGTTTCCGTCAGAGCCTTTTTCCCGGCTGTGGAGCGCGATCTGTATACCGGCAGCGAAAGGCGCGACGCGCCTGCGCTGATGCTCATACCCATGGCTTTCTTTGCTGCTGCGGATATAGCCCTCGGAGTATTCTCAGGGCCGGTCATCGCTTTCTTTGAAAAGATAGCCGCGGGGCTCCTGTAGGAGGATAAATGACAGAATATATCATATTCTCACCTTTCATATATGCGATCGTCTCCTGCCTGATCGGAAAGAAAAACGACCGGGCCGGGGATGTGTTTGCGGCGGCCGCGGCCCTGCTGGAGCTTGGCGCGGCGGCGGCGCTCGCTTTCCTCCCGTATGGCCAGCATCAGATCCTCCCCGAAATCCTCACGGGCGGCCTCGGATTCAGGACCGATGGATTCCGCACCGTCTACGCGCTCATCACTGCGTTCATGTGGGCGGGCACGAGCCTTTTTGCCATAGAATACTTCGCCCGCGAGCGCCGCTGCATGATGAGATACCGTTTCTTCCTGCTTGCCACTCTCGGCGCGACGGAGGGCGTGATGCTCTCCGCGGACCTTATGACGGCGTTTATATTCTTTGAGATCCTGTCGTTCACGTCCTTCACCTGGGTCATCCACGAGGAAACGCCGGGTGCGATAAAAGCCGGATACACCTATCTGTTTATCGCGGTCATCGGCGGTCTGGTGCTGCTCGCCGGGCTTTTGATGCTAAGGAGCGCCATGGGCACGCTGGTCTTTGATGAGCTGCGGACTGCCGCCGGGAGAGCCTCGGCAGACGGAAAAGGCGGCACTCTCCTTGCGGCGGCAATCTGTATCCTCCTCGGATTCGGGGCGAAGGCAGGTATGTTCCCCCTGCACGTATGGCTTCCAAAGGCCCACCCCGTAGCCCCATCTCCGGCTTCCGCGCTGCTCTCCGGCATCCTGACCAAGGTCGGCGTCTACGGTATCCTTATGATATCCGCCTCCGCCATGGCGGGCAGCCGGCCGTTCGGTCTGATCGTTCTCGCCGCGGGTCTGGTCACAATGCTGCTCGGCGCGGTGCTGGCACTCTTTTCGATTGATCTGAAGCGGACTCTTGCCTGCTCATCCATGTCACAGATCGGTTTTATCCTGACGGGTATCGCGATGATGATACTCTCGGGCGATGAGAGCTCGTCATATCTGGCTTCATGCGGTCTTTCGCTCCATATGGTCAATCATTCCCTCATAAAACTCGTGCTGTTTATGGCTGCCGGAGCGGTCGTGATGAATCTGGAAAAGCTGAACCTCAACGATATCCGCGGATGGGGCAGGAACAAGGTGCCTTTAATGATCGCATTTGCGCTCGGCGCGCTCGGCATCAGCGGCGTTCCGCTTTTCAGCGGCTATGTCAGCAAGACGCTGCTCCACGAGAGCATCGTTCACGGCGCGGAGCACATCCCATCGCTCTCCGCGCTGCTCTCCGCCTCCGAGTGGGTCTTCCTCATCTCCGGAGGTCTGACCTTCGCATATATGCTGAAGCTCTTTATATGTATTTTTGTAGAAAAGAACTCCGATCCGGAGTTGCAGAAAAAATATGACGGCAGCAGAAAGTGTATGAATCCTCTCAGCAGCACTGTGGTCCTCGCATGCGCGGCTCTGATGGCAGTACTCGGGCAGCTGTCAGCCTCGGGCCCTCTCGCCGCTCTGATGACCGGGCGGGACGAGATCATGAGCTTTTCGCTTTTCAGTTTTGAAAATCTCCGGGGCGCAGCCATATCGCTTGCCATAGGCGCAGCCGTCTATCTCATATTCGTCAGGCGTATCATGCTGCGCGCAGGTTCATACCGCGATCTGTGGCCGGCATGGCTGGATCTTGAGGACGGCGTCTACCGTCCGCTCCTTACCGGATATCTTCCGATGATATTCGGGAGCATCGCGGCCGTTTTCGGAGAAAACAAGGTCCTGAGAGTCGTCTGCAGGCAGGTCCTGCGTCTGGCCGGAGGCTTCGCCTCGCTTCTCGGCGAGGACCGCATAGTCCTTCCGCTCTGCCGCTCGCTCCTGCTCGTTTATCAGGCGATATGCAGATTCTTTGAGCTTCTGCCGGAGTATCTGGTCGTATTCTTCAGGCGTACCGTTCTCCGTGAAAAAAAGGTCCGGGGCGGATCAGTATCACGCCCCGGTCTCTTCCGCGTCATGGCCACGGAACTCTCCGAAACCTCACGCGAGATATCTTCTAATTTTACTTTCGCACTCATGATGACCTGCATCGGCATAGTCGTCATCCTTGTGATCGTCGTCTTCTGATCAGCTGCCGGTGAAAAAACCGGCAGCTGAAATACGGCATTTCTGTATCAGAGAAGATTTGCCAGATTGAAGAGGACGATAAGCCCCGAGAATACGATCGATACAGTAGAGCAGAGCTTGATCAGGATGTTCAGGCTCGGGCCGGTGGTGTCCTTAAAAGGATCTCCCACAGTGTCGCCCACGACGGCAGCTTTGTGCTGCTCGCTGCCCTTTCCGCCGTGATGGCCGGACTCGATGTACTTCTTTGCGTTATCCCAGGCGCCGCCGGCATTTGACATAAATACCGCCATGGCAAAGCCTGTCACCGAAACGCCGCCCAGCAGTCCGACTACGCCCACGGGTCCGAGAATCAGACCTGTCAGTATGGGAACTATGATGGCAAGGAGCGCGGGAGCGACCATTTCATGCAGGGCGCCTTTTGTGCAGAGCGCTACGCAGCGCGCATAATCGGGATCGTTCTTGTACTCCATGATGCCCGCGATCTCTCTGAACTGGCGGCGCACCTCTACCACTATCGACTGTGCTGCCTTCTGCACGGCGCTCATCGTCAGCGCCGAGAATACGAAGGTCAGCAGCGCGCCGATAAACAGTCCGACCAGCATCAGCGGATTCGTAAGCGTCAGATCCAGCGTCTCTACCGTACCCTTCTGCACAATATCGACGTAGCTGACCATCAGGGCCAGGGAAGTAAGAGAAGCGGAACCGATAGCAAAGCCCTTTCCGGTGGCTGCGGTGGTGTTGCCCAGCGAATCCAGCGCGTCGGTGCGCTGGCGCACTTCCTCGGGAAGACCGGCCATCTCAGCGATACCGCCCGCGTTGTCCGCGACGGGGCCGTACGCATCGGTAGCCAGAGTGATACCCAAAGTAGAAAGCATACCCACACCGGCAATACCTATACCGTAGAGACCCATATTGAAAGAACCTGCTCCGCCTGCCGCAAAGAAGCTGACGATGACGGCGACCGCCACGATCAGGATCGGAGCCATAGTGCTCTTAAGACCCAGCGATATGCCGCCGATGATGATGGTGGCGCTGCCCGTCTCACTGGAGTCCGCCAGCTTCTGAGTGGGCTTGTATGTGTCCGAAGTATAGTACTCGGTGAAGTAACCGATCGCGCATCCGCCGATAAGGCCGCTGAGGATAGCTGCGTATACGCCCCAGTTTCCTACTACAAAATAAGTCAGCGGAGCAGCCGCGACCGCCTCCAGTATGGCGGCCGTATAAGTACCCGTGCGAAGTGAGCGGAGCAGAGATTCCTGAGTTGCGTTTTCCTTTGTCTTAACAAGGAAGGATCCGAATATGGAGCATACGACGCCGCACACCGCCAGCAGCAGAGGAAGCAGCATGCCGTTAAAGCCGTAGCCCGCGATAGCGCCCAGAGCGAATGTGGCAAGGATGGAGCCTACATAGCTCTCGTAGAGATCCGCACCCATACCGGCCACGTCGCCTACGTTATCTCCTACGTTATCGGCGATGGTGGCGGGATTGCGGGGATCATCCTCCGGGATACCTGCCTCGACCTTTCCCACGAGATCAGCACCTACGTCGGCAGCCTTGGTATAGATGCCGCCGCCCACGCGTGCAAAGAGCGCCATAAAGCTCGCGCCCATTCCGTTCATGACCATGATATTGCCGATCTCGGCAGGATCGGTCATTCCGAAGCCGTAGCGCAGTATAAAGAACCACATGGTGATATCGAGCATGCCGAGTCCGACGACCGTAAAGCCCATTACGCTTCCCGAAGCAAATGCCACGCGAAGTCCGCGGTTCAGGCTCTCACTGGCAGCCTGCGCGGTGCGCGCGTTCGAATTCGTGGCTATCTTCATGCCGATGAAGCCCGCAAGCATGGAGAATACTCCTCCGGTAACAAAAGCAAAAGGCGTTACCTTTGAGAGCATCCTGCCGTCAGAGGCAAAAGCGATAACGAGCAGCAGCACGAATACGACAGCAAAGACCTTGAAGACCGTCGAATACTGATGCTTCAGATACGCATTTGCGCCTTCACGTATGGATGCAGCGATCTTGCGCATACGGTCGCTGCCCTCTGATGCCGCCATGACCTTCTTCCTCTGCAGGACAGTGAAAAGAAGGGCTAATGCGGCTCCGGCAAATCCGATCCAGAATAGTCCGTCCATTGTAAATACTCCTCCTAATATATAGATTGTAGGTATTAGTAACCTAACAGCCAGTTAGGCCTTATACCTCTCATTGTTTAAGCTGTATGATAGGTAAGCATTGGTGTGACCGAATTCTCCTTGGTCCCTTGAGTGACCGTAAGAAAG
>JAFSTX010000015.1 GCA_017445585.1 Lachnospiraceae bacterium
ACCGGGTCGTGGAAAGAAAGGAAGTTCCGCTATTCGACAACAAGGCATTTCGCGAGGCTATCATCAATGCCATCTTACATAATCGGTGGATCGACGGAAATGAGCCTATGATCTCGGTCTTTTCCAATCGTATCGAGATTTTGTCCAGAGGGACCATTCCTCCCGCACAGACGATGGAAGGCTTTTTCCTGGGAGAATCAGTCCCGGTCAATGAAAAGCTTTCGGAGATATTCCTGCAGCTTCATATCAGTGAGAAATCCGGCAGAGGAGTTCCAAAGATCATAGAGGTCTACGGGAAGGATGCATTTACGTTCAGAGAGAATTCCATTGTCGTTACGATTCCGTTCCAGCGGATCCATAATCCCCAGACTGGAGAAAACAGGTTGGGGAATAACATGGGGAACAAAAAGCAGCTGAACGAGCGACGCAGCAGGATTCTCGCAGAAATGCGAAACGACCCGAACATTACGACGGCACAGCTTAGAGTTATCCTTAACTGCGCAGAGACGACCGTTGAAAATAATATCGCCTATTTGCGTAACAACGGTTATATTGAACGGGTTGGTTCCAGAAAGACTGGTTACTGGAAAATACTATGAATAGCATTAGTCTTGAGGCAACATATAGCAATAATAGTGGGAGGGGTTAATATATGGATTGGCAATTTATAACGCATCATCTAACACTACGAATAGTATTCTGTTTCTTTTCATCAAGTAAAACTCTCCTGCTTATCTGACAGAGTGCAAATCCTCTCAACGCGTACTGTCCTGCAGCTCTCCGCTGAAAACATACAGTTTTCGTAGCGTTTTGTCTTTTTATCCGAAAACTCTATCTTCAGTTTTATCCTTTATACTCCACCATCAGCATTGTGATGTCATCGAACTGCTCAGCTTCACCGACAAAAGCGTCCACATCCGCTTTTACACCTGTGAGCGTCGCGCGGGCGCCGTCGCTCTGATGTGCATTCAGATAAGTCAGGAGTCTGTCCTCGCCATAGAGTTGCTCTTCGGTATCGGTCGCCTCCGTCACACCGTCAGTATACAGATATATCCTGTCACCGGGCTGCAGATCGACCTCATGACGGCGGTAACGCATCCCTTCTATTCCGGCCAGGACCATCCCTGCCCGCGACCTGAGATACTCATATCCTTTTCCGTTTCGGAAGAGAAGGGGCGGATTGTGTCCTGCATTAACGAAATCCACATGACCTGTCGCGGTATCCAGTATTCCGAACCAGACCGTAACGAACATGCCTGCCTCATTTGTCTCACAGAGCTTCTCATTTGCCTGAGTCATGACCTCATCAATAGGCAGCCCCGACTCGGCCAGATTCTTGATCATGGTCTTGGAAGTCATCATAAACATGGCCGCCGGAATGCCCTTGCCGGACACGTCGGCTATCAGAAATGCCACCCGTCCCTCAGGCAGCCGGTAGAAATCATAGAAATCACCTCCGACCTCCTTTGCGGTATCCATCGTCGCATAGATCTCATACGACGATTCATTCGGAAACACCGAAGGCAGTGCGGAGTGCTGGATCAATTTTGCAAAAGCCAGCTCCTTATCTATGCGCGAAGCAGCCTCGTCTATATATCTCTTCAGAGTGTCCACCGTGGTATTGATATCATCGGACAGAGAGGCAAATTCCCGGCTGCCGCGCACGTCTACGACTGTATTGAGATTGCCGCCGATAATCATTCCCAGATCCTCGTTCACGGTTTTTATATTATCCACGACATGCCTCTTGATGAGCAGATAAATCAGTATAAACATAGCCGCAAAGATCAGGACCATCATAAAGGAATTCACATACGCCGAAGCATCCCTCGCCGCGAAGGCATCGGCCTCCGGAATCATCGCAAAGACATAATACCCCTCCGCGTATCTGCACATGCAGATGCATTCCTCTTTATAAACGGTGCAGCGGAAGAGTTCCTCCTCGCCGCGCGAACTGTCGATCCAAAGTCCGGATTCAGAGAGCTTCCTGCTTTTGCCTGAGACGGCATTGCTGACTATGATACCGTCGGAGTCAGACAGGATCATGTATCCGTCTGTGCTGATATGACGGTTCTTTGTGATATCACGCACATACTTGTCGATATCGGCGCGAAAGTCCGTATCGTCCAGACCTATCTGAACAAAACCCTCCTTGCTGAGAGACATACCGACGTATTTCCTGTATATCTCTGTATCGTAGGTGGTAGGACCGTATTCCTGACTGTACTGCGATGTGCCCTGAGTCAGAGCCATGAACTCCGCAGACTGCTCTCCTGAATTCATATCAAAGCCTATAAAGCGCGGATCCGTGCTGTCCGTGATTAAGCCCTCTCCATCGACTACATTGATCTCACTGACATTATAGAGTTCCGCCAGCTCACTCAGCGTTTTGTCGCTTCCGGACTCCACATACAGCCTGACCTTGTTGCACCTGTCAAAAAGATCGCTTTCAAGAGATTCCCTGATCTCCGTTTCAACGTCATTTATATTCTCACTGAGAAGGGTACGGCTGTTGCTTACGGCAGTCGAAGTCTGAAGAACATATACAAATGTGGTGGTGATCAGGAACGCGAGTACGACGCATACGAGGAGTCTCGTCTGTATCTTGTTTGATATGCCTGTTACACGGTGCTCTTTCCAGTGAATGCCGCTGCTGATGATCGTGATCACCAGCAGTGAAACTGCCACAGCAAAGGAATTGACAAAAATCATAGGCAGCGTGCACGCTCTTATCACGGCGTACGCCTGAGTCGTATCGTCCAGGTGCGTTACGAATACCAGTGAGAGATGGACCACTTCCATGACGACTCCCGTGACCATACCCACGCCCCAGGTCGGACGTTTGTTATCAAACAGAAGCTTGCGCAGAGCACCGGCATAAAACCCGCAGATAATCGTAGAAATGGTACAGGCCAGTCTGGTATACGCTCCCGCGCCCCAGAGCACCGCAAACCACCTCTCCACTCCGCCTATTATGCCTGATATGATGCCGGCAGGCGCGCCGAAGATAAGTCCGGCGCACAGCGGCGCTGCGTCGCGCACATTGATGACGGCTCCCTCCGTCGCGACGCCGAATTCCGTCCCGAATACGGACGCGGCTCCGAAAAAGATGCCGATTACCGCCTGCCAGGCAGCATAGGGAATCTTTTTGGCAAAAGGGGCCCTGCGAAGCAGGTAGAAAACGACCGACATCCCTATCGGAACCAGACTTACCAGTATAAGCTGCAGATATATATTCCAGTCGATGTCTAAATTCACACTGAGAAAATCCATGGTTATCTCCGTTTTTCTGTACATGATTATTATGTAAATAATACCATCCGCAGCAGTTATTGTCAGCATTTTTTTATCGTATACTTCAGGGCTCTGCCGCAAATTGACGCGCGACACAGGAGTTATGCAAATATACCATGATATCCCTACAGATATGCCATGATATGCATGCAGATACCGTGTTGACTACATTGTAAAAATATCTTAAAATGTCCATGTAGTCCGGCACAGAAAACAAGCCGGAAGATAAGGAGAAAAGATCCAATGAAAAAGTTTCTTTCTGTAGTCCTTTCTCTGATCATGGTCCTGTCGCTCACCGCGTGCGGCGGCAATTCCGGATCAGAGGGCGGTTCCGATTCCTATGAGATCGCTGTCGTTACAGACGTAGGCCAGCTCATGGACGGCGGATTCAACCAGGGTACCTATGAGGGCGCAAAGGCTTACGCCGAGGCTAACGGCAAGACCTATCAGTATTATCAGCCCGCCAACGGCTCCGATGCTACCGATAACGACCGTGTCGCCGCTATGCGTCAGGCCATCCAGAACGGCGCCAAGGTCATCGTAGCTCCCGGCTTCCTTCAGGCCACGGCTATGACCACCGTTGCTCTTGAGAGCCCTGATGTCAAGTTCATCTTCGTTGACGGCTGGGCACTCACCGACGACAAGGAAGAGGTCATCCCCAACGTCACCGCTATCGTCTACAAGGAGCAGGAGTCCGGTTATCTGGCCGGCTACGCTGCTGTAAAAGACGGCTATACCAAGCTTGGCGGAACCTTCGGCGGCGGCGGATCCAATCCTGCCTGCAACCGTTTCGCTTACGGCTACGTTCAGGGTGCGAAGGACGCTGCTGCTGAGATCGGCGCGACTGTCGAGATCAGGATCAGCTTCCAGTACGGCGGTTCCTTCTCGGCTTCCTCCGAGCTGGCTACCCAGATGGGCACCTGGTACAACAACGGCACCGAGGTCATCTTCTCCTGCGGCGGCTCCATGGTACAGAGCGTTATCTCCGCTGCCAACGAGACCGACAACGGCAAGATCATCGGCGTCGATACCGACCAGTCGATCCTCAGCGACCGCGTCATCACTTCCGCTACCAAGGGCCTGAGCGTTTCTGTTCAGAAGGTCCTGGGCGAGTTCTATGACGGCAAGTGGGATGAGCTCCTCGGCGGCCAGGCGTCCAATCTCGGCGCTGCCGACGACGCCACCGGACTTCCTTTTGCCACCTCCAAGTTCACCACCTTCACCGAGGCTGATTACAACGCCATCTTCGAGAAGATCAAGACCGGCGCCGTAACTCCCGATGCAAACGTAGAGGGCTGCGAGAATGCCGATTTCTGGACCGCTCTGTCCGACGGCAGCACCACGGTAGTCTATGAATAAGCCGATACTTTGATCATTACTTCAGAGAGAAAGGGCCCCGTGTCCTTTCTCTCTTTTGCGGATATAAAGGAATGATCCTCTGTATCCGCAAAAGAGAGAAGCTTGCTTTTGGCAAAAACGGAAGGAGTAGGCAATATGAGCAATTCACCGTACATAATCGAGATGCGCCATATCACAAAGGTCTTTGGTACCAACCGTGCAAATGACGACATCACGCTCCAGCTCAAAAAGGGCGAGATCCACGCTCTGCTCGGAGAAAACGGCGCAGGCAAATCCACGTTGATGAGCATCCTGTTCGGTCTGTACGACCCCGATGAGGGCGAGATCTACAAGAACGGCGAAAAGGTCACCATCAAGGATCCCAACGACGCCACAGCCCTGGGCATAGGAATGGTCCACCAGCACTTCAAGCTCGTGGAATGCTTCAGCGTCCTTGACAACATAATCCTCGGCGAAGAGGATACGCGCATGGGCTTTCTCCAGAAAAAGACCGCCCGCGCCAAAGTCAGGGAGCTCAGCGATAAATACGGCCTGTACGTGGATCCCGACGCGATCATCGAAGACATCACGGTCGGCATGCAGCAGCGTACCGAGATCCTCAAGATGCTCTACCGCGACAACGAGATACTTATCTTTGACGAGCCCACTGCCGTCCTTACTCCCCAGGAGATCGACGAGCTGATGCAGATCATGAAAAATCTCGCTGCCGAGGGCAAATCGATCCTCTTTATCACCCACAAGCTCAACGAGATCATGGAGGTCGCCGACCGCTGCTCCGTACTCCGGAAAGGCAAATATATCGGCACCGTAAACGTGGCCGAGACGACCAAGGAAGACCTCTCCGAAATGATGGTCGGGCATTCGGTCAAATTCGCGGTGGACAAGGCCCCTGCCAAACCTGCCGAGCCAGTGCTCGAACTCAGAAATCTCTGTGTCAGGAGCCGCTCCAGCCACAAGAACGCCGTCAACGACGTGTCCTTCACCGTACACGCCGGTGAGATAGTCTGTATCGCCGGTATCGACGGCAACGGACAGACGGAGCTCGGATATGCCATCACCGGCCTTGAGAAGGCCGATAGCGGCAGCATCATCATGTGCGGTGAGGACATCACGAAAAAGAACGTCCGCTACCGCTGCGAGCACGGCATGAGCCATATCCCCGAGGACCGTCACAAGCACGGCCTCATCCTCGATTTCTCGCTCCAGGAAAACATGGTCCTGCGCCGCTATCTGGAGCCCGAATTCCAGAAAAACGGTTTTATCAGATTTAAGGAAGTCCGCGAATACGCCGAAAAACTGACGGAGGAATTTGACGTCAGGAGCAGCGCCGGAGTCGACTCCACGGCGCGCTCGATGTCCGGCGGAAACCAGCAGAAAGCCGTGGTTGCCAGAGAGCTCGACCACGATCACAAGCTCCTTGTCGCCATTCAGCCCACCCGCGGACTGGATGTGGGAGCCATAGAATTTATCCACAGCGAGATAGTCAAAAAGCGCGATGCCGGAGCAGCCATCCTGCTCATCTCACTCGAGCTGGACGAGATCATGAGTCTCTCCGACCGGATCCTCGTCATGTATGAGGGCGAGATAGTCGGACACCTCGATCCGAAGACCACGGACGTCAAGGAGATGGGCCTGTACATGGCCGGCGCCAAGCGCGACACCGTAAAGGAGGAGGGATGAACATGAGCGGCTTTATGAAAAAAGAGGGCGTCAAGTCCGTAATTTCCTCTGTACTGTGTATCCTTGCCGGTGTTCTGCTCGGCTTTATCATCATGGTGCTGCTGGCGCTCTTTAACGACCGCACCTCGATAGGGGACGCGGTAAAAGGTCTGGGCATCCTGCTCGCGGGACCTTTTTCCAGCGGCAACGCGGCGTATATAGTCACAAACGTCGGCGACATGATCTTCTATTCCACGCCGCTCATCATGACCGGTCTGTCGGTAGCCATCGCCTATAAGACGGGCCTGTTCAATATCGGAGCGGCCGGACAGTTCTACATGGGCACCCTTGCCGCCCTGATGATCGCTCTGAACGCAGATACGAACGGCAGCCCCGCCATGGGCTTCCTTGTATGGCTGGCGGCGCTCCTTACGGCAATGCTCGCCGGCATGATCTGGGGCGCGATCCCGGGCTTTTTCAAAGCCGTGTTCAACGTCAACGAGGTCATAGTCTGCATCATGACAAACTGGATCTCCGCAAATATCGTCACCTGGATCTTTACCAATACGCCTGACCTCATCAACCGGAGCGCGGGCAAATCCGGCTATCTGATCACGACTGCGGTCACGGGCAACGGAACGCCCAAGCTCGGGCTCGATCAGGTATTCAAAGGGTCCTACATCGACATGGGCATTCTGGTAGCCATCGCCCTCGCCATAGTGATCTACGTCATCCTTACCAAGACCACCTTCGGCTACGAGCTGCGCGCCTGCGGTTCCAATAAATACGGCGCGCGCTGCGCGGGCATGAACGAAAAGCGCAACATAATCGTCTCCATGGCCATCGCCGGCGGACTGGCCGCGATCGGCGGCGCGCTCTACTACCTTAATCCCGGTATTGAGCTCAAATTTGATACGGCATACAGCCAGCTCCCCAGCTACGGCTTCAACGGTATCCCCGTTGCCCTGCTGGGCAGCAACAACCCCATAGCGGTCATATTTGTAGGTATCTTCATCAGATTCCTCAGTCTGGGCGGAGACCATCTGACCAGCGCGGGCTACAACAAATATATTTCCGACATCATCGTGGCCCTGATCATCTACTTCGCGGGCTTCTCCATGTTCTTTAAGGGCTTTATCACAAAGCTTGCGAGGAAAAAGGAAAAGGCTGCCGAGGAAGCTGCAAAGGCAGCGGTGCAGAAACCGTCCGTGGAAGGGGAAAAGACCGGGGCAAAAGCCGATGAGGCTGCACCGGAAAAAGCCCTGACCGAAGGAAAGGAGGCTGAGACGAAATGATCTTCCTGCTTCAGAAAACACTTATTTATACAGCTCCCCTGCTCATCGTGGCGCTTGGAGGCATGTTCTCAGAGCGAAGCGGCGTCATCAATCTGGCCCTCGAGGGCGAGATGATCTTCGGCGCCTTTATCGGTGCGATCAGCGCCAGACTTTTCCTGGAGGCCGGAGTCTTCTCCAATATGCAGCTGCAGTTTATCGTAGTACTGCTGATCTCCGCAGCCAGCGGCGCGATCTTCTCTCTCCTGCTCTCCTTCTCGGCGATCAAGCTCAAGGCGGACCAGACGATCGGAGGCACGGCGCTGAACATGCTGGCCCCCGCCATAGTCAACGCCTTCGCTCTCGCCTTCTTTAACATGGAAAAGATACAGATGCCGGCCAATTTCCAGGGCTACGTCATCAAAAATCCCGATGCCACGCCCATCGAGCAGATCTTTGCCGACAAGGCCTATATCTCCACGTATGTCATCGTCGTCGTATTCATACTGCTCTCCATCTGGATCTACAAGACGCGGACAGGCATGCGCATGAGAGCCTGCGGCGAGCATCCCCAGGCCGCGGCATCCGTCGGCGTCAACGTATTTAAAATGCGCTACCTCGGAACTACCATTTCCGGCGCGTTGGCGGGACTCGGCGGCTACGCGTACATAGCCACCGTCGCCAACGGCACGGCCGAAAGCTCCATAGCCGGCATGGGCTTCCTCGCCCTGGCTATAATGATCTTCGGTAACTGGAAGCCGGTGGGGATCTTCTTTGGCGCGCTGCTCTTCGGTTTCCTCAAATGTATCGGACCCGTATACAACTCCGTGGATTTTTTAAAGAACCTCGGACTGCCGATGTATTTCTACAATATCATCCCCTACGCGGTCGTGCTCGTCGTCCTGGCGATAACGGCCAAAAAGTCCGGCTGCCCCAAGGCAGAAGGCATTCCCTACGACAAGGGTATGAGATGATCTTTTCTGAGAGCCCGCCCCGGCGGGCTTTTCAGCCTCCAAGGGAGTCGTTTTTATGCGAATGTATGACATTATCCGCAAAAAGCGCGACGGCGGCCATCTGAGCGCCGAAGAGATACGCTTTTTTACGGAAGGACTTGTTAACGGCAGCGTGCCTGACTACCAGGCCGCAGCCCTCTGCATGGCGATCTTTTTCAACGGTATGGACCGTGAGGAGATCGCGGATCTGACCTTTGCCGTCAGAGATTCCGGCGAAAGGCTGGATCTGAGCAGTGTGAAGGGCCTCCGCGCGGACAAGCACTCCACGGGCGGCGTAGGCGACAAGACCAGCCTCGTCGTTGCTCCCGCGGCAGCCGCGCTCGGGATAAAGGTCGCAAAGGTCAGCGGACGCGGGCTTGCCCACACCGGCGGCACCATCGACAAGCTGGAATCCATCCCCGGATTTTGCGCCGATCTGCCCGAAGACGTCTTTATCGACTGTGTCAACCGGGTCGGAGTGGCCATAATCGGACAGACCAGAGACGTGGCTCCCGCCGACAAAAAGCTCTACGCGCTGCGCGACGTCACGGCGACCGTGGACAGCCTGCCCCTGATCGTTTCGAGCATCATGGGCAAGAAGCTTGCGGCGGACGACGATATCATCGTGCTCGACGTAAAATGCGGCAGCGGCTCCTTTAACAAGACGCCGCAGATCAGCCGCGAGATCGCGGAGTGCATGGTGGATATCGGCAGAAAGGCCGGAAAAAAGATATCCGCGCTCATCACGGATATGGACAGACCGCTCGGATACGCCATAGGCAATGCGCTTGAGGTCCGCGAGGCCATCGACACCATGAAGGGCCGCGGTCCGGAGGACTTTACCGAGCTGTGCCGCGAGCTGACGTCCGCGATCCTGTATCTGGCCGGTAAGGGCAGCCGCAGCGAGTGTTCCGACATAGCGGCTCAGTGTATCAGCGACGGCCGCGCGCTCGCCAAATTCAGAGAGATGATCGCCGCCCAGGGCGGTGATCCCGATGTGACAGAGGATTACAGTCTCTTCGGGGAGGCAGCCTATACGTATGAGGTCCGCGCCCCGAAGGCCGGATATATCGCGTCGGTGGACGCCGAGGGCTACGGAGCGGCCAGCCTCATCCTCGGCGCAGGACGCAACACCATGAAGGAAAGCATCGACCATACCGCCGGGATCATCCTCTCCAAAAAGACGGGTGAGCGCGTAGAGGCAGGCACGACGATAGCCACTCTCTACAGCAACCGCAGAGAGAGCCTCGAGAGCTCCGCCGCGAGACTGCTGGCCGCGACCGCGATCTCGGACGAAAAGCCCGCGCCCAGGCCGCTGATCATAGACAGGGTGGAATAAAAAGGAAGGATCATCATGGCGAAACTGTATTTCAAGTTCGGCGCCATGGGCTGCTCCAAGACGGCTCAGGCGCTCATCACAAAATTCAATTACGAGGAGCGCGGCATGAAGGTGCTCCTGATGAAACCGGCGATCGATGACCGCGAAGGCGCCAGCGTAGTGCGCTCCCGCATCGGGCTTGAGGCGCCCTGCCTTATGATCCCCGGCGATCAGGATATCTACGCTCTTTACAGATCCGAATACTCCGACAGAGACGTCATCATAGTGGACGAGTGCCAGTTCCTGACGCCCGAGCAGGTCGACCAGCTGGGTCAGATCGTGCTGGACATGGATATCCCGGTGCTTTGCTTCGGCCTCAGGACCGACTTCGCGACCCACCTCTTTCCCGGCAGCCGCAGGCTCTTTGAGCTGGCAGAGTCCATCACGGAAATCAAATCCGTCTGCCGCTGCGGAGCCAAGGCCACGGTCAACGCCCGCTTTGACGACGATGGAAATATAGTCTACAAGGGCGATCAGATCTGCATCGGCGGCAACAACAGATACGAGGCGATGTGCCGCAAGTGCTGGGAAAAACGCAAAAAAGAGCAGGCTGAAAAGGGGATCGGCTGATGGAGCACATTATCATCGGGATCGCGGGCGGTTCCGGAAGCGGCAAGACAACTCTGGCCCGCAACATCAAAGAGACGTTCAGCGACGACGCCGTGCTGATAAGCATGGATTCATACTACAAGCACAGCCCCGAGCTGACCTACGAGGAGCGCGTGGTCCGCAACTACGACCACCCGGACGCCTTTGATCTGGATATGTTCATCGATCACGTCAGGGCGCTGAAGCAGGGCAGAACGATCGTCGTCCCCCAGTACGACTTCACCGCCCACCTGCGGAGCGACCAGACCGTCACCGTGGAAAGCAGGAGCATCATCATACTGGAGGGCGTGCTTTTATTTGCGGATCCGAGGCTTACGGAGCTGATGGACATAAAGGTATTCGTGGATACCGACGCCGACGTCAGGATCATCCGTCGCATAGTCCGCGACGTCAAAAAGCGCGGACGCTCGCTGGATTCGGTCGTGGCGCAGTACCTGGGGACCGTAAAGCCGATGCACGAGCAGTTTGTCGAGCCGGGCAAGAAGATCGCGGACATCATCGTCCCCGAAGGCGGAAAGAACCTCGTAGCCCTCGGAATGATAAGTGATTTCCTTGAAAAGAAAATAAAAAACCAAAAGGAGACTGAATAAAAATGGAGCTCAGTAAAATACTTGAAAAATGCGATCATACGCTGCTTGCGCAGGCAGCCACCTGGGAGGATATAAAACAGATCTGCGACGACGGGATCAAATATCATACCGCCTCGGTCTGCATACCCCCCTCCTTCGTAAAGAGGGCAAAGGAGTACGTGGGAGACAGGCTGGCCATCTGCACGGTCATTGGCTTTCCAAACGGCTACAACACCACGGCGGTAAAGCTCTATGAGACGGAGGACGCGCTGAAAAACGGCGCCGACGAGATCGATATGGTGATCAATATCGGCGAGCTGCGCGCGGGAAATGAGGATTACGTCCTTGATGAGATCAGACAGCTCAAGAAAGCCTGCGGCAGCAAGATCCTCAAGGTCATCATCGAGACCTGCCTGCTCACCGAGGAGGAGAAGGTAACCATGTGCCGCCTCGTTTCGCAGGCCGGCGCGGACTATATAAAGACATCCACCGGTTTTTCCAAGGCGGGAGCCACATTTGAAGACGTGAAGCTTTTCGCCGAAAATATCGGACCCGGCGTAAAGATCAAGGCGGCAGGCGGCATCAGTTCTCTGGAAGACGCTGAGAAATTCATCGGGCTCGGGGCGTCGCGCCTGGGCACCAGCCGCATAGTCAAGATAGCAAAAGCTCAGTAAGGAGGCAGTATGAGCAAAATACCCACACCCCACATAGAAGCTAAAGCCGGCGATTTCGCCGATACCGTCCTGATGCCGGGAGATCCGCTCCGCTCAAAGTTCATTTCCGAGAATTTTCTTACCGATGCAGTGCTCGTCAACAACGTCCGCGGAGTACAGGGCTACACCGGATACTACAAGGGCAAGAGGGTCTCAGTCATGGCCTCCGGCATGGGTCAGCCCGCGATCGGCATCTACTCCTATGAGCTGTTCAATTTCTACGACGTAAAGCAGATAATCCGCGTCGGCTCGTGCGGCGCCTACAGCCCCGAGCTCCACGTACGCGATATCATCCTCGCCATGGGAGCCTGCACAAACGGGAATTACGCCGGCCAGTACGGTCTGCCGGGGACCTTTGCCCCGATAGCGGACTTTGATCTGCTGAGGCGCGCGGCCGATGAGTGCGAAAAAAAGGGCCTGCGCTACAAGGTCGGCAATATCTACTCGTCCGACGTCTTTTACGACGAGCAGGACGTCTGCCCGCTCTGGTCAAAGGTGGGCGTGCTCGGCGTGGAGATGGAGTCGGCGGCCCTCTACTGCAACGCGGCCAGAGCCGGCAAGAGGGCGCTGTGCATCTGCACGGTCAGTGACTCCTTTGTCTATCCCGAGGAAAACACCACTGCCGAGGAGCGCCAGAATTCCTTTACCGCGATGATGGAGGTTGCGCTGGAGATAGCGTAAAAATACCGGAGCGCTCCCGCGCCCGGGCAGATGATCCTGCCGCAGGTGCGCTGCGCCGGAACGAGGTCAGATTTATATGAAAAAAAGAGCATTTATCATAGTTCTCGACAGTATGGGCGTGGGCGAGCTGCCCGACGCCGCTCTCTGGCACGATGAGGGAAGCAACACCCTCGGCGCGATCAGAGATCACGAAAATTTTTACTGCCCTAACCTCAGGCGCCTCGGCCTGTTTAATATCGAGGGAGTCGGAGGAGGAGTCGATCGTCCCGCGGGAACTGTAGCGCGGATGGCAGAGCGCAGCATGGGCAAGGACACCACCACCGGGCACTGGGAGATCGCCGGGCTTACGTCGCCCAAAGCGATGCCCACGTATCCCGACGGTTTTCCCGCTGAAGTCATCGGGGAATTCGAGCGCCGCACCGGACGCAAAGTCCTGTGCAACAAGCCCTATTCAGGCACCGACGTCATCAGGGATTACGGCCGGGAACACGCAGCCACGGGAGCGCTGATAGTCTACACTTCCGCGGATTCGGTCTTTCAGATCGCCGCGCACGAGGATGTCGTCCCCGTAGAGGAGCTGTACAGATACTGCGAGATCGCGCGTGAGATCCTGCAGGGCGAGCACGCTGTAGGGCGCGTCATCGCAAGGCCCTTTACCGGCGAATACCCCTATGTGCGCACTGCCCGCAGGCACGATTTTTCGCTGACCCCGCCGCGCGATACCATGCTCGACCTGCTCAAAAAAGCCGGATACGATACCCTCTCCGTCGGCAAGATCTACGATATATTCGCCGGAAAGAGCGTCTCCGAGATGAACCGCACCACCTGCAATGATGAGGGCATGGAGATCACGCTCCGTATGCAGGACCGTGATTTCAACGGCCTTTGTTTTGTAAATCTGGTGGATTTCGATATGAAATACGGCCACCGCAATGACGTGGCCGGATACGCTGCCGCGATGAGCGCCTTTGACAGGCAGCTGGGGACTTTCCTCGATAATATGCGCGACGACGATATCCTGATCATCACCGCGGACCACGGCTGCGATCCCTCCACTCCTTCCACGGATCATTCACGGGAATACATACCCATGATCATGACCGGAAAACACGTCAGGCGGGGCGTGAACCTCGGGACCCGGGCCAGCTATGCCGATATCTCTGCTACTGTCCTGGAATACTTCGGGGTGGACCAGGAAGAGACAGACGGCGAGAGCTTTCTGCGCGAGAGCGTTTCGGCCGCGGCTCTGCTGCCCTGCGACGCGCTCTCCGACCGCGAACTGATGGAGCTTGCAGTCACCGCCAAGTCGTCCGCCTATACGCCGTATTCGCACTATCAGGTCGGCGCCGCTCTCATGACGTCCGAAGGGGAAATCTTTACCGGATGCAATATTGAAAACGCCACGTACACGCCCACCGTGTGCGCGGAGCGGGTGGCCTTTTTCAAGGCCGTCAGCGCCGGCAGGCGCGATTTTGCAAAGATCGCCATAGCCGGAGGCCGCGAGGGCGAGGTCGCGCGCATGTGTACTCCATGCGGCGTCTGCCGCCAGGTCATAGCCGAATTCTGCGATCAGGATTTCATACTGGTGCTCGGCAACCCGGAGGAGACCCGTGAATTCAGGCTGAGTGAGATCCTTCCACTTACGTTCACAAAAAAGGATCTGGGGCAGAGCGAGTAACCGGATCCTGCGCAGCGCGGCGTTTTGGGCTGTAAGCTAGTAAGAACGCTTACTCAGTCGACTTTTACCAGCACGTAGGTGTCCATAGGCGAGTAATACCCGACTCCGAGATCGATCATCGAAGTCTGTGTCAGGCGTACGCTTCCGTCCTCTCCCACGCTGAATTTGAATTCATTGTACGATTTGGAGGTCCAGTCTATTTCCTCATCTGAATAAACATTCTCCTCTGATTTTCCGGTCAGTGACGCGGGATCAAAGGTAAACGGCACTGATGCGGCTGCGCCGTGTAATACCATATGAGTATCGTCCTGATACTCCACTTCGAGGTAGGTTCCGCCGTCCACACCCTCATTATTGACCGATACAAGCTCGTATGTCCCCGCCAGTCCTTCCGCGCCGTGCGGTGTTTCCGACCCCGGGACCTCTTCCGACGTCGGCTCTGCTGTCTCATCCTCAAGCGCCGCTATCTCATAGAGCACCTCTCTCAGCCTATCCAGATATTCCTGAATGTCAAAATCATCGCTGCCGGGACGCAGGGACTTGTTTTCCTCCAGCACCTCGTCGATCGTTTCCTGCGGGATCGGAGCCTCCGGATCGGGAGGAGTGACCGGGCTCTGCGGCTTTTCGCCCCGCTGCTCCGCCTCCTCTATATTCTGAACGGCCTTTTTTACAGTCTCCTCAGCCTCGGACGCGGGAACGCCCGCATTCTCGAGCACCTGCTTCATGGCCTTCTGCTCTTCAGGAGACGTACCGATCTTTGTATCCTCGGCTGTCACGTGCACTTTTCCGTCTGATCCCATTTTCGGAGTTGCCGCGAGTATGCACGCGTTTTTCATGCTGTCCTCATCTGCCAGAACACCGCCCAGAAATGACAGGACGCCGAAGGCATCGGACGCCTCCTTGCCTCCGTTTGAGCTCATTTCGGTCTTAAGGAAATCCTTCGTCACCTCTGCCAGACTCTTGAAGCGGTCAGCTTCGTTCATTTTCTCCAGCAGATGCTTCGCGTTATATCCCAGACCGGCCAGGCTGACGATGGTGGACACGGGCGCGAAATCCTTCTGGATCCCGTCGGCTGTCTGCGTAACTATATTGTCCTCTGTCCCGTAGGCCAGCATAGCGCCGGTCGAAGTGACCTCGCAGGCCGCGTTGACGCCGCTTGTGATGACTCCGCCCACCGTCACGGTAGCCTCCAGCGCACCCATCGTGGCGAGGCTTCCCGCAGCTACCGGAGCGGCAGCTATGACGCATCCTGCCACAGTACCGGCGGTTTTGAGCACAGTCGCGGTCTTTACCGCAGCGTCTGCCTTTGAGGCGATGTCCTCGTAATCGGCGCCCTCGAGGATCGCCTGGGCCTGCCTGAGCTGCGCATAGGCGTGTTTGGCGTCGGTATTCATATGGGCGGCGAGAGTGCGTACGCCCGTGCCGGCTTTTGCCTTATCGTAGATCTCGGTGACCTGCTTTGCCCACTTCACCGCCTCGGAATCCTTAGCGGCATAGGCTACTGTGGTAAAGGGGCCGACAAAGGCGCTGCCTTCTTTCGCTTCGGAGACGATCGTATACGTCGGCTTGCCCATCTCTTCATCGCTCTCCAGCCACAGATCCACCGCCTCTGTCAGTCCTGCGCTCGCGGCATCCGCATTCTCGAAGGCCGTTATCGTGTCCGAAAGCAGCGCGGCGTATTCGTCCGGGTCAACGGCGGACGGGTCGCAGGCAAGGAGCTTTTCCAGATACATTCTGGCCACTATGTAATAGCGCAGCGAGAGGTCTGTAGTCATATTGACCATGGCCTCTCCGGGCCCCGGCTCTGGCAAGACTATCTCAACTCTGTTTATACGCGAATATACGTCCGGATCAGCTCCGTCCGGAAGCTGTGCTTCAGCCTGCTTTTTCAGGAAAAATCCGGGCGTCACAAATCCCGTAAATGCCAGTACCGCAGCCATTACGACGGCTATGATCGCGGTGATCAGACCCGCGCGGCTTTTCTTTTTCGGTGCGGGCGCCTGCGTATAATTCATATAGCCTCCCGCAGGCATCCCATAATACGGTCCCTGCGGCCCGCTCTGATATGTACCCTGTGGCTTTCCGGCGGGTGCTGCAGGCATCCCGTTTTGCGGCACGCCCTGATAAGCATTAAACTGCCCGTTCATCGGTGCTTCCGGCACTTTGGGAAACCGGACTTCCGCGCCGCAGTATCTGCAAAACTTCGCGTCCTCACGGAGCTGCTTTCCGCAGTTTACACAAAATATACTCATCCCACGCCTCCGACCTGCTGCAAGAATCGTCCTAAAAAACAAGTCCCTGAGGTGTCATGACCATCTTCCGGTCACACACTCTTCAAGGTTATCATAACTCATTTCAGTTTTGTTCATCAATACTCGGTCCGGATGTGTCAATGACACATCGCTGCTGCTCATCGCATATCCCGCGATGGTCATTTCAGGCGCTCACACAGATCCGGACGAAGCTCCCGCGTCAGCCGCAGCGATTCTTCCTGCCGCCACTGCCTGATCTTTTCATGATCACCCGACAGCAGTACCTCCGGCACTTTTTCTCCTTTGTAATCCGCCGGCCTCGTGTACTGCGGATACTCCAGCAGCCCGTCCTCAAAGGATTCCTCCAGGGTACTCTCCTCCTTCATGCTCCCTTTTACCAGGCGCAATACGCAGTCGCAGACTACCATCGCCGGCAGTTCTCCGCCCGTCAGGATATAGTCGCCGATCGAGATCAGTTCATCCGCATGCGGATAGATCCGCGCATCCATCCCCTCGTAATGCCCGCAGATGAGGATCAGATGCTCACCGGATGCCAGTCGGTGCGCATCAGCCTGAGAGAATCTCTTTCCTATCGGTGCGAGGACCACGGTATGGCTGTCCGGGCCGCTCACCGACTCCAGTGCGTCCAGCACCGGCTGGCATCGCAGTATCATGCCCGCGCCGCCGCCATAGGGCGAATCGTCCACATCGCGGAAGCTTCCCGGTGCGAAATCGCGTATGTCCACGATCTCCATCTCCAGCAGGCCTGATGCCACCGCCCGCGATATAATCGGCGTTCTCATAAAGTCCCCGAATACCTCGGGACAAATCGTAAGTATGGTTATCTTCATTATTCTGCTGTCTCCCGATTTATACAGTCTGTCTGCATTCTCTGCCTTACACGGTCTGCGGTTTCCCCTGATCACTGATATTCCCGCATTTTATAACTTGTTATATCCACATGCTATATAATATAATGAATGCGTATCATTTCGTACAGTTCAAGCCTTTTCTGAAAGGAGCATCGTATGATCAGAATGAGCGCCATCATCGCTCCCGGTACTTTCCCCTGCAGCACCGCGATCCTGCAGGGCAGCTTCGAAGAAGTTTTCCAAAAAGCTGCCGCCGCAGGATATGACTGCGTACAGCTCACCGTCAAAAGCCCGGACGATTACGATATCCGCGAGCTTAAGGATCTCATGCGCAGGTTTAATCTGGGAATCTCCGCCATGGCTACGGGCCGCATCTATACTGCAGACGGCTTCAGCATGGGGTCAGATGACGAAAAACTGCGCGCTGCAAGTGTAAGGGTTCTCACTGCACTTGCCGATGACGCTGCGCTTCTCGGACACGAATATCCTGACGGCGGGACCGTCAGGCCTGCCATAGTGGTAGGGGCTGTGCGTGGAGTTTACTCGGACGCAGCCGCTCCCGAGATTTACTACAAGCAGTTTGACCGAAGCATACGCGAGCTGACCGCATACTGCGAAAAACTCGGCGTACCCGTCATTCTCGAGGCCAGTGACCACACCGAGACAGAAGCATTTATTGATCCCGCCAAAACGCTCGATTATGTCCGCTCCGTCGGTTCGCCGGTGCTTCACGCATATCTGGATACGATGCATCTCTTTAATGAGGGCCTCGATCCGGCAGGTACGATCATGAAATACGGCAGTGACGTCTTTTCTATTGATATTTCCGGTGAAGGGCGCTGTGCCCCGATGGATTCGGTCATGGATTTTGCCGCAATATGCCGCGCCATCAACAGATCAGGCTTCTCGGGCAATCTGACTTTTGAAATGCCGCCGGAACCGCCTGCAGACAGTTACTTAAGATCGCTCGAATTCATCCAAAAGCTGATCCGGTCAGACGCCCTTTCCAGGAGCTGATCCGTGCAGCACATCCACGGCCTCTCCGCTGATGTCCCTGCGCTCTGCGGCTTGCAGCGCGTATGTCACCCCTATGATTTACTCACTTATATTGCCGCGGACTACTTTGCCTATATTCCAAAGCGCCGCAGCTTTGCGCGCCGCATCGGCGCGCTCTTTTGTGCCCGAATACTCCGACGGCGCCGTCCGCGATCCGCAGTCCATGCAGGTCACATACCAGCTCCAGCCGTTTTCCTCCTCCAGCAATCCTGCGCCGCCGCAGTACGGGCAGTCCTGCAGTTCTATCTCTTCATGTATATTTCTTTTCATTTCTTGCTCTCCATTCAGACGCCCGTTGGTACGCTGTCACGCAGATATGTCTTCAGCTCATCCATGTGCTCCCGCATATCAGACAACCCGAGGTAATACAGATCCGCGAGTTTGTCCAGATCGCTGTCAAAACGCGTCACATCCACCGGCTGCGAGGGCGCCAGCGCGAAGATCTCTCCCGCCTGATAACTCTCCCACAGCTCATCGGTCATTCTGTTGAAGCGGCCGTTAGCCTCATCCATAGCCCTGACGAAATTAGGGTATTTTTTATAATAGTATGCTTTGACGATAGCGTTTTCCCTTCCGCTGCGGCGGTAATCCCACTCGCGCGTCTTTATGACCACGATCTTTGAATAACCCTGATCCTTCGCCCAGCCGTAAGGGATCTTTTCAGCGCATCCGCCGTCGAGATACGGTACACCATCTATCATGACCGGTCTGGTCACAAGCGGCAGCGCCGCTGAAGCCCTGACTGCTTTGAATATGTTGCTGCGGCCTTTTTCGAAATACTCCACTTCTCCGGTGAGCATGTTTGCTGCACCTGCCGCAAATCTCTGCTTCGAATCGCGGAAACTCTTCCAGTCAAATCCCACTTCGTTCAGGATCCTGTTATACAGATAGGTGAAATTCGTGATCCCGCCGTCCATCCTGTAAGCTTTGGCGCCGACGTACCTCCTGTCGCAGCGAAAACCGAGATCGAGCCGCACCGACATGCCGATCTGCCCTGACAGATATCCAAAGCCCGACATCGCTCCGGCTGAAATGCCCACCACAGCCTCAAGATTGATCCCTTCCATCATGAGCGCATCCAGCGCCCCGACGGTATAGAGGCCCTTCCATCCGCCGCCCTCAAGCACCAGGCAGCCGGGCGTGATCCCGCCGTGCGTCCTGCCCTGAGGGAGCCGATCCATATGTTCGTATACTTTTTTCATGTTTTTCTCCCGATCATGTTATATTTTTTGGCAGCCGCGACAGACATATCCTTTGCCTGCAGAACGGCATGCTTTTCCGTAAAAGGTTTCTTTATTATAACCTATCCTGTCGCAAAAATCACCAAGCGCGGGATACTATTCTGCAGTATTCACACGGGGATATTACTCTTCCGCATAACGCTGTCAAACGCACGACAGATGCAGTATCAAAACTATCAAATCAGGGACAAATGGTGTATAATCAGGAAAGAGCGCCGGCGCAGATTCTGCGGTCACGCCGCTCCGCATTGTGATAAAACAAGTGAAAGGACGATCTGAACAGATCAACTGATATCATATGCAGCACAAACGCATTCTTCTGATCGCAACAGGCGGGACTATCGCTTCAGTTAATACCGGACACGGACTGGCGCCCGAACTGGAAGCCGGACAGCTGCTGGGCTATATACCCGAAGAGCTTCGTGAGCTTCACACCATAGACGCCATCCAGGTTTGCAATATCGATTCCACTAACATGACGCCGGCGCATTGGGGGAGCATCGCCGCGGCCATACGCGACCGATATGATGATTACGACGGCTTCGTGATCTGTCACGGCACAGATACCATGGCATATACATCAGCTGCGCTTTCCTATATGATACAGAACTCGGAGAAGCCGATCGTGATCACCGGTTCACAAAAGCCAATCTCACAGACCTCCACGGACGCCAGGATCAACCTCTCTGACGCCATCATCTACGCGCTCGACGATAAGTCTCGCGGCGTCACACTCGTCTTTGACGGGAGCGTCATCGCAGGTACCCGCGCAAAGAAGACGTATGCCCACAGCTACAATGCTTTTTCCAGCGTGAACTATCCCGTACTGGCGCACATCCGCGAAGGCATGATCATCCGTTACATACCGACGCAGCCGTTTGCAGACCAGGTGGCATTTACGACCGAGGTTGACGAGAGTATCGTCGTTCTTAAACTCATCCCCGGCACAAAGCCGGAGCTGCTGGAGTACCTCTTCGAGAATTATGACTGTCTCGTGATCGAGAGCTTCGGAGTCGGCGGCATCCCCGACAGACTGCTGCAGGTCTTCTATCGGGAGATGGAGCATTGGATCTCGCGCGGCAAGATTGTAGTCATGGCTACACAGGTGGTAAATGAAGGCAGCAATATGGCCGTCTACGAAGTAGGCGAAAAAATAAAATCCGACTTTGATCTGCTGGAAGCATACGACATGACGCTCGAAGCCACTGTGACTAAGCTCATGTATCTCATGAAGATCCATGGGCGCGACTACGCGGCGATCCGCCGCGGCTTCTACGAGCCGGTTAATTATGACATTTCAGCCGTGGTTAAACAAACGGATTCGTCTGAGGATTAACATCCGGAGCGTACCGCGTTTTTTGAAGATTAATAAGCCGGACCGTCCAGCAACTACTTCATCTCCAGCGATCTTCTGTAGGCTGCAGCCACCGCTGCACGCACACTTGTCTCCATGCCGCCTGCGTCAAGAGCCCGCATACCCTCTATAGTCGATCCTGCCGGTGAACATACCTCAGCTATGAGAGCCTCCGGAGATTTCCCGGAAGCAAGCAGGAGCCTTGCCGCTCCAAGCACCGTCTCTGCAGCCATAGCCAAAGCCGCACTCTGATCCAGTCCCAGACTCACACCGCTTTCCGCCAGCGCCCTCATAAAAGCGTATGTATAGGCCGGCCCGGAACCCGACAGAGCGCTGATCGCATCCAGCTGCGGCTCGGGCACCCTGACCAGCAGTGCGCTCCCGGAAAAGAGCGTTCTGAACGCATCCTCTGTCTCTCCTCTCACACCCGACGTACTGTACCCGATCACGCCGGCATCTACAGCCACCGGTGTATTTGGCATGATACGTATCACCGGAGCATCTGTCCCTGCAAGTTCTCTGATCGTCGCGATCTCCTTTGCGGCAACCATGGATACGATAAGCTGCTCTGCAGGCGCATCTGTAAAAGCCTCCCGGAGTGGAATGAGTACCTCGCTCAGTTTTTGAGGCTTCACGCCGACAAAGAGCATGTCAGAACTGAGCACGGTCTCTTCGTTATCCGTTATAACGGAGCGGTTTCTCAGCTTCTCCTGTACGGCAACTGCCTTTTCTCTGTGAGGATTTGAGAGATAAAAGCACACACCTTCGCAATTCCTGTCTATCGCACATATCAGCGCCGAACTCATATTGCCGGTGCCCAGAAAGCCGATGTTCATAGTGATTTCCTCCGGAAGCTATTTTCTTTATACAAACACTTGTGAATCAAAGTATTTAACTCGGCTTATACAGTAACAAAGCAGGGAGTCTGACACCTGCGAAACCGCGAGTATAACCTTCTGCATTAATTATTCATATGTAAACCGCGGTGTCAAGGGCAAAGGAAAGCGGGTGTTCTGCTTCTTTCTAATCCCAATCGCTTTTTTATTGGAGGTTCAGCGGACTGCCGCACGAAAAGCAAAAACCTGTTTTAGCTTTGTTCTTTGTTCCGCATTTGGGGCAAAAGCACTCCTCCGTACTTGCTTCGCTTTTCTCATCCGGGCAAACCCTTCCTCCGAAATGCTCAAAACAGTCCTGGCAGACGCTCGCGTTTTCCAAATTGCCATTTCTGTTGATCGTTGCTCTGACGAGCATCTTGTCCTCATGACAGATATCACACTTTGCGCGCCACGAAAAGTCGGCACTGTGAAAACTGTTTGGATTCAAAGTCCGTTTTGGCCGCGAGTTCTTTCCGTCTGCAGCATCTTCATTTACCGGATCTGTTTTTCTTTTTGCTGCCGATTCTCCATCGAGCTTTTTCTTTATCTCAATTATTTCCTCTGCACATATCGCACTGTTCATAACCAGCTCTCCGAAAGCTGCAAGCCCCAGATAAGAGATATAAGAAACAAACACTCCAATAAGAAGAACACCAAGCGCCGGGATAAGGGCTTCAGGTCTGTTGTTACCGGCATTTATTACCATACCGCAGATAACAACCGTAACGATCATGCCCGCCACCGCGGCTATGCCGGCGAGGGTTTTAATCTTACTTCCTGTTGAGTAGTACATGGTTTTTCCTTTCCGCTTAATCAAACAGAAATACAGATGATCATTTATCCGTATTTCTGTTAATAATTCGCTTTTTCATAAACAAAGACAGATTTGCATATATAAGCTTGTAATCGTCCTTTTACTTCAAAATTGCATTAATCGTCGCTTCAGGCACCGAGCCGGTACCGCCATACGTCAAGACCTTGGTGCACCCGGTTAAGCCAAAGTATTCCCTCGCCGCATCGTTCGTTCCCTTATCAAGCAGGATCAGCGGAGCATCAAGAGCATACGCCAGCGAGCCGCCGGTAAGACCGTCGGGATAATTGGATCCCGTAGCGATGGTAATGCAGTCGGGATTTGCAAAGAACGTTTTTGCTATATTCACCGAGGTCTCATATCTGCTCTTTCCGCCTATGCGCACCGGCGTGATTCCGGAGGTCTTCTCGATTTCCTTCACCAGTTCCTCCGGCACTGCGCCAGCACCGCCAAGTATATAGATATGACCGAATCTGCCCAAAATCTGTTTCTGCTCCGCCGTCAGGGTCTTAGTAGTCTTATTGACCAGCAGAATCGGTTTTCCGAGAGCCGAGGCAGAAAGCGCATCCGCAAAATTCTGCGCATCAACAATCAGCAGATCAGCTCCGTTTGAAATTCCCGCTTCATTAAGGATCTGCAGATTTGTCTCATAGCGGTCGCGACCGGAAATGCGCATGATGCAATATCCGGACAACGCCTTTTCAACTGCCGCGGGTACTGCACCGGTTCCTCCCAGTATATACACCTCGCCGTCCGCGGCGAGATTCGCTTTGACATAATTCGCGGCATCTTCCAGTCCAGCTCCGTCTTTTCCGACCATAAGTATCGGTGCCGACTTCTTCGCCGCAAGGTATGAGCCTGCCAGGGCATCGGGGAAGTTTGTCCCGCAGGCGATTATAATACTGTCAAAGCTGCTCCGGGTGAGCGTTCCCTTCAGATAATCCGCAGTGGACACTGCCGTCTTGTAACGGTCTATGCCGCTTGAGCGAACCTTGCCGCCAGATCCGAAGACTCTCGCGATGCGTTCGGAATGACTGTCTGGTGATGGAATCGGATTTGTATAACTGTCTATATAGCTATTATTACAGCGCGAACAGGTGTGCGTGGTATAGCCCTGAGACGTCGCGGTAGGCGGGGTGACTACAGCAGAATACGAATGACCGAGAGCCTTGATCGTCTCTGTATAGCTCGCACCACAGACACTGCATGTAAATGTCTTTACTCCTGTCACTGTGCAGGTAGGCTGCTTCGTGACCTTTGATGTATAGCTATGAGAACACACAGACCACTTTGCATAGAGAACCGCATCTTTCGTAATATCATCATCCAGGTCTTCCGCAAAGCTCCCGACAACAGTATTATTTGACGACGCACCATAAATATATCGCTCACCGTTAGCTCCGCCGCAGCTTCCATCACCGTAATAATGCTCAAACACATATCCTGCGCGCGTCGGAGGAGTAATCTTCGTTATTTGTTTGGTACAGGCAGCATCCGAATAGTACTTATCTGTGCCGACTTTATAATAAAAGCCCGATGTCCCGACAGTTCCACCGTTAGCATTAAGTGTTATGTGAACGGTTGTAGCAGAAGATCCTGAACCATTCACCGTACTATAGTTGGATGCATGCCACACCGTCAGATTTGTGACCTCACTCTTCGGGTAGGTGTTATTATAGAGAACTTTGTTCTTTCCTCCGTCGTATCCGTTTGCATCATAGACATAGTAGTTTGAACTGTCCTCCGATAGATAGATAAAATAATGTTTTCCAGTAAAGACCATGTCTCCCAATGCTGGTTTTGAAGATGTTATTTCTGAATCTAAGGCTCTGTGTCCGAACGTACAGTAAAAGACGTAATTCGCGAATCCACAGCATGTATCTGCAATAAAACCGACAGATGATCCGCTTGGAAGGCCGCCTCTGGCGGGGATATTGGGAAGATAACATCCCATGCACCATTCGCCATTAAGAATGTCGTGATTTGAAGAAGTGCATCCGCTTGTTGAACTTGCCACAGTAAAGAACGAACCGGAAGGATAAACACCTTTTACAGTATTAAGTTTGCCCTGAACACCGGTGGTCGCAGCAGCTTTAAACACCGGACGGATAAAATGTGTGGCGGCATATGCGGTATCATTTGATGAGTACTTCCAGCTAATCTCATGCACACTGCAAGGTCCGCCATTATACGGAGCAGTCAGATTGCAGTCGACTACCGTAGCCTTTGAAACATTTGAAGATACAACAACTCCCGTATGATTGCCGCTCGAAATTCCTGAGGAAAAAATATCCCCGGGTTCCGGAACAAAATCAGCGGTGTTTTCGTAAACCCTCCATTCCATTTCACTCCAAAGGAGGTTTTTCCAGATATCCCTTCCATCCCCGGAGATTCCGTCACCTTTTTTATAAAGACCCCAGTTAGCCTGAGTGCCTGTTGATCCGTTTACAAGCCAATTGACATATGCCCGGACAAGTGCGACACACTGTCCGTCTCCGTATGTCTTTCCTCCCTGCTGATTAAGCCAGGCAACCGCCTCATCGCGAGTCTTTACGGCTGCTTTTGCTTCAGCTGTTTCAGGAGATATCGCAATAAGACCCAACATAATGGCTGCCGACAAAAGAACGCAGAATAAACGTCTGACTTTTTGTTTCATTTCATATTCCTCCTACATATGGCTTAATTCTTCGGACTACAGTCCTAGCTGCAGCCCGAAGAAAAAATCATACACTATTTCGCCCTATACCTGACCCACTCCTGAATATCATAAACAGTACTTGATCCAATGGGCTGCGAAGCTGACTCCTGCACAGTTTCTTTATAATAATGGAATAACTTGTAGTAATCAGCATATGTACATACTCGGTAATCAAATCTGAACCATCTGGTTGCGCCGCCGCATTCTGCATTTGATGTATGCTGATCATAAACTATATAGTTTGTTATTCCCTGCGAATTGCAATAGTACACATCAGAGTTGTAATCTCCTCTTGTAGACGCAAATGCAAAGAAATACTTATACAGGAATCCATTGTCTGGACCATAACCATACTGGTGATAAATCGCTCTTGTGTCAGTTCCATTAGCCCCCGTATCATACATCCAATGCCAGTAAATATACCCGGCCCAAGAGTCACTGATAATGGTTCTCTTGCTTGTGGAATTCTCAAATGCGCTCACATCCTTGCTCTTATGGAAATTCTGATAATATGTATTACTCGTATCAAATCCCCCAGGGAATGAAGCGTAATTAAATGAAGTACGTTCGCTTTCCTTCCACTCGCTACCGGACAGAGTCCATCCGGATTCCGACGCATTCTTGGAATCCAGAAATGTTTTTTGTGTATAAGTGTATTTCCTTTCAATCGTCTCTGCTCCATTGGGAATCTCGCTCACTTTGACCCATCCGCTGATTGGATTGATTGTCCAGTGTGCATAAAGAGTGATGTCATCTGACGACTCAAACACTGTAGACTCAGTGATTTTTGTTCCACCTGTCTGTTCGGTAAACCAACCGTCAAACGTATAATAGTCTTTTTGGGCACTAGGAAGGCTACCAAATGTACTGCCATACGCGACAATCCTTGATGTCTCTGCAGAAATCCCGCCATTAGCATCAAAGATCACGTTGAATGTGTTCAATATCCAATGAGCGTAAACGGTTACATCCGTCGATTCTGTGAATACTGTTTCCGGAGTAATTCTTTCTCCTCCATCTTTTCTCGTGAACCAGCCGTCAAACTTGTAGTTCTCACGTTCCGCTTCAGGCAGACTTCCATAGGTCTGTCCGTAAATGACCTTTTGAGAAGCAATCGCAGTGGAACCTCCATTTGAATCAAAACTGACCGTAAATAACCCTTTAATATAATTCTGATATTCGTCTTCAGAGATAGTGACAAGTGTTCCGTTAAGATATTTGCTGCCTACTACTGACCCGCAAATTAGGATGTTGCCGACAGCTGTCATGTTTCCTGCGACTCCGGAATTCAACTGAGAAAGCTTTATGTTCCTGCATACGATTGCGTTTTCTCTGGAAGAAGCTATGCTGACAGCACCCCTTAATGCAATGTTTGTTGTATCTGAAAGAAGCATCATCCCGTATCCGTTTGCGTTAACTGTTACTCTGTTAAGATTAACATTCTCCGAATTCAGTTTAATAGGCGTAATCGAGCAATCGATAAAATTAATCCCATTCAGTACAACAGTATACGCATCAGAGTCTATTGCCAGATCTGAAAACGTTCCATTTTCGCCCTGTACCTCAAAACGATCTGTTCCATTTGTAAAAAATCTCATACCAGATGTCTTTATTCCGGCGATATTAATTATAATATCTTCTGCACCTGAAGCTGCTGACGCCTCTGCCACATTGCTGTTTGCAGCTTTGACAGAGATGCTCTTGACGCCTTTAAAGGCATTCACTCCAATCGAGGCAACATCGGTGGTTATATTGAAACCATCTAACGAAATACATCCGCTGAACGCATTGTCTCCAATAACAGTAACACCGGGCATTTCAATTGCTTTCAGGTTTTCACAACCGGCAAATGCTCCATCCGGAATTTCACTTATATACCCGCCTAATCTGATTGCCTCGATATCAGACCCTGCAAATGCACTGGATGTTATCCCGCGGACTTTAATTAATGAGAACGTTCCGTCACCATTGTCGTCGGCTATATATGACGGGATTATAACCGTACTATCTTCCCCACTATAGTCTGTTACATACCCCGTATCAATGTCTATTGTAAGACCGTTGCTTCTGACTATTCTCGTATTTACGTAATCATTAACAAATGAAGGAATCTCGAACGGAAGAACACCATTCTCGTTATCATCAAAGCTTGGAGTTGTTCTGGAATAATCGAGGAACTGATACGTCCTCTCATCCATTACACTGTATGAATAGGTGTAATATGCGCTGTTTGCCACATCATATCCCACGACACCGAATACATGAGCAATTCCCGCGCAGACTACTCTATAGTACCCTTCAACCTCGCCAGTTGTCTCAAAAGATTGCGTAACAGTGCTTATATTCGATTTTGAATATGACAAAGTATCCGAGTACTGTCTGCTATTTGTTTCACTTTGAGATTTTTCCTCCGATTCACTGTTGCTTCCTCCAACAGCATAGGAACTGCCATAGTTTTTCTGTTCTGCAATTACCGACGAAACTGCCTTTGAAACAGTATCGTTCAAACTGACCGAGCTGCTTGACGAATAACCCTGTGAGGAATTCCAGCTCTTCGAATTGGTCACTGAATTCGTTGCATTTTGAGCTAACTCGTTTGAAATTGTCGACCCTGTTTTGCTCTTATCAGTCGTATTTATATGGTTTTCATACTCACTATTCAGTCCGATTTCAAAAGTACTTGTATCCTTAACACTTCCACCAAGGCTGATAGGACCAATGCTTCCCCCCGCATGTGCCTCGGTTTCCAGTGTGTTGGAATATTTTGTATCAACACCAAGTTTGAAATTCTGACCCTTTTCTACAATGTCTTCCTTTTCCTGACTGCGTGATCCACCTACCTTCGAAGAAATCCCCGAAGAATTGTCCACTGTATAGCTTCCGCCCTGACTGGAATTTAGAGTATATGTGTTGCTCGATGTTTTTTGAACAGAAGATGCTTCTGTTTCGCTCACTCCGGTTTGCTTCAGGTAGCTCTTATCGAATGTTGTGGTATCATTCCAATCTTTGCCCAATGACCACGCCGATGTCTTCGTCGTGGCGTTTGAAATTGCATTGACTATGTTACTAGCTGTCGTGTTACTTATCTGATCTGTTTTGGTTTCAGATGTGACTACACGAACACCCTGTGCACTTATCAGCTCTGCCGTAGTAAACAGTGGTATATTCTCTACTGTTCCCAGCTCATACACAAAAAGGATCTGACCGTTCTCCGAATCTTCAAAAACATATGGATCAGACAGTTTTGAGACCGGTCTGGTCTGATTCCTCTTACTTGTCCAGTTAGCGTGAAGAGTAATATTACCAGTGGTCCCTTTAGGGATTATTGTCACGATTTCCGCATCGTCGTTGCTCCAACCTGCAAAGGTGTAATTAGCAAGAGTAGGGTTATCTATTGCGGTATCTTTATCGGTTGTATATGTTTTATCCGGAACAGGCGAAAGCGGCGAATCAAAAGTTATTGTATACTGTTTAACATTCCATTTCGCATATAGAATTACATTCCCTGAAGAACCCTTTGATATTTCCGTCACCTTAACGCCATCGGAATTATACCACCCAAGAAATGAGAAGCCCTCCACTGAAAGGTCTTTTAATATCACACTCTGCTGAGATGTATAAGCCACAGGATTAGGATTATCAATCTCAATTGTTCTTAAATAATCATAATCCCCCGCAACGCTGTAAGCTATTGCATACTCGTCGGAGACCAGTCTCGGGATTACTTCCTGTGCGAGAAGAACTTCACCACATACAGAGCAATGTGATCCTTCGGTCAAACCGCTGTTTTCGTATGTTGGGGCAACATATTCATCGATAGCTATAATATGTCCTGTCGAAGCTATCACGATGTCATCATTTAAGATCTCATTGATCCCATTTGCATCACTATAGTTTTTACCACACTTATTGCAATGATAATGAGCGATTATTCCGTTTTCCGTGCAGGTTGAAGGAACAGCATCAATGACAGACATGCTGTGAATACATTCAACAGACGGATTTAGATCAGGATATATTTTAACATCCCAGTGCGCAAGATACTGCATCAATCTTGAAACATCTTTACTATTGATCTTCTCATCACCGTTTACATCAAGCGTAGGTTCATTTACCGTCACATCCCAATGTGCAAGGTACTGCATCAATCTTGAAACGTCCTTACTGTTGACCTTTTCGTCTCCGTTTATATCACCTGGAACACACGAAAGGATTGAAACCCCGCCATTGACGATAGTGCACGGGACATTTTTATCCTCTATGTCATAAACATTGTCTTCATCATAGACAATGTTTACAGCAGAAAATGTGTTTTCATCAGCGTTTTCTCGTATTTTGAAAGTAAGTGTCGCAAAAAGCCCATCATTGCCAAATGATTGAGTCCCTCCAACCCACATCATAGTAAACGGGCTCTCCAGTCTGTTTGACATGACGGTATTTCCGTGAGCAGCTATTTCGGTGCCCCAGGAAGCGTTCAAGAGTATCAAATTATCCGGGAACTCGACATCAAAAGTCATTCCCGCAACACCTGGGTTATCTGCCAGCTGTATCTTTACTTCCACCGTACTTCCAGGAAGTCCCTTCTCGCTGGAAACAGAAACTGACATTTTCTCTCCTGCTGCTTCAGAAACAGTAATCATACCCATTGATACTGTAAAAGCAATCAGTAACGCAGCTATCCTTTTCAGAAACATTTTTATTCCTACCTCTCGTTTTTATTCTACGTTTATAAATCCACTTACTACCTGAAAATCAACATTCTTCTCCGACCCGTCATAGACATTATCAGGATCATATGCCACACTCACAGGAATAATACCTTTTGCCTCACTTGAAACAGTAAAATACAAAGTTACAAATTCAAAATCACCATTTATCTCCGTGAGATTACACCAATAAACAGACTGTATTGCTGCCGTCTGATTAAACGGAGTAACTGATCCCTGAAGGACCGGGTTATATGTATATCCCGTGAGAGTCAAATCATCTTTGCTATATACCAAATCAAGCAAAATTGCTGCTATTCCCGGATTATTAACAACGTTGACAGTTACAGCGACTTCCTCATCTCCTGGTCTGGCTGACTGGGATGTCAGGACAAATGCTGGACCATCCGGCTCAATAGGAAATTGCGACTGATGTTCTATCGGTTCTGACTGCTCTTCACCTTGACTCTGAGAAATGGTAATCGTACCTCCTTCTACGACAAATCCAACATTTTTTTCCTCACTGTCATAGATATTGTCCGGATCATAGGATACTGACACGGGAATAACGGCTGAAGCATTTTCCAATATTTCAAAATGCAGCGTGACAAACACAAAATCACCGTTTTTATTGTTTAAATCACACCAGTAGACTGATTGTTTTCCGGCATCGGGATTAAATGCTGTCTTTGATCCTGACAGTTCATCATTATAATCAAATCCAGTCAAAGCGACCAATTCATCATTGTATTCAATATCCAAAAGCATTGCCGCAATTCCGGGATTGTTGCAAACGGTTATTTCAACAGCTACATCTTTATCCAGGGGGCTTGCTTCAACAGAGGAAATCCTTATAGTCGGAACGCTATCCTTTTTTTCAACTTCACTCACATACTTGTCTGCTGATTTTCCATAATTATAAAGAGCTCTTACGATTTTGCTGAGGTTTTCATCTTCAGAATCTTTTTTTGATGAGACATATGTATTGACACTATATGTTATCTCATGAAAAACCTCTATATCATTCATTAAGGTGATTGTGAACACCTCGTCAAAATCCGGAGCATAAATTCCAGGAGTTTCTATTCTAAAAACTCCGCCTTCCCCTTCCCAGGCTGATTTCTCATATAACCATTGTCTATCATTTCCGGTAATAATTACTTTAGTGGCTTTTTCGGCGACAAACGAAATGCCAATTCTTACAGTATTTGACAGCATGAGATTAGCCGATTTAAGAGCATCAGACGGGCTATACGAATAAACTATAGTACTGAAGTCACTGACAGGAGATAAAAATGGGGCTGTTTTTTCCTCCGATACCCACGGAAGATTGTTTGCCAGAACAGATGTATTGTACCCTGCATATATCTGAGCGGCTGCTCCATATTCGAGAATATCTGCCAATGTATTTTTCATCACTAAAAAAGCTGTCTCCGAAAGATTCAGTTCTGATGCACTGGCATGATATAATTCATTAAAATACGATTGTAAGGAATACGAGACAGAATCTAATACTTCATTGTTAACTATCAGTTTAATATCAATCCTGTCGGTAATACATTGAGCATATAATCCTTCATACTCAAATGACCAACGACCACTTTCAGTGTTGTAGGTTCCTTCGATTTTTATCTCTTCACCCGCCCGGGTAAAAGACATTTCTGGATTATGAGCAGAGTCAATCAAGTTTGCCTCAACTATAAGTGTCAGATCCTCTCTTATAACGACTCCGGCAGAATAAATCCCACTCAATGAATCAGCCGAAGAACTGGCCGCGAAAAAGAAAAAACTGAAGATAACCACAGCAAATGTCATAAAACCTGTAAAAAGTCCTAGTTTCTTTCTCAAAATTGTTTTACCTCCGCTTACTAGCTGATAATAATACCTTTACAAGTACTTTCACTTCACAACATAACATCCCGCTCTTTGCAACATGTTTTTATTATCCCGATTTCCATTTCAAACTTTCCGCTTTTTTAGAGTTTTCACACATTATACCGCTTAAATTAGTCTATTTCAACAATAATTATTAATTGTACGAGTACAAGTATGCTTACCCTAAGTGTAAAATATTAAGGAAAGTTTTTTCAGGCAGATAATCGCTTTTTTCATGGAAACTTTTCACGGAATGCACTTCACGGAACACACCTTGTTTTGCATGGAGGACAACATGGACGAACGCTTTATTCGTGACAGAATCACGCAGCTGCGTATGGAACGGAACATTTCCGAATACCATATGAGTCTGGAACTCGGCCACAGCAAGGGCTACATCCAGAGCATCTCATCCGGCAGGAGTTTGCCATCCATGTCAGAATTCCTTGCAATATGCGAATATCTGAAAGTCACACCTGCTGAATTCTTTACCGATCCGACCGAAAGTGAAAGCAAGAGTCCAAACGGTGACAGCAAAGAGGCTGCCCATACTGATGACGACGCTGTTTATCTGAAAATAACACATAATCAAGAGAAAACTCTCCGCGAGCTGGTTGACCAGATCATATGAACATCCCTTTACGCGCATTCAACTGCGCGTATTCTTCTTTTTTCTCCATGGGAAATGTTTTCCATCCACAAGCCACTTTTTTATTTGCCTGTAATCATTTCTAAGTACATGCCTGGATCGCGTTTTTTGCTTTCAGGCCTGCCCAGTTCTAATAAATTACAGGCCTGAATCGCGTTTTCTGCTTTCATGCCTGCCCAACTCTCATAAAATGCAGGCCTGGATCGCGTTTTTTGCTTTCAGGCCTGCCCAGCTCTAA
>JAFSTX010000002.1 GCA_017445585.1 Lachnospiraceae bacterium
CGCTATGAATGTGGCTGTTACAAAAGAAAGACTAACCCGCTTTGGATTAGTCTCCATGGCTGACTACTACGCCGAAAGGCGCGTCACTTGTTAAGTTGGTTGAACCGCCGTGTACCGAACGGTACGCACGGTGGTGTGAGAGGTCGGGGAAATATCAATTTCCCCTCCTACTCGATTTCTGTCTGTCGACAGAACGCGGGCTGAGATATGCCGCATGAGAGGGGGGCAGGCCCCGCGGCGGTACCCTGCGGATAACGGGCGGCGCTCTGCGCCTTTACTCAGGCCGCTTTGCTCTGGCGTATACGGTGTGGGGCTTGAGCTCCTGACCGTAGAGGCGGAACATCTCGTCGATCGTTACAAGCTTGTAGCCCTTCTCGATAAGAGCGGGCACCACCATCTCCACGGCATCAGCGGTGGCCTGATAGATGTCGTGCATCAGCACGATAGAGCCGCCCTTGACATTGTCCATAATAGCCTGGTAAGTCTTGTCGGCGTCCTTTGTGTCCCAGTCCATCGTATCGATGTTCCAGAGGATGATGGGCATATCTATCGCATCGAGCACATGCTGCTTCTGCGAGCCATAGGGAGTGCGCACGATCTTTACATCGTATCCTCCGGCAGCGTCGCTGATGAGCTGGATCGATTTGTCTATCTGCGACTGGATCTCGGCAGCGTCCTTTTTATTGAAGTCGGGATGATCAAAGCTGTGCGATCCGATCTGCATGCCGAGCGCCGCCTCGCGCTTTACTATAGCGCAGTTGCGGTCCTTGAACTCCGCATACGTGAGCTGGATCCCCTGCACAAAGAAGGTCGCCTTTGCGTTATATTTCTCCAGAACATCGAGAATACGGCTCGTGGAGGATGGAGTATTCGTAGAGGGACCGTCGTCAAAGGTCAGCGCGATGACTTTGCTGAGATCGTCGCCGGACGAAGGCCCGGCAGACGGAGCCTCCGATGAGGTGGGCTCGGAAGTCGGCTCGGCGGCAGGTACCGCGGAAGAGGGTATCTGTATCACTACCTCGTGGACGGGGTTTTGTGAAGACGCCGGCTCAGAGGCAGAGGCAGACTCGGATGACGGCTCGGATGAGCCTGTGACAGAGTCGCCGCACCCGCTCGCAAGCAGGCTGAAAACAAACGATGCAATAAGTACTATGGTGATTTTTTTGAAGTTCTTCATGTCAAATAGTTTATCAAATCCTGTATATAAAAACAAGCTTTTGTGATATACTATTTAAGATTGTTTGTTCGATGAGCAGCCGCCAAAAGGCGCCCGGACACCAGGATCACCTGATAAAGAGGAAGATAAATGGAATTCAGACTTCACTCGGAGTTTAAGCCGACAGGCGACCAGCCGCAGGCTATAGATAAGATAGTAGAGGGCTTCAGGGCGGGCAACCGTTTTGAGACTCTTCTCGGCGTTACCGGCTCGGGCAAGACCTATACGATGGCAAACGTCATCACCGGTCTCCAGAAGCCTACGCTCATCCTCGCCCATAACAAGACCCTCGCCGCCCAGCTTTACTCTGAGATGAAGGAGTTCTTCCCGGAAAATGCGGTGGAGTATTTCGTATCTTACTACGACTACTACCAGCCGGAGGCTTACGTACCTTCGACCGATACCTATATCGCAAAGGACTCGGCCATGAACGACGAGATCGACAGACTGAGGCATTCGGCTACCGCTGCTCTCGCAGAACGCAGCGACGTGATCATCGTCTCGTCCGTATCATGCATCTACGGACTTGGTTCCCCCATTGATTACAAGAACATGGTGGTCTCGCTCCGCCCCGGTATGCAGAAAGAGCGCGATGACGTCCTGCGCAGACTTGTGGACATCCAGTACACGCGCAGCGATATGGATTTCCATCGCGGGACCTTCAGAGTGCGGGGCGATACCGTGGAGGTCATCACCGCCGGAGAAGGCGAGGCGGCCATCCGCATAGAATTCTTCGGTGATGAAGTGGAGCGCATCTCGGAGATCGATACGCTCACCGGACAGGTCAAAAGAACCCTTGAGCATATCGCCATCTTTCCCGCTTCCCACTATGTGGTGGCGCCGGATGCGATGAAGAGAGCCACCCTGGCTATAGAGGAGGAACTTGCGCAGCAGGTGGAGAAATTCCACCGTGAGGACAAGCTCCTCGAAGCGCAGCGCATAGCCGAACGCACGAATTTCGATCTGGAGATGATGCGCGAGACTGGCTTCTGCTCGGGGATAGAGAATTATTCGAGGCATCTCGTAGGGCTTCCCGAGGGCGCGCCGCCGCACACTCTGATGGATTATTTTCCTAAGGATTTCCTGCTGATCATAGACGAGTCGCACATGACCGTCCCGCAGGTGCGCGCGATGTATGCCGGTGACCGTTCGAGGAAGACGATCCTCGTTGATTATGGCTTCAGACTGCCTTCGGCGCTGGACAACAGGCCGCTGAATTTTACCGAATTTGAAGGCAAGATCCATCAGGTACTCTTTACCTCGGCCACGCCGGGAGCGTATGAGGCCGAGCATGAGCAGCTGCGCGCGGAGCAGATCCTGCGTCCCACAGGACTGCTGGATCCTTCCATAGATGTGCGTCCCGTCACGGGGCAGATCGACGACCTGCTCAGCGAGGTGAACACCGAGACGGAGAAGGGCAGAAAAGTCCTCGTGACTACGCTGACGAAACACATGGCCGAAGATCTGACGGACTACCTGAGAGAGGCAGGAGTAAAGGTCCGCTACCTGCATTCGGACGTGGATACGCTCGAACGTATAGAGATCATCAGGGATATGAGGCTTGGCGTTTTTGACGTGCTGGTCGGTATCAACCTTCTGCGCGAGGGTCTGGATATACCGGAGGTCTCTCTGGTAGCTATTCTCGATGCGGACAAGGAAGGCTTCCTGCGTTCCGAGACTTCACTGATACAGACTGTCGGGCGCGCAGCCAGAAACGTGGACGGGCGCGTCATCATGTACGCGGATACCATGACCGAGTCCATGGCCAGGACCATAGAGATCACGAATCGCCGCCGCAGCATTCAGGACGCCTATAACAAAGAGCACGGCATCACTCCTCAGACCATCCGCAAGGCAGTACGGGACGCCATACATATCTCGAAGCCGGCCGGGGATTCTCTGGGCCTGAAGATAGAGAAGGACCCCGAGTCCATGGACGAGAAGGAGCTGAAGGCTCTGATCGAGACCGTAAAGAAAGAGATGACAAAGGCTGCGGGCGATCTGAACTTCGAACAGGCCGCTCTGCTGCGTGACCGCATGATAGAACTCAAAGGCTATCTGAACAATCATAAATAATAAAAAGGAAAGCTGCGATGAACAACTGTATCAGGATACGCGGAGCGAATGAACATAATCTGAAGAACATAGACGTGGATATCCCCAGAAACAAGCTTGTGGTGCTCACGGGCATATCGGGTTCGGGCAAGAGCTCGCTTGCTTTTGATACCATCTATGCGGAGGGCCAGCGCCGGTATATGGAGAGTCTTTCGTCATATGCAAGGCAGTTCCTCGGACAGATGGAAAAGCCAGATGTAGACAGCATAGAAGGCCTCTCGCCCGCCATCTCCATCGACCAGAAGGGTACGAACCGCAACCCGCGCTCAACTGTGGGAACGATCACGGAGATCTACGATTATCTGCGTCTGCTCTACGCCAGGGCGGGCGTGCCTCACTGCCCGAACTGCGGACGTGAGGTGCGCCGTCAGTCCATAGATCAGATGGTAGACCAGATCATGGCGCTCCCCGAGCGAACCAGGGTCCAGATTCTGGCGCCGGTGGTGCGGGGACGCAAGGGCGAACACGTCAAGGTACTCGAACAGGCTGCAAAAAAAGGCTACGTCCGCGCCAGGGTGGACGGCATCCAGTATGAGCTGTCCGAAGAAATCAAACTTGACAAGAATATCAAGCATACGATAGAGATCGTCATAGACAGACTTGTGGTGCACGAGGGCATAGAGGAGAGGCTTACCGACTCCCTCGAGACGGCTCTCGCGCTCGCCGAGGGCGTGGCAGTCGCGGATCTCGGAGATGATGCCGAGCCTATTAATTTCAGCCAGAGCTTCGCCTGCCCGGACTGCGGCATCAGTATCGAGGAGGTCGAGCCGCGCAACTTTTCGTTTAACAATCCCTTCGGAGCCTGCCCGGTATGCACGGGCCTCGGTTTTAAGATGGAGTTCGACGAGGAACTCATTGTGGACGATCCGGAGAAGAGTCTGGAGGACGGCGCACTCAATCCCTCGGGCTTCGGCTCGGTGGGCAAGGACGGAAGCTGGTCCAAATCCACTTTTGAAGCGCTGGCAAAGCGCTACGGCTTTTCCATGCACACCCCGTACAAGGATCTGCCGGAAAAAGCCCGCCACGCCATCATGTACGGCACCGGACGCGAGAAGCTGGATATTGAATTCGAAGGCCAGAGCGGACTGCGCACGTACAAATATCCTTTTGAGGGCGTAATCACGATGCTTACCCGCAGATACCGCGATACGGGAAACGAGGAGCTGAAGGCAGAGTATGAGTCATATATGCGTGTCACGCCCTGCCCCGCATGCAAGGGCCAGCGCCTCAAGGAGACAATCCGCGCCGTCACGATAGGCGACAGGAATATCTATGAACTGACCGAGATGTCCATACCGGATATAAGGACCTATCTCGAGGAGCAGGCAAAGGGCTTTTCGGAGTTTCAGATGACTATAGCAAAGCCTATATTAAAAGAAGTCTATGCGAGGCTGGGCTTCCTGACTGAGGTCGGTCTGGGCTATCTCACGCTTGCCCGCGGTGCATCCACGCTCTCGGGCGGCGAGGCGCAGCGCATCAGGCTTGCAACGCAGGTGGGTTCGGGACTTGTGGGTGTGGCCTATATACTCGACGAGCCGTCCATCGGCCTGCACCAGCGCGACAACGGCAAGCTGCTGCATTCGCTGATGCACCTGAGAGATCTGGGCAATTCGGTCATCGTAGTCGAGCACGACGAAGAGACCATGCGCGCAGCAGACTATATCGTGGATATCGGACCCGGGGCAGGTGAGCACGGAGGCCGCGTGATAGCCACGGGCACCGCCGAAGAGATTATGCAGATTCCGGAGTCCATCACCGGCCAGTATCTCTCCGGAGTCAGAAAGATCCCGGTACCTGAGGTGCGCCGCAAGCCCAAGGGCTACCTTACCATAAAGGGAGCCGCCGAGCATAACCTGAAAAATATCACCGTAAAGATCCCGACAGGCATATTTACCTGCGTCACGGGCGTATCCGGCTCCGGCAAAAGCTCGCTGATCAACGAGATCCTCTTTAAATCCGCCGCGAAGCGTCTGAACCGCGCACGCACCATCCCCGGCAGAGTGAAGAGCATCGAGGGATTCGAGCAGCTCGATAAAGTGATTAATATAGATCAGTCTCCGATAGGCCGCTCTCCCAGATCAAATCCCGCCACCTATACCGGTGTCTTTGATCTGATCAGAGACCTCTTTGCCATGACGCCGGATGCAAAGGCCAGAGGATACAATAAAGGCCGTTTCAGTTTTAACGTAAAAGGCGGCAGATGCGAATCCTGCTCGGGAGACGGCATCATCAAGATAGAGATGAACTTCCTGCCTGACGTCTACGTACCCTGCGAGGTCTGCGGCGGCAAGCGCTACAATCGCGAGACGCTGGACGTGAAATACAAGGGCAAAAGCATCTACGACGTGCTGGATATGACTGTGGAGGAGGCAGTGGACTTCTTCAAGGCAGTGCCTTCGATCCGCGCGAAAATAGAGATGCTTAATTACGTAGGACTCTCGTACGTCAAGCTCGGACAGCCTTCCACGACACTCTCCGGCGGCGAAGCACAGAGAGTCAAGCTCGCCACGGAGCTTTCGCGGCGCAGCACCGGCAGGACGCTGTACATCCTCGATGAGCCCACGACGGGACTGCATTTTGAGGATGTGAACAAGCTCGTCCAGATCCTTCACCGGCTCGCGGAGGGCGGCAATACGGTAGTCGTCATTGAGCATAATCTCGACGTGATCAAGACTGCGGATTACATCGTCGATCTCGGCCCCGAGGGAGGAGACGGCGGCGGGCGCGTGATCGCGTACGGTACTCCGGAGCAGGTGGCAGCCTGCGAAGAATCCTTCACCGGCCAGTATCTGAAGGATATGCTCGGGTGATATATGCCCGCTCTGCCCCGCTGATACGGACCCGGTTGATTTGACAATACTCTGTATAAGATGTAAAATACTCTTCTGCCGTACGGCAAAAAAGAACGAAAAAAGCAATTAAACTACACATTTACGGAGGTTTTTGATAGATGACGGAGCAGAAAAGACAGGGAAGAAGCAGCGCCGGTGAGAGCCGTGAGCGCGGCCATTCCCCAGAAACAAAAGCTCAGGCAGCTGCAAAAAACAGAAAGAAACGCCACGGCAAATACGTGGCTTTGCTCGTGGTGGAGATCTTTGCCGTAGTCCTCGTCTCACTTATAGCGGTGGGATTCTTCTATGTCAAGTCAAAGTATGACGTCATGACGGTGCAGGATCAGGAAGTATCCTTCGAGCGCCACGATATCCAGACGAACGAAGGTATCGAAGAAAAGCTCCAGGAGATAAACGAAAGCTACCAGCTCATCATGGCTTACGGCGTCGACGCCCGCAACAATACCGATCTGCTCAAGGACGCAAATGCCGATACGGACATCATCATATGCATAGACCGCGAGACAAAACAGGTCAAGCTCGTGTCGGTACTGCGTGATTCATATCTGTGCATGACGAACGGGAAATACCGTAAGCTGACGGATATTTACGCCGGCTACGGGGTAAAGGAATCTCTGGAGACCATAAACAAGAATTTTGACCTGAACATCAATCAGTACGTCACGGTAAACTGGAAGGCTCTTGCCAAGGCAGTGGACATCCTCGGCGGGATAGACGTGGAGGTCACGAATGCCGAGATCAGACAGATCAACGAATACGGCAAAGAAGTATCGAAGGTCACGGGATATAAATACAGGGAGATGAGCTCCGGCTCGGGCGAGCGGCATCTGACCGGCGAGCAGGCCGTGGCATTTGCCCGTATCAGGAACGTCACGATAGACGGCGAGGGACATGACATCGCGCGCGCCACGAGGCAGCGCAAGGTGATAAAGGCCATGCTCAGCGCCGCAAAGAGTGCCAGTCTTTCCGACCTGAACACTCTCCTGAACGAAGTTCTGCCCATGGCCGCGACGAACATTGTTTTCTCTGATGCGCTCGGACTCATGGCTGATGTGGCCAGTTACGAGATCTCGGACCAGACCTCGTTCCCCTTCAAGTACATCGATCAGTCGAATCTGACTACTGCATATGTGTATTATAATACTCTGATCAGCAACGTATCCGAACTGCACGCTTTCCTCTTTGGAGACGAGAACTATCAGCCCTCATCCACAGTGCAGAACATCAGCAGCTATATCGACCAGTACCGGAGAGATCATCCGTAATAATTTGCCGCCGCCTTTTGCGGCGGCCGTTTATGTAAGATGAAATATATCGCCCATATCCAAAGTGAGTTTTCCGGCAAGTTCGGAGTGCCGCGCCAGTCGGGGCTCGTGCCGGAGCTGAGATCAAGGATCGTTTTCGAGCCTGAATTCAGAAACAGGGAAGCGCTGCGAGGACTGGAGGAATTTTCCCATATCTGGCTGATATGGCAGTTTTCGGAGTTTGAGGGAAAGGAATGGAGCCCTACGGTGCGTCCGCCGAGGCTCGGAGGAAACAAGCGGGTCGGCGTCTTTGCGACGAGATCGCCGCACAGGCCGAATCCCATAGGACTTTCCTGCGTTGCTCTCGAGAGCATCGACTATGAGGCGCCGGAAGGCCCGTGCCTGATCGTGAGCGGAGCAGACCTTATGGACGGGACTCCCATTTACGATATAAAGCCGTACGTACCTTATGCGGACGCCCGACCGGACGCGCGGAGCGGTTTTGCAGACGGCGCGGAGCAGACAAAGCTGACGCTGGAGTATGCCGAAGGCGTCCGACAGGCGCTTGCGGACTATTTTGAATCCGCAGCGCGCGGCTCGTCAGGGCGCAGGCTGTCCGCTCTCGAAGGAGTGCTTCTTCAGGATCCCAGACCCAGGTATCAGGATGATCCCCAAAGGATATACGGCATGGGCTTTTGCGGGATCGACGTAAAGTTTTCCATATCTGAAAATATGATCACGATCACCGGTTTTGTGCCGGAAAGACACTAAGCGGCTCCGTATATGCCGCAGATACGCACAAGGAGGTTTGTATGAAGGAAATCCGCAGATCTGCCAGACTGGCAAACGTCAGCTACGCGGTCAGAGGACCGCTCGTAGCGGCGGCTGACGAGCTTATCGCACAGGGAGTCGACGTGCTAAAGCTCAATATCGGCAACCCGGCCGCCTTTGGATACAGCACCTCGCATTCGGTCATCGAGGCTATGAGCCGCAGACTGGACGGCGCACAGGCTTACTCGCACTCGAGAGGACTGCCCGAGGCGCGCGAAGCGGCGCTCGCCTACTGCCGGTCAAAGGGCATAAAGGATATTACGGCTAATGACGTATATATCGGAAACGGCGCCAGCGAGCTGATAGCTGTCTGCCTTAACGCACTGATGGCCGATGGCGACGAGATACTGATACCCTCGCCCGATTATCCGCTGTGGACCGCTTCCGCGAATTTTACCGGAGGAAAAGCCGTACACTACCGCTGCGACGAGTCCTCCGACTGGATGCCGGATCTGGCTGATATCGAGTCAAAGATCACCGACAGGACCCGCGCCATCACCATCATAAATCCCAATAACCCCACGGGAGCCCTCTACAGCGAGGACATGCTCCTGAGGATAGCGGATATCGCCCGCCGCCACGGTCTTATCGTATTTTGCGACGAGATCTACGACCGCCTGCTGATGCCGGGTGAAAAGCACACCTCCCTTGCCTCGCTCGTGGACGATCTGCTGGTCATCACCTTTAACGGGCTGTCAAAATCGCACCAGATCTGCGGCTTCCGCAGCGGCTGGATGTGCATCAGCGGAGACAGGTCAGGCGCCGCCGACTATATAGCCGGCATCAACGTCCTGCTTTCGATGAGGCTCTGCCCCAACGTTCCCGCGCAGTTCGCGCTCATCGAGGCGCTGAAGGATCCCTTTGAATGCAAGCCGCAGTTTATGCCCGGCGGCAGGACCTATGAGCAGATCGTAACGACTGCCGAGACGATCAACTCCATTCCGGGGATGAGCGTAAAGCAGGCGAGGGGCGCTTTCTATATGTTCCCCAGGATCGACGCGAAGCGCTTTAATATAACCGACGATAATAAATTCTGCATGGATTTCCTGAAAGAAAAGCACGTGCTAGTCGTAGCGGGAACGGGCTTTAACTGGCCTGATCCCGATCACTTCAGAGTGGTCTGCCTGCCTGAGGTCTCTGTTCTCAAGGAAGCCATGGAGCGCCTGGGAGATTTCCTTCAGACGTACAGGCAGTGAGCGGCGCAAAGTTGACACTTTACGCGCTTTAGTTTATAATATCATGTCGCGCCCGGGTGGGCATAAAGCAAGAAAAGGAGCTATGAAACTTATGGCTGAAAAGAAACTTTTAACAGCTGAGGGACTCAGAAAGCTGGAAGAAGAGCTGCAGGATCTCAAAGTCGTACAGCGCAAGGAGATCGCGCAGAAGATAAAGGAAGCACGCGAGCAGGGCGACCTCTCCGAAAACGCCGAGTACGATGCGGCAAAGGAGGAGCAGCGCCATATCGAGGCAAGGATCGAGGAGCTCGAGGCGATCATCAAGAACGCCGAGACCGTAGCTGAAGAGGAGCTTGATACAAAAAAGATAAACCTCGGCAGCAAGGTCGTGCTCCGCGACAAGGACACCAACGAAGACACCGAATATCTGATAGTCGGTTCCACCGAGGCCAACGCCCTGAAGGGAAAGATCTCAAATGAATCCCCCATCGGCGCCGCCATTATGGGACACAAAAAGAACGATGTTGTAAAAGTCACCACCCCCGCCGGTCTTATCACCTACAAGGTAATGAAGGTCGAGAGAGTGTGATCTCGTGGAAATGATGCGGGGACGGCCGGTGCCGTCCCTGTTTTATAAAAGCCCTCTTTGCGGGACGCAGCCGGATAACCGATCCGCACGCGGACTAAGAACAAGAGGAGATCAGCCGGAAAACCGGAGGATACCGGCCCCAAGAGCCGGATGAGGAGCAAAATGCCAGAAAAAGATCAGACACAGGTTCAGGAACAGGATATCAACCAGCTTCGCAAGGTCCGCAGGGACAAGCTCGCCGAGCTTGCCGTCGCCGGCCGCGATCCTTTTGTCATAACCAGATATGACCAGACCCATCACTCCGATGAGGTCAAGGCGCTTTATGAAGCTCACGAGGCCGAGCTGCTCGCGGGCCGCGCTCCGGTAAATACCGAGGGCATGAGTGAAGAGGACGCGCGCGCGGCGGTTAAGGCCGATTATAATGAACGCCGCGAGATCATGGACGCCTCCCCGATCGAGGTGAGCATCGCCGGACGTATGATGTTCAAGCGCGTCATGGGCATGGCTTCCTTCTGCAATATCCGCGATCTGAAGGGCACGATCCAGGTATACGTAGCCAGGGACGCGGTGGGAGAGCAGCCCTACGCGGATTTCAAGAAATCCGATATCGGCGATATCTACGGAGTAAAGGGATACGCTTTCCGCACGATGACCGGCGAGGTCTCCGTACACGCCTCCGAGCTGACGCTTTTGTCCAAGTCGCTCCAGCCGCTTCCGGAGAAATTCCACGGACTGACAGATACCGATACCAGATACCGCCAGAGATACGTGGATCTGATCATGAACCCCGAGGTGAAGGATACTTTTGTAAAGCGCTCCCAGATCATCAGCGAGATCCGCAGCTTCCTTGCGGGGAGAGGCTTTATGGAGGTCGAGACGCCTACGCTCGTAGCCAATGCCGGCGGGGCGGCTGCCAGGCCTTTTGAGACCCATTACAACGCGCTTGACGAGGACGTAAAGCTGCGCATTTCGCTGGAACTCTACCTGAAGAGGCTAATAGTCGGCGGACTGGAGAGGGTGTACGAGATCGGCAGAGTCTACAGAAACGAGGGCGTGGATACGCGCCACAACCCGGAATTTACGCTCATGGAGCTCTATCAGGCGTATACCGATTACAACGGCATGATGGAACTGACCGAATCGATGTTCCGCCATTTGGCTGAAAAGGTCTGCGGCGGGCATATCGTTACGTATAACGGCGTCGAGATGGATTTCGGCAAGCCCTTTGAGCGCATGACCATGACGGATGCCGTGAAAAAGTACGCCGGCGTGGACTTTGACGCCATCGCGACCGATGCGGAGGCTAAGGCTCTGGCAAAGGAGCGTGGCTTGGAGTACGAGGAGCGCCACGGCAAGGGCGATATCCTGAATATCTTTTTCGAGGAATACTGCGAGGACAAGCTGATCCAGCCCACCTTTATCATGGATCACCCCATCGCCATCTCTCCTCTGACAAAGAGAAAGCCCGGAACCGCCGACAAGGTGGAGCGTTTTGAGCTTTTCTGCAACGGGTGGGAGATGTGCAACGCATACTCCGAGCTGAACGACCCGATCGACCAGCGCGAGCGCTTTGCGAAGCAGGATGCAAACGCGGCCGCCGGCGATGAGGAGGCCGAGCATACGGACGAGGATTTCCTTAATGCGCTTGAGATCGGCATGCCGCCTACGGGAGGCATCGGTTACGGTATCGACCGCCTGGTGATGCTGCTCACCGACAGCGCCGCCATCAGGGACGTACTGCTGTTCCCGACAATGAAGCCCTTAGACAAGGAAACGCAGAAATAACCTGTGCTACAGAGACTTATAGGGAGTGTTCGTTTGGAGATTCTCCAAAGTGTTCTCCAAAACTCCCCAAAGTTTCTCCAAATTCAGAGCGAGAAATGTGCAAATCACTTCTAATCGCTGAAAAACACGATTAATACCGATTGAGACCTATCATCTTGAAACAGGATGGTAGGTCTCTTTTTTTATGCCCGCTGATAAAACTCTGCTTTGTGGAGGTTGTCAGCGGGCTTTTTTATTGCCCGAAAAAAATTTTTTTGGAAGAGGTGTTTACTTTTTTGCTTTCGATGTTGCGGTACAGGAGTAGAGGCAAAAAACCTCACTGCTACTTGACAACTGAATACACATTCATCAGATACGTTCCTGAGCGGGGACGAAAGTCCCAGCCGAATGAAGGTGCGCCAAGACCCTCCTGCCCATCCGGGTTATAACGGAAAGCAAGGTGGCGAGCGTTTCCGAACCATTCTGAAATATCCGGTTGCTACGGATATGGCCATGAAACGCTACAGGGTTAATGATACTTCTCTACGGAGCTGGCGGAGAACCCGGCAGGGGTGAGATTCCCATGGACTTGTTTCGCAAACAAGCGTCTGATGTATTCCCATGTGCGTGGGGTGTCGAGGACAAATAACGCACAGGTACATAGCGGTACAGAAATGGATCGCTGTGAATTCCAAGAAAGGAGGAAAACGCATGGAAAACTGTAAAGTGATCGCCATCACAAATCAGAAAGGCGGCGTCGGTAAAACGACAACTACAGTCAACCTCGGCGTGGGCATTGCAAACACCGGCAAAAAGGTCTTGCTGATAGATGCTGACCCGCAAGGGAGCCTGACAGTGAGCCTCGGCGTGAAGAACCCCGACGAGCTGGATGTGTCGCTATCTACGCTTATGCAGTCGGTCATAGAAGATGAGCAGTCTCCCGGCAATGCGATTATCGCCCATAATGAAGGCGTTGATCTGCTTCCTTCTAATATTGAACTGTCCGGCATGGAAA
>JAFSTX010000016.1 GCA_017445585.1 Lachnospiraceae bacterium
CACTGTCACCACGGCCTCAAATTCAGTGCGCGTTATGTCTTTTATAATGTCTTTTTGCGTACTTGTTTTATATGAGACCGTCCTGAGATCTTCTACCGATCCTGTCAGCTCGACCCCGGAATCTCTGAGCTTTTTTCTGGCTGCACTCACCGACTCGATAGCCTTCTCATGATATAAATGCAGATGCTTCTTCCATTCCTCTTTGTCCTGTGCGATTATTATCTCCAGAAGCTGTCGGGTCTCTTCCTGGGTCTTTAGCAAGTCTCTTACGTTACTTGCTCTTTTTCTAACATACGGATCTCTATCTGTTAAAAAGGGCTTTAGCAAATCTTCCCCTCCTGATTTGCATCTCCTTCCTATTAGTTCCGCGCATTGCCACCTTGTGTCTGAAAGAAAAAAGGACTTGCCTTCTTCAATTATTCTTCTGGTTAGTTTGTCGCTGCCGTTTTCACTCAGATAATCAAGTACATCTTCCGTCTCATTGTCTAATGCCATTAACACCAGGATAAAACGAATATCTTTCCAGTCCCAAATATCTCGATCCACAATTTCCTGAACAGTTTTAAGCATTTCCGTCCAATTCGGATACATGTACTCTTCTACGCTGTTATCTGAAATCAGCGCATACTCCTCAGGAGACATTTTAAGCCATTCCCAAAAATCATTTAATAATGATTCGGTTCTATTATTTTGTGAACGATACTGGATACCGTACATCGCCTCGTTTCCTGTCTATATATCTGTGGAATCTAAAGAGCAGCCACCTGTATAAAGTTATTATCAACAAAAAAAGTAATTCCCAAAGTCCTGGTTTTGACCCTATAATAAGACACAGTACAAAATGAAGCATAAAATGAAAATAATAGGTTGTTATACCTGCAAAATGACATATGCCTTGATCCTTTACCGGTTGCTTCGATATCAATATAATCATGATTATTATAAATGCATCAATTATTATGGCAAATAGATACCTTATTAACAATTCATGATATCTAAACCACTTCGGGGAAAAAAGATGCATTAGCTGAACATAATGCAAATAGATTCCCGTAAGAAAATGCACACTAATAATCAGTACGCTTTTTATGGTACTATAATGTTTTTCCATCTGTTCTTACCTCGTCATCGAATCACGCGGCCGCGCCGATCCGATACGGTTCTTCGGTATTCTTTTCTTTACCGAAGCAATAAGATTAACAAATGCTACTTCAGGTAGTTAAGAACCGTTCCATCTCTAAAATGCACATGATCCTTATTCCCAGGTACTCCACCGACATTTGTCAGTATATCACGCCAGCCGGATGAACGGTAGCTGTAATTTATCACTCCTGTCTGCGGTCCGAGAGTCCCTGTGGTGAATCTGCTGTTTTCCCGGTTTTCCTGCTGCCGGAAGCAGAATGTCCGTTCCGGCAGGAAAACCCTCTCTTTTTTTCCTGCTGCCGGAAGCAGAATACCCGTTCCAGCAGGAAGATCCTCTCTTTTTTTCCTGCTGCCGGAAGCAGAATGCCCGTTCCGGCAGGAAGACCCTCTCTTTTTTTCCTGCTGCCGGAAGCAGAATGCCCGTTCCGGCAGGAAGAACTCAGTGAATCAGTAAAAGCGGAGGCTCACGTATGACGCTTCATCCACGGGTTCTTCTCCAGCATAGATGCTGTTATACAAATATATGGATCATCCCATGAAGGAGCTCCCTGTTCGGGACAATGCTCATGAATCAAATTCGGGATGCCGAGGACCCCAGGGGATATTCAGCACCTTCGACTTGCTCTCCCTCTTGCTCCGATAATCTTGACATAGGGGGTGCGGACGAAGAGTTGGACAAAAGATGCCACACCCACTAGTAGGATTGCCCCTATTACAAATGTAAGTAGATGACAATATCAAGAGATCTATGCTGTATACAATAATATCGCGATCACTATTCTTCAGTAATCATCTTTATAAGCATTTTGCTTTTTATATAGAAAAGAAGACGAAAAGGGATATAAAATAATAACGCTATTGGTGAAAGAATCCAAATGTTTTTAGCCATCTCAAATCCACCGAATATACTGACCAGTAAAGCGGCAATCAAGCCTACAGACATTACGCAAACTGTATACATCCTATACTCCTTTTGCATGAAGCATCTTATTATCATTGCATTATTCTGATTGTTAAGATCAATCTTTACAACTGGCCTGACATCTAATTGAAAAGCAATTCTCTTCTTTTGGGGAACTGGTGACATATTTATCTCGTTTTCGTGGATTACTGTATAGTATTCTCTGACCCTATGAAGCTTATTCTTCACAGCAGAACTATCCTCAGTTGATTGATGTATTTTAAAAATACAAAAGAATAATCTTAAAGTCATCGTTCACACATCACCTTCTTCATTCCACCTGTATTTAAACAGGGATTAGCAGAGAAAGCCATAGTATTTATTGTGTTTTTATTAGAAGCTACATTTATGGATATGCTGCCTGCAGATAGGTCTCTGAATCTGCTGCGTCGTCTATCCTGACGACTGTATCAGCCTCCTTCGCAGGTATCGCTTCATCCACCGGCTCTTCACCGGGCATGGACACAGAGTAGCCGGAGGAGACGGTGTCCTCCGGCTGATCTGCAGTCGTTACTTTTGGAAAAAACGAAATTGTACCTAAAACCAGTGATATCGAAACGATGACACAGATCCATCTTCTCATGTCTCAATCTTTAAAGAACTGCATCATCAGCTGTTCGTCGATCTGCTTTTCATCCGCGTCCTTGACTCTTGAGACGCTGGCCACGGTCACGCCGGCCGCCAGGTTCATGAGCTTGACGCCCGAGGTGATGCGGCCGAGAGTGCTGATATCCGAGACGTGAAGTCTGATGATGACGCCCTCGGTAGTGATAAGCATGATCTCATCGGTATTCTTTACAGCCTTTGCAGCCATCAGATCGCCTGAGCGCGGCACTACCTTGTAGCACTTCACGCCCTTGCCGCCGCGGTGCTGGACGGAGAACTCGTCGATCTTTGTTCTCTTGCCCATACCCTTTTCGGCGACAAAGAGGATCGCATCGCCGTCGGTATCGAGCTGCATGCCGATGACCTCGTCGCCCTTGTCGAGCTTGATACCGGTGACTCCGCCGGCCTCCCTGCCCATAGGACGCACATCGCTCTCGTTAAAGCGGATGCACATGCCCTTTCTGGTGCTCAGGAAGATATCGCGCTCGCCATTGGTGAACTTGACGCCGATCAGCTCGTCGTCCTCGTCCTTGAAATTCAGGGCTCTCAGTCCGTTGGTGCGGATATTGACCATATCCTTAAGCGGCGTCTTCTTTACATATCCGTGCTTGGTGGCAAGGAAGAGGAAGCAGCCGTCATAGAATTCCTTTGCCGGGATGACGGAGGTGACCTTTTCTCCCTTGATCAGGTTGAGGAGGTTCACGATCGCCACGCCTCTGGCCGTCCGGCTGGCATCCGGGATCTCGTAGGCCTTGAGCTTGTAGACCCTGCCGAGATTGGTAAAGAACAGCAGCTCGTTGTGGTTGGTGGTCATGACGAGCTCCGTGATGTAGTCGTCGGCGATGGTGGTCATGCCCTTTATGCCCTTGCCGCCGCGGTTCTGGCTCTTGAAGTTATCGTCGCTCATGCGCTTGATATAGCCGAGATTCGTCATGGTAATGACGGTGGGATCGTTGGGGATGATGTCCTCCATCGAAATCTCCATATCGCCTGTATCGGCTGTGATCTGCGTGCGGCGCTTGTCGCCGTACTTATCCGCGATGACCTTTATCTCGGTCTTGATGACGCCGAGAAGCTTTTTCTCATCGGCGAGGATGGCCTTGTATTCGGATATCCTGAGCTGAAGCTCGGAAAATTCGTTTTCCAGCTTGTCTCTCTCCAGACCGGTCAGGGTACGCAGTCTCATATCGATGATGGCCTGCGCCTGGGCGTCCGAGAGACCGAAGGCCGCGCTCAGGTCTGTCTTTGCTTCATTCGGCGTATCGGCAGCGCGGATGATGCGGATGACCTCGTCGATATTGTCGAGAGCTATCAGCAGTCCCTGCAGGATGTGAGCCCTCTCCTCGGCTTTGTTCAGATCGTATTTGGTACGGCGGGTGACTACGTCTTCCTGATGGGCCAGATAGTGCTGAAGGATCTCCATCAGGTTCAGGACCTTGGGCTCGCCGTTTACCAGCGCCAGATTGATGACGCCGAAGGTGTCCATGAGCTGGGTGTGCTTGTACAGCTTGTTCAGGATGACGTTTGCGTTTACGTCTCTTCTCAGCTCGACCACGATGCGCATGCCCGAGCGGTCGGACTCGTCGCGCAGGTCGGTGATGCCGTCCAGCTTCTTTTCATTATAAAGCTCGCCTATCTTTTCTATAAGGCGCGCCTTGTTTACCATATACGGGATCTCGGTAAAGACGATGCGCTGCTTGCCGTTTGCCATCGGCTCGATCTCGGAGACCGCCTTCATTACGATCTTGCCTCTGCCGGTACGGTAAGCTTCTTCGATGCCGCTCCTGCCGACTATCATGGCTCCGGTAGGGAAATCCGGGCCCTTGATGATCTTCATGAGCTCCTCTATCGTCGTCTCATAGCCGTCGATCTTGTTGTCGATGATCTTTATGACGCCGTTTATGACCTCGCGGAGATTGTGCGGAGGGATATTCGTCGCCATACCGACCGCGATACCGCCGCCGCCGTTTACCAGAAGATTGGGAAAACGCGAGGGAAGGATCGCGGGCTCATTCTCGCGGCCGTCGTAGTTGGGGGTAAAATCTACCGTATCCTTGCCGATATCCGACAGCATCTCCATGGAGATCTTGCTGAGTCTCGCCTCGGTGTATCTGCTGGCAGCCGCGCCGTCACCGTCTATCGATCCGAAATTACCGTGGCCGTCCACCAGCGTGTACCTGGTGTTAAAAGGCTGTGCCAGCTTGACCATGGCGTCATATATGGAGGTATCTCCGTGGGGATGGTATTTACCCATGGTATCGCCGACGATACGCGCGCTCTTCCAGTGAGGCTTGTCCGGGCTGGCGCCCAGCTCGCTCATGGCAAAGAGGATCCTGCGCTGCACGGGCTTGAGGCCGTCGCGCACATCAGGTATGGCCCTGGAGGTGATAACGCTCATCGCGTAATCTATATACGAGTCCTCCATGGTTTTCTTCAGATCCACATCGTGGATCCTGTCAAAATCAAAAATGTTTGAATCCATACGTTCCTCCGTGTCTTAGATATCCAGATTCTTCACGAATTTCGCATTCGCTTCGATAAATTCCCGTCTGGGCTCGACCTTATCACCCATCAGCGTGGTGAAAGTAAGATCGACCTCCGATTCGGTCTCCTCGTCCATCGAGACTCTCAGCAGCACGCGCCGCTCAGGATCCATCGTGGTCTCCCAGAGCTGCTCCGCGTCCATCTCGCCCAGACCCTTGTAGCGCTGGATCTTGTTGTTTCCGTCGCGCCCGATCTCCTTGAGTATCTTGTTCAGCTCGTCGTCGCTGTAGGCATACCAGGTCTTTTTGTTCCTCTCGACCTTGTAAAGCGGGGGCTGCGCCAGATAGACATGTCCCTGCTTGATGAGCTCCGGCATGAAGCGGTAGAGGAAGGTGAGCATCAGCGTGCTTATATGGGCGCCGTCCACGTCGGCATCGGTCATGATGATGATCTTGTGATAGCGGAGCTTGCTGATATCGAAATCATCGTGAATACCCGTGCCGAACGCGGTGATCATGGTCTTGATCTCCGCATTTGCAAAGATCTTGTCCAGACGCGCCTTTTCCACGTTGAGGATCTTGCCGCGCAGCGGCAGGATGGCCTGGGTCGCGCGGGTGCGGGCATCCTTTGCGGAGCCTCCGGCGGAGTCTCCCTCTACGATAAATATCTCGCAGTTCTCCGGGTTCTTGTCCGAGCAGTCGGCCAGCTTGCCGGGAAGCTTGAATGAGTCGAGCGCGCCCTTGCGGCGGGTCGTCTCCTTTGCGTGGCGCGCGGCGGCCCTGGCCCTCTGCGCAAGAAGAGCTTTTTCTACGATTATCTTTGCAACTGACGGCGTCTGCTCGAGGAAATAGGTGAGCTGCTCGGAGACGACGGCGTCTACCGCGCCTCTGGCTTCGCTGTTGCCGAGCTTCTGCTTTGTCTGACCCTCAAACTGGGGATCCTCGATCTTGACGCTGATGATTGCGGTAAGTCCCTCTCGCAGATCATCGCCCGTCAGGTTCTCGTCCTTTTCTTTAAGGAGCTTATTTTTTCTCGCGTAGTCGTTGAACGTCTTTGTGATAGCGTTTCTGAAGCCCGTCAGATGCATGCCTCCCTCGGGAGTAAGTATGTTGTTTACAAAGCTGTACGTGCTCTCGTTGTAGGAGTCGTTGTGCTGGAAGGCGACCTCGACGTAGACCTTGTCCTTTATGCCCTCGCAGTAGATGACGCGGTCATAGAGCGCGGTCTTGCTCTTGTTCAGATAGGTGACGAACTCCTTTATGCCGCCCTCGTACTGGAAGGTGACTTCCTTTTTCTGCTCGCGGGCATCCTTAAGGACTATTTTCAGGTTCTTTGTCAGGAAGGCAGTTTCGCGCAGGCGGGTCTTTAACGTATCGAAATCGTAGACCGTCTCCTCAAATATCGACTCGTCCGGCTTGAAAGTGACCTTCGTACCGGTCTTTTTCTTTGCACAGGGACCTACGATCTCGAGCTTTGTGATCGTATTTCCTCTCTCATAGCGCTGCTTGTAGACATTGCCGTCGTGGAAGATCTCGACCTCCAGCCAGTCCGAAAGTGCGTTGACGACCGAGGCGCCGACGCCGTGAAGACCGCCCGAGACCTTGTATCCTCCGCCGCCGAACTTTCCGCCGGCGTGAAGTACGGTAAATACGACCTCGACCGCAGGTATTCCGGCCTTGGGATGCATGCCTACGGGGATGCCGCGTCCGTTATCCTCGACCGTGATCGAATTATCTTTATTGATGACGACCAGTATCTCGGAACAAAAGCCCGCAAGGGCCTCATCCACCGCGTTATCCACGATCTCGTAGACCAGATGGTGAAGTCCTCTGGACGAAGTCGTACCGATGTACATACCGGGACGCTTTCTTACTGCCTCCAGTCCTTCGAGGATCTGGATCTGTTCCGCCCCGTAGTCGTTTTCTACGGCTCCAAGCTTTTCATTACTCATGCTTTTTCTCCATTTTCTCTTATATTCGTTTCTTTGATAACTTTTCCTTTTTCTATCAGAAAGGCTTTATCCACACAAAAATCTTTATCCGTGAGTTCCTCGAGCCCCGTACAGGTTATCACTGTCTGGATGCCCGAGAGCTCCGAGAGCAGGCGGCGCTGTCTGCCGCAGTCCAGCTCGCTCATCACATCGTCGAGCAGAACTATCGGTTCGTCATGCGTACGGATCCTGACGAGTTCTATCTCCGAGAGTTTCGTGGAGAGCGCGGCCGTCCTCTGCTGTCCCTGTGAACCGTAGCTCCTGACGTCTATACCGTTGATCTCAAAACGCAGATCGTCACGGTGCGGCCCGTACTGGCTCATACCCGACCAGATCTCCTTCTGTATGCCGGCAGTAAGTCTATCAGCCAGCTCCGTCTCGTCACAGCTCGGCTCATAGATGAGCTCCAGCTCCTCTTCACCTCCCGTGATTCCTGAGTGTACTCTCCTGGTGATCTCCTTAAGTTCGTCTATAAACTGACGGCGTCTTTTAATGACCGGCACCGCATATCTGACAAGCTGATCATTCCAGAGCGGCAGCGTCTCTGCCAGTGATCTGTCCTCCTCCAGACTCTTCAGGAGTTTGTTCTTCTGCATGATAACTTTGTTATATGCTATCAGATTGGAGGTGTATACCCTGTCCAGCTGACAGAGTTCCATATCCATAAAGCTCCTGCGCTGAGCCGGCGCGTTCTTTATGATCGAGAGGTCCTCCGGAGCAAATATGATGACATGCATCACGCCAAAGAGCTCCACAGCCTTTTTGATCGGAACGCCGTCTATGGCGATGCCTTTTCTGCCGCTGCTCCTGAGGTGGACGTCTATCCTGTGAGGGACTCCGTCCTTCTCGAGTCTTAGCCTGATATGTCCCTCTTCCTCTCCAAAACGGATCAGCTCTCGGTCTTTGCCCGGTCTGTACGACCTTCCCATCCCGCAAAAGAACACGGCCTCGAGAGCATTTGTCTTACCCTGGGCATTATCTCCGTAGAAGACGTTCGTCCCTTCGGAAAAATCAAAACTCCCGCTCTCGTAATTTCTGAAATTTTCGACCGCGAGGGATCTGAGGATCATATTACTTTTATCTCTTCTCCTTCACAGCTTACGATATCTCCGGGACAGACCTTGCGGCCCCTCCTCAGATCCGCTTCTCCGTTCACATACGCCTTGCCTTCCAGTATCATTTCCTTCGCAATGACACCGTTCTCAGCCAGGCCTGCGGCTTTCAGAAGCTGTCCGAGCTTGATATATTCGTCTTTTATCTTAAATTCTTTCATCTTATGCTATAAAGTTTATCGGAAGGATCAGGTAAATGTAACTTCCGGCTTCATCCCTGATAAAGCAGGGCGACTTCGGGTTCATCATATATATATCAACTTTTTCGTCATCGATTGCTCTGAATGCATCCATCAGGAACCTTGGATTGAATCCGATCATCAGATCCTTGCCGCTCTTTTCTGCGGCGACTTCTTCCTTCATGGAACCGATGACCGTACTCATGGAGACTTCCATACCTTCGTCGTTTATCTTAAATATGATAGGCTTCTTGTCTGTCTCTCTGACGAGGAGCATCGCGCGGTCGATAGTATCGAGTACATCCTTTCTCGCGAGAGTGAGCTTCGTCTCATAGTCGTTAGAAATCATCCTGTCGACCTTGAAATAATCTCCGTCGATAAGTCTGGAAAGGACTATCGTTTCACCGTATTCAAAGATGATGTAATTGTTGCTGAAGAAGATATACACGTCCTTCTCGGCATCGCCGGGAATAATGCGGCTGATCTCTGTAAGAGTCTTGCCGGGGACTATTACCTTGCGGTCTTCATACTTATCACGAAGCTTTATGTTTCTGATGGAGATACGGTGTCCGTCCAGAGAGACTACCTTAAGAGTATCTCCGCTGATCTCAAAGAGCTCTCCCGTCATGAGTTTATTATTATCGTTAGGAGCGATGGAGAAGATAGTCTGTCTGATTACTTCCTTGAGAGTGAACTCCGAGATGCAGATATAATCCTTTGTATCAAAGACGGGCAGACTTACGAAATCCTCCGAATTACGTCCTGCGATGTCAAAGTTTGCTTTTTCGCAGCGAATGTTTATCTTCTCTCCTTCTCCTTTTATCTCCACATCTCCGTCAGGAAGCTTTCTGATAATATCGGAGAAAAGTTTTGCATCCACTGCCATCTTTCCGTTCTCTATGGTCATGCCATCTACCTTTGTCTCTATAGCCAGCTCCATATCGTTAGCTGTCATTTTGATACCGGAATCTGCAGCCTCTATCAGAATGCAGCTAAGTATCGGCATGGTGGTTTTGTTGGATACTGCTTTCATTACTGTGTTGGTGGCTTCTACCAGAGCGTTTTTCGCGAATGTGATCTTCATTTCGGTTCCTTTCTCCTGACGGATATATAATATATATTTATTAGAAGTATCTGCTGTAGGGCGGTGGAAAAGGTGGAAAAGGCTTTTCTGCCGCGTTATTTAAGGACTTTTCGGTGTTGAGAGATTTGTGAAATCAGTGTAAAAGAGCTATGGATAAAAAGTGGATAGTTTTGTCCGGAAAAAAGTGCCGGGATATCAACATTTTATCAACGTAGATTACACAAGGTTCTCAACATATTTATAAACATCAGCCCGAGAGCTTCTTTTTAAGTATTTCTATAGTATTTCTAAGTGACTCGTCTGTTTCGAGTTCTTTTTTTATTTTGTCCCTGCCGTAGATGACAGTGGAGTGGTCTTTCTTGCCGAGGGCGGCGGCTACGGTCATCAGCGACTCGGAGACCATGTTGCAGCACAGATACATGGCTATCTGACGTGGATGGGCCAGGGATTTGTTGCGCTTCTCAGAGGTAAGGTCAGAAGTGCGCAGTCCGAAGTGATCAGCCACGACTTCTATGATCTTCTGGGAATTGATGGCCTGCTCGCTGTGGCTGATATGATCCTTCAGTGTCTCCTCTGCGAGGTCTATGGTAAGTTCTCTCTTTGTAAGCTCTGAGTAAGCGTGGACCTTTTTAAGGGCCCCCTCGAGCTCACGTATATTAGACTTTATCTGAGCGGCTATATATGAGATGACTTCATTATCTATATTATAGCCTTCTATCTCTTCTTTTTTGCGGAGGATGGCGACGCGGGTCTCATAGTCCGGAGGAGTGATCTCGACGGTGAGTCCAGAGAGAAAACGCGAGGTGATACGCTCGTCGATATTGTTTATATCACGGGGAGCGCGGTCACTGGCAAAGACTATCTGCTTGTTCGATTCGTAGAGGGAATTGAATGTATTAAAAATCTCCTCCTGGACGAACTCACCCTTACCGAGAAACTGTATGTCATCGATGATGAGGACATCCACGGAGCGGTATTTCTCGCGGAAATCCGAGGTGGAAAAGCCTCCGCGGTTGCGGATGGCGTCTACGAGATCATTAATGAATTTTTCACAGTTGGTATAGAGAACCTTCGCGGAGGGATCATTCTTAAGTATAAAGAGAGCGATAGCCTGCATAAGGTGAGTCTTGCCCAGACCCACTCCGCCGTGAATAAACAGAGGGTTCCAGCTCTGGGCAGGGGATTCGGCTACTGCAAGCGAAGCGGCGTGGGCGATCTTGTTGCTGTTGCCGACGACAAATGAATCAAAGGTATAGCGGGGATTGAGTTTGCTGCCGATGACCGTGCGGGGTGCGGGCGCCTCGGCAGGCTTGGCGGCGGTCTCCTGTCCGGAGACTATACGGATGTCGCACATCTTGCCGGTGATGGCCAGAATGGCTCCTTTCAGATAATATGCGTAGCTTCTGGTGATGTAATCCACACCGAAACTCTCACCCGGATATAATATGGTAAGGACGCCTCCTTCTTCGGAAACGGGTTGGAGTGGACGCAGCCATGTATTATAAGAAGGATCGGCCATATTACGCTCCTCTTTCACGGTCTGCAGTATCTCCTGCCATTTATCTTTTATTATGTCTGTCATAACTGTTTTCTCCTGAAAAACACAGTAAGGGATAATAAGCTAATGTATTATATATCAGTGATAAATTTTTTTCAAGAATATTATTGTGGAAAAATCAAAAGTTATACACAATTCGTCGACAAAAAGTGCAAAAATCGGGGGAAAACCTGTAAATAACAAATCACTTTAGTGAAAAACATGTGAATAATAGTGGATAAAGGCACAAAAAACACGTGTTTTCAACGACAATCCTGTGGATAAAAAAGTCCTTGACGAAAAATGCGCGGAAATATATACTACTATAGCTTGTTTGTAATACGCAGGAAAGGAGGAAAGACGTCATGAAAATGACTTTCCAGCCCAAGAAGAGGGTACATGCCAGAGTTCACGGCTTCAGAGCAAGAATGGCTACCGCAGGCGGCCGCAAGGTCTTGTCCGCCAGAAGAGCCAAAGGCAGGAAGAAGATTGCGATATAAAGCTGCGATAAAGGCGCAGCTTTTTTCTTCTGTGGATTCTAATGGACAGATTCGTATCGTTAAAGAAATCAGCTGATTACGGACGAGCCTACCGGCAGGGCAGGTCTTACGGGAACAGTCTTCTCGTCATGTATATATTCGAAAGAGGCCGTGATCAGGAGGACAGAGTGGGAATCTCTGTCAGTAAAAAGGTCGGCAACAGCGTGATCCGGCACCTTGTAAAGCGCCGAATCAGAGAAGCTGTGCGTACACACCCCCATGGGTGGAAGGATGGCTGCGATATAGTTATCGTAGCGCGTCCGGCGGCAAGATCGTCAAATTATCAGGAATTACTTGGAGCCGTTTTAAGCGCGGGCACACATCTGAATGTATATTCAGAACATAGTCATATATGAAAAAGCTTTTGCTTAAACTTGTCCGTCTCTATCAGAAGCATATCTCTCCGATGAAGAGATACAGCTGCTGCAAATATATCCCAACCTGTTCCGAATACGCCGCGCAGGCAATCGAAAAATACGGAGCGCTCAAGGGTGGGGCTCTTGCGCTGTGGCGCATTCTGAGATGTAATCCCTGGTCAAAAGGCGGTGTTGACCCTGTTCCGTAAGGGACATTCAGGAGGATCACCACATGTTTTTTCACAAATTAGCGGCTACGGCGTCGTCCGCTGCCGAGTCTGCAGCGGCGGCAGCCACTGAAGCCGCAACTACCGCTGCAAACGGCATAGCGACCGCGCTCTCGGGTGAGGTCGGCGGTGTGGGCACCTGGCCCATTATCGGATGGATCGCCGTTCTCTTCGGTTTTATCATGAGAGGTATTTATCTGCTCTTTGCGGCGATGAATATCTACAGTATTACTCTGTGCATCGTTCTCTTTACCATCGTAACGAAGATGCTCCTGCTGCCTTTGACCATCAGACAGCAGAAGTTTTCAAAGGTCCAGGCCCTTATGACCCCTGAGATCAACGCCCTTCAGAAAAAATATCAGGGCCGCAGGGATCAGGCTTCCATGGCCAGGATGCAGGCCGAACAGCAGCAGATCTACGACAAGTACGGTTCGTCCATGTCGGCGGGCTGCCTTCCTTCGCTCATCCAGCTTCCTTTCCTCTTCGCTCTCTACCCGGTCATCATGTATTTCAGTTACTATGTGCCCGAGATACTGAAGGAAAGTGAGGATGTTCAGACTGCGTTCTTTATGCTTGGAAATATTGATCTGCAGGCTTCTCCCTGGAGTCTGACGAGCTTTTCCAACCTCTTCGGCAATCTGGCCTGGCTCATTCCGCTTCTGGCAGGAGGATTCCAGTTCCTCTCCACGAAGCTTATGCAGCCAAAAACTCAGCCCAGCAGCGATGCGCCCGGCGCGAACAGCATGAAGATGATGACCTACTTCATGCCGCTTTTCACCGTGTATATCGGCTTTACGCTGCCTGCGTTCCTGGGCGTATACTGGGTAGTGCAGTCCGCAGTGATGCTGGTGCAGCAGTACATCATCAATAAGCAGATGGACAAGATCCCCGTAGAGGATATCATCAAGGCAAATATCGAGAAGCAGAACAAAAAGCGCGCAAAGAAGGGACTTCCTCCCATCAACGAAAAGGCCGCGATGAATACCCGCAAGCTCGACGCCGAGAATACAAAGAAGACAGAGGAGCAGCTCCGCGAGCGCGATGAGAAGATGAAGGCTTCCACGGATTACTACAGGAGCAGGTCCGCAGCGCCGGGATCTCTCGCAGCAAAGGCAAATATGGTTCGTGACTATAACGAAAAGCACGAGAAGAAGACGAAATAAAGAGGTTTACTATGGATTTCAAGGAATACACAGGCAAAAATCTGGATGAGGCCCTGGCAAATGCACAGGCTGATCTGTCCGCCACGAGCGACGAGATCGAGTATGAAGTCGTGGACAAGGGCTCCACGGGCCTTCTGGGCCTCGGCAGCCGTCCCGCGCTGATCAAGGCCAGGAAGAATTTCTCCATCGAGGGAACGGCGGTCGATTTTCTGAAGGACGTCTTCAGATCCATGAATATGGAGGTGGAGATCGAGCTCAGATACAATGAGATCGAGAAGGAAATGAACATCGAGCTTATCGGAGACGATATGGGCATACTCATCGGAAAGCGCGGACAGACGCTGGATTCTCTGCAGTATCTGACCAGCCTCGTAGTTAACAAGGCTACCGACGAGCATATTCGCGTGAAACTGGATATCGAGAATTACCGCGAACGCCGCGAGGAGACTTTGGTCAATCTCGCAAAGAACATCGCCCGCAAGGTCAAGAAGAACCGTCACGAGATCGAGCTGGAGCCCATGAGCCCGAACGAGCGCCGCATCATCCACAGTACTCTTCAGAAAGATCACTACGTGACCACGAGAAGCGAAGGCGAGGAGCCTTACCGCCATGTGGTCGTAGCACCGAAGCGTGACCGTGACGAGCGCGGCTACCGCGGAGGACGTTACCGCGACGAGGACTGAGAACCCTGCGAGGGTGCTTTGATCCGGAGCGCAAAGAAAAAATACAGAGCGCAGCCCTGCTTTAGGCTGCGCTCTATATTTTCGCGGTTTTGCCGGATCATTCATGATCGACGTATTTTTGCGGAGTCATTCATGATCGACGTATTTTTGCGGAGTCATTCATGATCGACGCATTCCAGGAACAGATCTGTGAGATGGGGATCGAACTGAGTTCCGCGGCCTTCCACGAGGATGGCGCGGGCTTTTTCTTTTGAATAGGCCTTCTTATATACGCGCTCCGATATCAGCGCGTCGTATACGTCGGCGAGAGCCATGATTCGGGCTTCGAGCGGGATCTCATCGGCGGAAAGCCCCTCGGGATAGCCCTTGCCGTCGTATCGCTCGTGATGGTATCCGGCAATGTTGCGGGCTATGGCAAAATACCCTTCGTCCTCTACATCCTTCAGAGTCCTGTCTATGATGGAGACTCCGTATACGGGGTGTTTTTTGATGATCTCATATTCCTCGTCGGTAAGACGGCCGGGCTTGTTCAGGATCGCGTCGGGGACTCGGATCTTACCGATATCGTGCATCGGTGCTGCCAGGACGACGTTATTATAGAAATCGTCCGTCAGCTCAGGGTAGCGGCCGGACTGTTTCATTTTCTCAGTCAGGCTGCTCACGAAACTGCTCGTACGGGCGATGTGCTCGCCGGTGTTTTCGTCGCGTTCTTCGACCACGGTAGCTATGGACGAGATCACGCTGCGTTGGATACGCTCGATACGCACGCCCTGCTCGATCTCGCGTATATTCCTGTTGCAGATGACAGCGTAGATTACCATTCCGATCACGCAGAAAGTCGCAACGTTCATCACGTCGAGAGTAAAGGCTTCGGGGGATTTGAGCATGCGGGAGATGATCAGATAAATTACAGATTCACATACCATAACCGCGAACATGCGGATCAGACGGTCGTCTATGCTGATCGGCAGGAGCGAGATAAAGACTACGACGCTCGTGGCGGGGATCGCGTAGTTGCTGACCTGTGTGCTGAGGATGCTCGCATATGCGAATACCAGCAGCATCTGTCCATAGCAAAGCAGCCTGCCCGTCAGTTCGCTTTCTTTTTTTCCCGCGAAGGTGCATATCAGATAGACCAGCAGGCTTCCGGAAAGCAGTAACAGATAAGGCAGCCAGGTGCCGGAACGGCTGATCAGGGCAAATATCAGGAAAAAGCATCCCATCAGCACGGAGAGCAGGGAGTTGATCTGCAGAATCCGACGGTTTCTCTTCCAGATAAGAGGCTGTATCAGGTGGAAGCGGTCTGCGGAGAGACTGCCGTAGAAAAGAAAATTCTTGAGGTTGAAGCCTGACATGGGGCCTCCTTTCGGGATGCAGGAAAAACGGTTCCTGGTGATTATATCACAGAATATGGGAAAAACGCGAGAATAAGTTCGGGTTTTGAGATATTTTAAATAGATAATACCAAAACGGGCACATTTTTATTTTTAATATTGTCAATCGCCTCACCGGATAAATGACAAATGCAGCGGTATTTGTTATAATACATAAGCTTCGGAGAGACGCCGGAGCAAGAGGATATACGAAGATATGAATTCTGCATCTGACACTATCGCGGCCATCGCCAGCGGGCTTGCTCCGTCGGGGATAGGCGTCATCAGGATCAGCGGGCCGGAGGCTTTCCGGGCGGCTGATGAAGTCATGCGGTTTTCCGGTGGCAGAAGCGCCGCAGCCTCCGATGGACACACGTTTTTATACGGGACAGCCTGTGATGAGGATGGATCGGAGATAGACGAGGCGATCGTGCTGATCATGCGTGCGCCGCACAGCTATACCGGCGAGGACACGGCGGAGCTGCAGTGCCACGGCGGACCCTACGTAATGCGCAGGCTCCTTATGAGAGTGCTCTCCTGCGGAGTGAGACTCGCCGAGCCCGGAGAATTCACAAAGAGGGCTTTCCTCTCGGGCAGGATGGACCTGTCACAGGCGGAGGCCGTCATGCAGCTGATAGAAGCGGAGAATGAAAGCGCGCGCCGTGCGGCCGTTTCTTCGCTGAGAGGAGATCTGGGGCGCCGCGTATCTGCGGTCAGGGCAGGGCTCCTCTATGAGACGGCGTATCTCGAAGCCGCGCTTGACGACCCTGAACACATCTCCCTGGAGGGTTACGGCAGCAGGCTGGAAGAGACGGTCAAAGGCGCGCAGTCCGAGATCGAAGACCTGCTGCGCATGTCCGATGAGGGCAGAGTTTTTGCGGAGGGGATCCGCACCGTCATCCTCGGACGTCCGAACGCCGGCAAATCCACGCTGCTGAACCTTTTTTCCGGATATGAGAGAGCTATCGTGACTGGGATCCCGGGCACTACGAGAGATATCCTCGAGGAGAAGGTGCGTCTGGGAGAGCTGCTGCTGATCCTTACAGATACTGCAGGGCTTCGTGAGACGTCCGACGAAGTTGAGGGAATAGGCGTGAGAAGGGCTTACGATGCCGCTGAAGGCGCCGATCTGATCATATATGTCGTGGACGGGAGCCTGCCTCCCTCGGCAGAGGATGCGGAAATGCTCAAAAAGGCCGGAGAACGTCCGGTGATACTTTTGCTTAACAAGGCCGATGAGGCGCTTGCGGCTCCTGCCTGTGACTACGAGGCCGCGTTGGGGCGCAGTCCGATCGTCTTTTCCGCAAAGGAAGGGACCGGCAGGAGCGAGCTGGAAGAGAAGATCAGAGAGATGTTTTTCCGGGAGGAGATATTCGAGGGAGGCAGCCTGACGGTGGCCAATTCCAGACAGAAGGAAGCGCTTATATCATGCCGGGCGAGTCTGGAAAACGTCCTGAATGCAATCAGAGAAGGAATGCCCGAAGATCTATATACTGTAGATTTGGTGGATGCATATACAATACTTGGTATGATAACGGGCGAATCGGTAAGCGACGATCTCATAAATGAGATCTTTTCCAGATTCTGCATGGGCAAGTAAGAGGCAGATATGAATTACAATTCTGCAAGTGCAGATAAGAGGCGGATATGAGTCACAGTGAGAGCTACGATATAGCAGTGGTTGGCGCAGGGCACGCGGGATGCGAAGCCGCGCTCGCTGCCGCGCGTCTCGGCATGAAGACGGTTATGTTCACTGTGAGTGTGGATTCGATAGCGCTGATGCCGTGCAATCCGAATATAGGTGGCACTTCAAAGGGTCATCTGGTCAGGGAGCTGGATGCTCTCGGCGGCGAGATGGGAAGAAATATAGACAAGACTTTTCTGCAGTCCAAGATGCTGAATGCGTCAAAGGGACCTGCGGTCCATTCGCTGCGCGCCCAGGCAGACAAACAGGCCTACACCAGAGAAATGCGCAGAACCCTCGAAAATACGCCTAATCTGTCCATCAGGCAGGCCGAGGTCGCTCATATCGACACGGCCGACGGACGGGTATGCGGAGTACGCACTGTCTCCGGAGCGGTATACGAGTGCCGTGCTGTGATCCTGTGCACTGGGACGTACCTGAAAGCCCGCTGCATATACGGGGACGTCGAGACGCATACCGGGCCGAACGGATTGATGGCGGCAAATCACCTCTCAGAGGCGCTCAGGGAGCTGGGCATCACGCTGATGCGCTTTAAGACGGGAACGCCTGCCAGAGTGGACGGGCGGACGCTGGATTATGACAAAATGGAAGAACAATTCGGCGATGTGCCGATCGTGCCGTTCTCCTTTGATACTGATCCGGGCAGCATCCAGAGGGAGCAGGTCTCCTGCTGGCTCACATATACGAATCAGGCTACACACGATATCATCAGGGCAAACCTGGACAGATCTCCGCTTTTTTCCGGAGTGATCGAGGGCACGGGCCCCAGGTACTGCCCGTCTATAGAGGACAAGGTGGTACGCTTTTCGGACAAGGACCGTCACCAGCTCTTCCTCGAACCGGAGGGCGCCTATACGAACGAGATGTACATCGGCGGCATGTCCAGCTCCCTGCCCGAAGATGTGCAGGAAGCGATGATACACACTGTCCCGGGCATGGAACATGCCCATATCGTGCGCAATGCCTACGCCATCGAATACGATCTGATCGATCCGAGACAGCTGCGGCCTACGCTCGAATTCAGGAAAATCAGGGGACTCTACGGGGCAGGCCAGATCAACGGATCCTCGGGATACGAGGAGGCGGCTGTTCAGGGCCTGATGGCCGGAATCAACGCGGCCAGGAGCCTGAAGGGGATGGAGAGCGTGGTGCTGGATCGTTCGCAGGCATATATCGGAGTACTGATTGATGACCTCGTGACAAAAGAAAACCACGAACCCTATAGGATGATGACCTCCAGGGCCGAATACAGACTTCTGCTCAGGCAGGACAACGCGGACCTCAGGCTGACGGACATCGGCCATGAGATAGGTCTGATCAGCGATGAGCGCTATGAGCGTTTCTGCAGGAAACGTGAACTGATAGAAGCCGAGATCGAGCGCGTGAATCACAGCTACGTGGGGCTCAGACCGGAGGTTCAGGAATTGCTGGAGAGCTTTGGTTCCACGCCTCTTGTGAGTGGCATTGCGCTCTGTGAGCTGATCCGCAGGCCGGAGCTCGGCTATGAGAAGCTTGCTCCGATAGACAAGGGACGCCCGGATCTGCCCGCAGACGTGAGAGAACAGGTGGAGATCTCGGTCAAATACGATGGATATATAAAGCGCCAGATGATCCAGGTGGAACAGTTCAAAAAACTGGAGTCGCGCAGACTTCCGGAGGACATAGACTACAGCCGGGTACTCAGTCTTCGCAAGGAAGCCACGCAGAAGCTGGAACTGTACAGACCGGTATCGATAGGACAGGCGTCCCGCATCTCGGGAGTGTCTCCAGCAGACATCTCAATGCTGCTGGTCTATCTGGAAAAGTACGAGAAAGAAAGCCAGAATCGACATGAACAGGATTGAATATATAAGGAATCGTTTCATCTCTGCCGGATTTAATGCGGACGAAGCCGCGGCGGCTGCGTTTGACAGATATGCCGGGCTTCTCGTTGAGCGCAATAAAAGCGTGAATCTCACTGCGATTACGGAATTTGAAGACGTGGTGACAAAGCATTTCTTAGACAGTACTCTGCTCTTTGCGGACGATGTTTCACGTGAAACATTTTTTGGAGCTGCATCGCAGACTGCGTCTTCGTCCGCCGGCGTGAGAGCGGACGATGTTTCACGTGAAACGCTGCCTGGACCGCGCATCGTCGATGTGGGCACGGGAGCAGGTTTTCCAGGCCTTCCGATCAAGATCCTCTGTCCCGGAGTCCGGCTGACGATGATCGATTCTCTGGACAAGCGCATCCGCTTCCTGGACGACGTGATAGCCGCCTTGTCTATAGAGGGGGCAGAGACCGTACACGCACGCGCGGAAGACGCTGCCAGAGACAGTGCGCTGCGCGAAGCCTTTGACGTGTGCGTATCGAGAGCTGTGGCAGCTCTGCCCGTGCTGTGCGAGTACTGCCTGCCTTTCGTGCGCGTCGGAGGAGTCTTTATCGCCTACAAGGCGCAGGACTGTGACGCGGAGACAGAGAGCGCCGCAGGCGCGATCCGCCAGCTTGGTGGGGAACTCGTCGCAGTCAGAGAAGTACAGCTTCCCGGGACTGACGCGATCAGAAGATTTCTGATCATAAAAAAAGTCGCTCACACGTCCGACCGCTTCCCGCGCAGAGCCGGCAAACCCGAGAAATCGCCGCTCCGCTGAACCTTCCCGCGCAAATTAATGTTTCACGTGAAACATTATCGTGCTATAATTCCCATGTTGACATGTCTGCCGGTGGACAGAGTCCGGCTCCTGCCAGGAGCGTTCACGCCTTTTTTCTCGAGCCATGAGGCCGGCGAGCGGATCATTCCGGGCGGGAAAAAGCAACGGATGATCGCAAAGAAAGCTGCAGCGGGAAGGGCAGCCGCGAAGAAAACTGCGCCGAAAACGGCGACTGTGATAAAGAGCGCGAACTCAAAAAAGATACAGACACAAAAGCCTACTAATAAAAAGTCAATAGTTAATTGAAAAAATTTGAACCTTGAGAATTATGTACAACAAACAGGCCACTAAAGATTACCGGTCTGAAAGAGAGAGTATGAAGTAGAAATGTGATGCCTACTCAGCAGTTTCC
>JAFSTX010000017.1 GCA_017445585.1 Lachnospiraceae bacterium
AGGGACGAGTCCCTTGCGGGTTCTTAGGGCAGCGCCCTAAGCCCTCGGAAAGCCTTCAGCAGACTATATCTACAGATTTTCAAGGTTCTTTTGAGCCTTTTTCTTTGGCTCTATTTTTTCATAGATCACTTGACACTACCACGTGATCATTTGATTTCAAACCATATAACTATACCATAAAGAAGAGATTAATGTATAAAAGATTTCTAAAATGTCGCGCGGGCCGATGACGTGGGCCGAAAAAGCATAATGAAAGAACGCCTGCTTCGATTGTCGGCAATTACAATCTGACAGACGCTCTTTGCTAAAAGGAAGTTTGTATCAACATCGCAGTTTCGTTAGAAGCCGCAGGAGTTGTTTGATTTTTGTAAATTTATTTTATCAAGTTGATTTGCCGATGCATAATACTTATACTATATATATAAATACATTTTAGGTATATATGCGGCCTGTATTTCCGACGTCGACCGCCAAGCCCTGCAAAGACGTCAGATAATGATATCGGAGGAATCATGGAACTTCGTCATCTCAAATACTTTGTGACCATAGCAGACGAGGGCAGTATCACGAAAGCTGCCGAGAGTCTCCTCATTGCTCAGCCGCCGCTCTCGCGCCAGCTGCAGTTCCTCGAGGAGGAGCTGGGGGTGAGTCTCTTTGTCCGCGGCAAGGGCAGACAGACTACTCTGACAGACGCAGGCAGGCGCCTGCTGCCGTACGCCAGACAGATACTCGATCTCACCTACCAGGCGATCCTCGTCGCCCGCGGCGATGTAAACGAAACCGCCGGCAGTGTGCACTCGCCCCAGACGGTGTCTGCAGGTTCCGAAGAATCCGTACTCCAGCCCCGTATGGAATCCGCAGGAGCCGATGTGTCTGCGCTTACTGTCCGCGCTGCCGCGCTGCGTGAAGCACTGGACCTTTTTCTGAAGGAGGCGGAGCATGACGGGATTTGACAAGAGCACACTGCCTGAGGGTTTCCTCCTCAGGATGAATGAGTTTCTGAGCGCAGAGTATGACGCATTTCTTTCTTCATATGATAAGCCGCAGAGGGGCGCGCTGCGTGTAAACAGACTGAAGGTTACGCCTGATAGGCTGCCGGAGCTGACCGGGGACGGACGCTCCGTCCCGTGGTCGATCGATGGATATTACTACGGTGAGGACGAGCGTCCCGGTAAAAGCCCGCTTCACGAGGCTGGCTCTTACTATATACAGGAAGCCAGCGCGATGCTGGTCGCCGCTGTATCGGGCGCGTCACCCGGCGAAAGGATCCTGGATCTGTGCGCGGCTCCGGGCGGCAAGTCTACGGCGCTTGCGGCTATGCTTTGCGGCAGCGGCCTCCTCATCTCAAACGAGATCATGCCGGCCAGAGCAAAGGTCCTCTCCCAGAATATCGAACGCATGGGGATCGCAAATGCCATCGTGACAAGCGAACCTCCCGCCGTGCTGGCAGAGAGGTTTCCGGAGTTTTTTGACCGCGTGATAGTGGACGCACCGTGCTCGGGTGAGGGAATGTTCCGAAAGGAGCCTGACGCGATCTCCTGCTGGAGCCCGGACAACATCGCGCTGTGCGCCGGCCGGCAGCAGGAGATCCTGGATACCGCGGTGCGTATGCTGCGTCCCGGCGGGACTCTCGTATACTCCACCTGCACCTTTGCGCCTGAGGAAGACGAAGAGCAGGTGAAAGATCTGCTCGCACGGCATCGGGAGCTGGAGATTGCGCGGCGCGGTGATATCGCAGCGGCGCCGGAGGGTGCTGCAGATCTGTCTGCGGTCAGCGGGCCGCTGGCCTCTTATAATGACAGCTTCGGGCCTGACCCTGCGGTCTTCAGGATCTGGCCTCATCTCGCGGACGGAGAAGGGCATTTTGCCGCTGTCATCAGAAAATCCGGCGTCAGACCCGCCTCCGGCGAAGACTCGTATCCCTTCCTCAGAAAAGCTCCGAAAATCCCTGCTCCCATGCTTGCCGCGTGGAAGGCCTTCGCAGAGGATAATCTGTCAGCGATCCCGCAAGGCACGTTCACCGCTTTCGGCGATAACCTGTATCTCTCTCCCGCAGCTATCGACCTCGGCGCGCTTCGCTGCCTCCGGCCGGGTCTGCAGCTTGGCGCTTTGCAAAAGGATCGTTTTGTGCCGTCCCACGCACTCGCGCTCGCGATGCGTCCTTCCGGAGTCAGGCGACGCATAGAGCTTTCCGAAGATGATGCGTCAGCATATATCGCCGGTACGGAGCTTGTCTGTGCGCCCGATCTCAAAGGCTGGTGCCTTGCAAGCGTCCGCGGCATCTCACTCGGCTGGGCCAAGGCCTCCGGCGGACGGCTCAAAAACCACTACCCCAAGGGTCTGCGCAGATGACATGCAGATTATGTTGGGCTATAACGAACCCCTGCTCCTGATCATGCCGGAGGTGACTATGGCTTTTATACTGTTTGGATGCGGCTCCGCCGGTACGGAGAGCAGCTCCGCCAGCGAGAGCCCCGGACTGCTCAAAGGACTGTTTTCACATGTACAGAGCGGTTTTGCATGTTAAAAAACCGCTCTTTTCTTTTTCTGCATTTTTTAGTATACTAACGCATTATAAAAAAGTGCGCCGTCATGCGCCAGGACGAGCCGAAAAGGCGATCGGAGGCAGATATGAGTACTTCATTTAAAGTAGCGGAATACTACGGCTGCAGAGTCTTTGACAGCCATCTGATGAGAGAGCGCCTTTCCGAAGGCGCCTATGCGGCGCTGGAGCGTTCGATGCGCGGCGAAGCCGAGCTGACGCTCGCCACGGCCGAGGAAGTCGCCACAGCCATGAAGGAATGGGCACTGGAGCACGGCGCCACCCATTTTTCTCATTGGTTCCAGCCGCTTACCGGCGTCACCGCCGAAAAGCACGTGGCTTTTATCGGTCTTGAAAACGGCAGTGCTCAGGTAATCTCCGAATTTTCCGGCAAAGAGCTGGTAAAGGGCGAGCTGGACGCTTCATCCTTCCCTAACGGCGGACTTCGCGCGACCTTTGAGGCACGCGGATATACGACCTGGGACTGCACTTCGCCCGCCTTCCTCAGGGAAGATGCCACCGGCACAATCCTCTGCATCCCCACGGCCTTCTGCTCGTACTCAGGCGATGCTCTCGACGTAAAGACACCTCTGCTGCGTTCCATGGAAGCGGTAAATGCCGCCTCTCTGCGGCTCCTGCGCGTTCTGGGCGACAACTCCGCCGCCCGCGTCATACCCATGTCGGGTCCCGAGCAGGAGTACTTCCTTATCTCCAAAGAAAAATACCTCCGCCGCAAAGACCTGGTCTACACCGGACGCACACTCTTTGGCGCGATGCCGGCCAAGGATCAGGAGCACGCAGCACATTACTCCGGCAGCATCGACGAGTGCGTAGGCGCATTTATGAAGGATGTGAATGACGAGCTGTGGCGCAGCGGCGTTCCCGCAAAAATCCAGCACAACGAGTTCGCGCCCAGCCAGCACGAGATCTGCCCTATTTACTCCACTGCGAATATAGCCACCGACCAGAACCAGCTGATCATGGAGACACTGAAAAAAGTGGCGGAGCGCCATGATCTGACCTGTCTGCTGCATGAGAAGCCCTTTAACGGGATCAACGGTTCCGGCAAGCACAACAACTGGTCGCTGGTCACCGACAAGGGCAAGAACCTGATGGACCCCGGCAAAACTGATGAAGATAATCTTCGTTTTCTGCTGGTGCTCTCCTGCGTGATCGCGGCCGTGGACCGGCACGCCGGACTGCTGCGCCTCTCCGCCGCCTGCGTAGGCAACGATCACCGTCTGGGCGGCGACGAAGCTCCGCCCGCCATCATCTCCATTTATCTCGGCGAGACTCTGGAAAAAGAACTCCAGGAGCTGACGCGCGAGAGCGGTACCCATCACTTCGCAAAGGAGCAGCTGCGCACGGGAGTTCCTTTCCTGCCGGCATTTAACAGGGATATGTCGGACCGCAACCGTACCTCGCCTTTTGCCTTTAACGGCAACCGCTTTGAATTCCGTATGGTCGGCTCCTCCGACTCGGTCGCAGGCAGCAACACCGTGCTTAACAGCATCGTGGCTGAGGCCTTTAACGAAGCGGCAGATGCCATCAAAGGCGCCAATGATCCCGAGAGCGCAGTCTTTGAAGTGATCCGCCGCAACATGGAGCAGCACGGCCGCATCCTTTTTGACGGAAACGGCTACAGCCAGGAATGGGTCGAGGAAGCGGCACGCCGCGGCCTGCCGAACCTTCCCGGAGCCGTGGATGCCATCCCCGAACTCGTCAGGCCCGAGAGCATCCGTATGTTCTCATCTCTCGGAGTCTTCTCCGAGGCAGAGCTGCGCGCCCGTGTCGAGATCAGATATGAGAATTACGTGAGCCAGCTCCATATCGAATCCCGCACCATGCTCAACATCACGCGCAAGCAGATCCTGCCTGCCGTGATCAAATACACCGGTGAACTCTCGGCCTCGATCAATCAGGTCCGCACTGCTCTGCCGGGCGCCGATACGACCGTATCCGAAGAGCTGCTCGCACGTGTGCTTAATCTCCTGTCCGAGGCAGGAGAGAAAGCCCTCTCCCTGGAGCAGAAGATCCGCGAAGCGGAGGAGACACCCGCAATCCCGGATAAAGCTGCCGCATTCTATGAAAAAGTCGCACCTGCGATGGAGGAACTGCGTGCACCTCTCGACGCACTGGAAAAATGCGTGGACAAGAAGCTCTGGCCATTCCCCTCATACGGCGATATTCTTTTTGATCTGTAAAAGCGAAAGACCCCTGTTTTTTAGGCAGGGGCCTTTCAATGTGAGAAAGGAGAGGGGTTCAACAACTTGTGTTGATGGTCATAATATATCAGACAAATGTGTAGAAAGTTTGTCCGTGCCTTAAAGTATTGATAAAAGTTATTAAGAATTTATAAACACAGGATCCTGCCTGAGGGCAGGATCCTGTACTTGTAATTATACCGTTGTCAGCGTCTTCTCGCCGACTCCTCGGCATTTATCAAATCCAGATTTTGCTTTTGATACTCGTTGATCAGCTCATCGCAGTGCTCATCAAAATAGCTGCCGCTGTACTGCGGGTCATACCAGTCGAACTGCTCGAAATACGCCGCATACTCGCTGGAAGAGCTGTATCTGCGTCCCGCTCTGGCGCAAATCTCATTTCTGGCATAACGCAGCTGGCGGTCACTCATTCCTCCGATCACAGACCTGGAATATTTGCTCGTTCCGGAATCGGGCAGGATATAGTTATCGTCTGAAACTCCGGAGATCTGAAGCTTAGCGGGGACCTTTGCGCCGGAAGCCGTAGTAGCCTCAGTCGTGGGCTCCTCGGTAACAGGCTCGGTTGGTGCTTCGGTAGTGGGCTCCTCAGTGACAGGCTCGGTAGGTGCTTCGGTAGTTGGCTCCTCAGTGACAGGCTCGGTAGGTGCTTCGGTAGTTGGCAGGCCGACGGTGGAGTCTACTGTTGCGGTGCTCTCGCCCGTAGGCTCGGCCTCTTCGCTCGTCACATATTCTGACGGCTGCGCAGCGTCTGTATCGGACTGCCTGCCGGAGCAGTTCTTTATCAGCAGAATCGCTGCAATGATGACCGCAGCCGTCACTATAACGCCGATCGCCATGCGCAGATTGCCGGAAGACGGCTTCTTTTCGTCTGCGGTCTCATCCGCAGCTGCCTCAACTGCTTCATCGACTGCAGCCGTTTCCTCGGTCACGGTCTCTGCTTCGGCACTTACCTTCTCTGTCGCGGTCCCGACAGCTGCAGCAGTTTCCCAGGCTTCCTGCTCTTTAGCAGCAAGCTCTTCTTCTGCGGCTGCTGTCTCTTCTTCAGTTTCTTCTGCAGTTACTTTCTCGTCGGCGGCTGCCTCCTCTGTCACGGTCCCGACAGCGGCAGTGATCTCCTCTGCGGCTTCCTCTATGGTCTCCTCCACAGTCTCTTCGACCGCCTCATCGACTGCAGCGGCTTCCTCGGTCACAGTTATGGGCTCTTCCACAGTCTCTGCCCCGGCAATTATCTCCTCCGTCACGGTCTCGACGGCAACAGCCGCAATCACCTCCTCCGCAACAGCTTCTCCTGTCTGCGGATCAGCTTCCGAAGCAGCCTCCGTAAGCTCAGCCGCTTCCGTGTCTTCTGTTTCCTCGTAGTCGTCCGGCAGCTCCAGCCCGAGCAGCTCTGCCAGCTGCTCCGCCTGATCCGCGGGATCGTCCATTATCTCAAGTCCGCATTTAGGGCAGACTTTTGTTCCTTCTTCTATTGTTGCTGCACATCTTGGACAAAAAAACATGGCATTCTCCGTTCATTAATCACAATTATATTAATTATAGTGATTTTTACGGGAAATACAAGTTTTTATCTTTTTCCTATCTCCTTCAGGTCCCAGCCTCCGGCGACGTTCTTTTCCATGATCCAGATCCAGTCTGTATAGATTGAGTCCGCCATGCCGCCTGTCTGCTCGCACCAGGAACCTCTGAGCAGCATATATTTCTCAGGATGGGCAAAGTATTCCGTTAAAACGGGGTCCCGGTCGTTTTCTGTTATGCAGCCGATCTCCAGCAGCCTGAGACCTTCCTTTGTCGCATAAAAATCCGTGATCGCGGCATCGACCGCCATCTTATAGTCATCCTGCGTAAATACGTTTGATGCGAGCTCCTCTATATGTACGTCCTTTACGTCCCCGCGCCCGCGATCCCTGTACAGATAATTGAAGGTATCCTCCACGTACTTTGACCGCTGCTCCGGATCTGTGTACTCACGCGCCTGATCTATGAACGCGCTGATAACCTTCCCGATCTCGGGATCTCTTTTGGCTGTAACTTCGCCTGTCTGCGGATCTCTCGTATCGACCATCTCCAGCTTCAGTACACTATAGGATCCATAGCGCCTGCTGACTGTAACGTCAAACGTATCCACACGAAGTGAAGAATAATCTCCGTAATTAAAGCTGATAGCCGCACTTGCCCAGAAAGGTTCGCCGCTCTGTGCCTTTTTTACCGCATTGGGCTCCAGAACGATCTCCGTCTTCAGACCGGTTACGCCCACAGTCGTCATTTTTTTGAAAAACTCCCTCTTGAGCTCATAGTTTTTGGCTATGACGTATTCACCGATCTCAGCAAAATATTCCTCTTTGACCTTATGTACGCTCTCTGCGCTCATAGCTGCAATAAGGTTTTCCAGGTGCGCTCTTATATCCTCCAAAAGCGCCGTTTCTTCGTCGCGTTTTTTGTCCTTATAATAGGAAATGCCAAATCTATCCAAATCGGTAATGTCTATATGACGGCTGCTCAGCGCATCCTTGAGCGCTTCTGCTTCTCCGCCGATATATGTAACTCTGCAATACGGCGACATTATTCCGCCGAAGCTGTATACGTATTCCTCATCCTCCCAAAAAGGCTCTACCACGGTGTCAAAAGCGTCTGTGGTAAAGCTGATCTCTGATATCTCTTTTTTTGATGTCTGTGTTCCGACGATAATAAATCCATCTGTTCCCGCTGCTTCTGCCGTCTGTGCGGGAGAGGAAGAATCGGCAGTGTCTGTTATATCCTTCCTTGCTGGATCTGTCAGAAAGCACACTGCGGTTGCTATTCCCGCAACTATGATGACAACTGCGGCTATTATCGCGGGTTTTTTATAATTCATGATTCTTTTTATCCTTTCTTTTACTCCCGCTTCCGCAAAAGCAAGCGGAGAAACCGTAAAAGGCGATCTGGATATGCTGAACCGGAGCAGGGTTTCTGCATAAGCCTTTGCGTTTATCTTCCCGCGGGCCGTCAGCACCTTCTCGTCACAGGCGTACTCTACGTCACGGCACAGAAAAATGTACCCTGCCCACACCAAGGGATTAAACCAGAAAAATGACAGTATAAGATATCCAAAGGGCTTTATGAGGTGATCGCCCCTGGAAAGGTGCGCTCTCTCATGCTCCAGGATGTACTCGCGCTCTTCTCCCTCAAGACCCGACGGCAGGTATATCACCGGTCTTATTGCTCCGAGTATAAAGGCTCCGTCTATGTAATCGCAGATGCGGACGCGCCTTTCCGCGGGGACAGACGCCCTGACCTTCAGGTATATCCTCAGCCAGCTAAAAAATGCATAGACCAGCATCAGCGCCGCTCCGCAAAGCCAGACCACGGAAAGCACACCTATGATATCTCCTGCGGGATTTGTCGAAGAAGGACTCAACTCTTTCATCACACCTGTGAAGACGGGATTTATCGCCTCATCTATCGCTTCAAAACCCGTTTCGAGCCGCGCCGGCCCTCCCGTAACGATCTCCTCAGGCAAAACAGCCGCACTCGGGATCAGACTGACCGGACTTTCTATATGAAAGGGCGCCAGAAGTCTGACTGCCACAAGCGCCCACAGCATGACGAAATATTTTCTGGGGCTTTTCCTCACAACGACTCTGAGCGCAAGTATCACCAGCACTATGATCCCCGCCGCAAGGCTTCTGTTTAAAAGTTCCAGAAATAATTTATCCATTTCGGTGCTCCGTTCTGTCTATTATCCGCTGCAGCTCGGCCGCCTCTGCCTCCGTCAGCTTCTTTCCTGCCGTGAAGGCGGCCAAAAAAGCCGGCAGCGAACCTCCGAATATATCGTCGATATATTGCCTGCTCTGCGCGGCAAAGAACTGATCCCTGGTCACAAGCGACGTAACGACGCCGCTTTCGTTCCGGAATAATCCCTTTTCGCAAAGTCTGCGAAGCACGGTAAAAGTAGTCGATTTCTTCCAATCGAGAAGCTCTCCCGCTTTTCTGACCAGTTCCATCGAGCTAAGCGGCTCATTATCCCATATGATCTCTGCAAATCTTGTCTCTACAACTCCCATTTGATACTGGCTCATAGCTTGTTCCTTCTGTGACGTCGCTTTGGTTTATATCTGTCGTCCATTATGAGTCTATATGTGTAGACCAATGTTGTCAACACCTTTTTCAAAAACAGAAAAAAATCGCCCCGCGTTGCCGCGGGGCTTATCAAAAAGGGAGGGGAGTCATATAGACTCTTCAATTATGAAAAAGTTTGCTTCTGTTTACGATAGTATAGTACCGCACACAATTGAAAAAAGAATGATTATCAGGTTAATCTTTCTTTAATAAATTGTGAACAGATTGTGAACGGTCGCTTTCCCTTCCCCTTCGTCGTATATGCTGCAGAGCAGTCATTTCCCCAGCGCCCTGTTCAGGGCTTCCTGTTCCTCAGCTCCAAGAGCCGTATCGGGCTTTCCTTCCTTTATCTCCTTAATATAAGTGTAGCAGGACGTCCGGCTGTGCATGGCATTGAGCAGGAAGCCGTTGTCACGGCTGTCCAGAAGCGCCAGCACAAAACTCGACTGGCCGCCCATACCCTCAAAAGCGTTGTAATGCACGACCCCTGTCTTCTGATACGCCTGGTTGACGCCGAATTGCAGTCTCTTGATACGGTCGCGGTTCTCCATCTCCTGATCCTGCAGCGAAAACATCTTCGTATGCGTCTCCCTGACCATATCCTCCATAGATTCGGCATCCTTGCCGCGCATGAAATAGTCGTAACGCTTATACAACTTCCTCGTCGTGACGATCATGATGACGCAGACGACCGCCAGCGCCAGGATGATTATCCCGAAAAAGAGTATGAGCAGGTCGCGGTTTACTCCCCACGAATCAAGCAGTTCCGTCATATTCAATCCTCTCTGCCTCTTTTGAACAGCTCCGTGAGCCTGTCCAGCTCATCCAGCGAATAATATTCTATCATTATCCGACCTTTTTCCTCAGTCTCCCTCTTTATGGTGACCTTGGTACTCATGATCTGCTTCAGATCGTCCTCAAGCCTCGCGTATATTTCGTCATCAGGGTTCTTTGTCGAACGTCTTTTCTTTTTCGTGCTTCCTCTTTTGACCAGTGCCTCCGTCTCACGCACGCTGAGTCCTTTATCGGCGATCAGTTTTGCAAGCGATTCCTGACGCGACTTGTTCTCCGCACCGAGAAGCGCTCTGGCATGTCCCTCGCTGAGTTTTCCATCGATCACCATCTGCTGGACCTTTTCGGAAAGTCTAAGGAGTCTGAGCGTGTTCGTGATCGCGCTTCGGCTCTTGGAAATGCGCTCTGCCAGATCTTCCTGCCGCAGTCCGTGATCGTTTATCAGTTTTTCATAGGCTTTTGCCTCCTCGATAGGGTTCAGATCTTCTCGCTGGATATTTTCGATCAACGCGATCTCGCTTTTTTCCTTCTCGGTGTACTCGCGGACTATCACGGGCAGTTCCTTCAGCCCGGCCTGCTTTGCTGCGCGGTAACGGCGCTCACCCGCGATGATCTCAAAGCCCTTGCCCTTCTTTACGACGATGAGCGGCTGGATCACGCCATGCTGCTTTATGGATTCCGTCAGCTCCGCCAGCGCTTCCGGCTCAAAATTCTTTCTGGGCTGCTCGCGGTTTGGCGTGATCAGGTCTATGCTGACCTTAACTTCCTTGCCGGTTTCAGCAGGCTCGGCAGGCTTTTTTGCCGCAGGCCGCGGCGCCTCGGTATATTTCTTTGAGATCAGGGAATCAAGGCCTTTGCCCAGTCCCGAATGCTTTGCCATCTCATCTGCCTCCTTTTCTTTCTTCTGATATGATCTCCTCGGCAAGCCTCCTGTAGCCTTCGGCTCCGGTGGATCTGGGATCGTAGAGATTGATCGGCAGACCGTGGCTCGGCGCCTCTGCCAGCCTGACGTTTCTCGGGATCACAGTACGGTATATGTGCTGATCAAGGTTGTTCCTCACGTTATCTACTACGTCTGCGGACAGGTTTGTGCGCGAGTCGTACATGGTAAAGACAACTCCCTGTACTTTCAGATCTCCGTTCAGCCTGTCTCTGACGAGATTTATGGTATAAAGGAGCTGCGCCAGTCCTTCGAGCGCATAGAATTCGCACTGAATGGGGACGAGCACTCCCTTTGCCGTGGTAAGGGCGTTGATGGTCAGCATGCTCAGCGCAGGCGGGCAGTCTATAATCACATAATCGTATCTGCTCTCTACGGCTCCGAGCTTGTCTTTCAGCAGATATTCGCGTCTCTTTGCATCGAGCAGCTCGACTTCTGCTCCCGCCAGGTTTACATGTGCGGGTATCAGGTCCAGGCACTGGCATACTGTCCCGGTGATGCAGTCTTCCGCATCGCATTCACCTATCAGAAGCTCGTATACGCTGTACTGCACGCTGTCCTTGTCTACTCCGAGGCCGCTGGTCATGTTGCCCTGCGGATCTATATCTATCGCCAGAACTTTTTTTCCTGCCGAGGCCAATGCTGCCGACAGGTTTATGGCCGTGGTGGTCTTGCCCACTCCGCCTTTTTGGTTCGCTACGGCTATTATCCTTGCCATCTGTACTCCTCCTAATATATAGATTGTAGGTATTAGTAACCTAACAGCCAGTTAGGCCTTATACCTCTCATTGTTTAAGCTGTATGATAGGTAAGCATTGGTGTGACCGAATTCTCCTTGGTCCCTTGAGTGACCGTAAGAAAG
>JAFSTX010000018.1 GCA_017445585.1 Lachnospiraceae bacterium
AGTACTCGCTAAGGCAGGGCTTGTAAGCTGTCTTGATTACTACAATGAGCGTCATGCTTTGAAGTTATGTTGAACCGCCGTATGCCGAACGGCATGTGCGGTGGTGTGAGAGGGGAGAATAAAATCTCCCCTACTCGATTTGGAGCTTATAGGACAAAATGCTTTGGTAAAACACGTCGAAACCCTGAAAAACAAGGCGTTTCGACAGCTCTGTCTTTTGAGCTGCAGGACAAAAAAGCCGCACCCGGGGGGGTGCGGCTTCAGTGTGGGAGATCTGTCAGTCTTCGGGCTCGATGAGACCGTAGGTCCCGGCTTTTCTCTTATATACTACGTTGATTTCGTCGGTATCGGAATTCCTGAATACAAAGAAATCGTGTCCGAGCATATCCATCTGGAGGCAGGCCTCCTCAGGATCCATGGGCTTGATCGCGATACGCTTCGTACGTACGATGCGGATCTCGTCCTCGTCCTCCTCGGGCTCCTCGATATCGTACTGCGGCGTAAAGCCGGGAGTCTGGTATTTGTCGATGAGCTTCTTGCGGTGACGCATCATCTGGCGCTCGAGAGCCTCCTGGGCCATATCGATGGCATCATGCACGCTCGCGGATCTGCGCTCGGTGCGGATGATGCCGCTTCCGAGCGGTATGGTGATCTCTATCCTCTTAAACTCTCCCTCTCCGGTGAGTACTACATGTGCGGTGGTGTCCTCCGGAAAGAATTTCCCGAGTTTTTTGCCGATCTTTTTCTCGACGGCATCCTTGTAGTCCTGAGTGAATCTGATGTTGTTTTCTTTGTAAGCAAATAACATGTGATCATCTCCTTTACTAAATTCTTTAACTATATTCTATCATAGTCCGACAATTTTGCAAGAAAAATATGAATTGTACAAAGAATTTGCGCTAAGATGCTCCGGCGCCGTCCGTCTCCGGGATGTCAGGCGAAGAGTAGGCACAGGATCGCGGCGACCTGACCATCGCCCAGAAATCCGTCGATCTCATATCTGATCGGTCCGCAGTATTCGCGGATGTATCTGCCGTCATATTCGGCTCTGATCGGTCCGCAGTACTGACGGAAGTATCTGCCGTCGAACTCGTAGCGGACAGGCCCGCAGTACTGGCGGATGTATCTGCCGTCGATCTCGTAGCGGACGGGCCCGCAGTATTCGCGGATGTATTTGCCGTCATACTCATATCTGATCGGTCCGCAGTATTCGCGGATATACTTGCCGTCAAACTCCAGAAAAATAGGTCCGCAGTAGTGCCGTATCCTGGTTGCCATGTTGCACCTCCGTTTTCTTTATGCGGACACCTCACGGTCCGTTTTCCCCATTCTATCACAGGGAAGCACACCTGTCATCCTCACCGGAAATACGACTTACATGTTTACGGCACCAGTTGTACGCCCCGCAGATGTATGGTTCGCCTGTATACCGCCTCAGGTGAATGTCCCACCGCGCCCCCTGAGGCCATACCTTCCCATCTTCAGTTATATGTTGAAAAAAGTCGGTATTTTTGGTATATATTGTTTAAACAAGTATTAGGAGGACGTGATCATGAAATATGAATGCCCCTGCGGTTATGTTTATGACGAGGAAGCTGAAGGCGTAAAGTGGGAGGATCTCCCCGAGGACTGGACCTGCCCGATCTGCGGACTGGACAAGGATGCCTTTACTGAGGCGTAAGAGGTAATCGTCATCTTCCGGGCGGCACATCGTAATCAAAAATGCGCCGCCTGGTTTATTATGTCATTTTGTTTTACCATGGAGCAGTAACCGCGCATGAAGAAGAAACCTACCTTCACGATCAAGAAAATAATATCTTTTCTGAGTGCCTGGAAGTACCTGCTGATGACGCTTCTCGTCAGTGGCATTTATCCGGGCATCCTGTATAATCAGACCCTGCCCTTTGCGGAGGGCTGGTATACCTATTACGCCCAGTGCATCAACGCCGGCGAGGTGGTCTATCGCGACTTCGATTATCTGTTTACACCGCTTTACATCAGGTTCATTGCTTTGGTGACCCGCATCTTCGGATATGATCTGATCGTTCTCAGATTTATCGGAGTTATATTCTTTGTGCTGATCGCATTGGTGATCTTCCTGATATTCAGAGAGCTCTTCGACGACCGGATCTCTGCGGTGGTCACGGTGGCATCAGTAATGTATATGCAGTCGGAGGTCGTGCAGATCTTTTACGACTATATCCGCATGATGGATATTTTCTCGTTGCTGAGCGTTCTCCTTCTGATCAGGTTCATACGGAACCATAATAACGAAAGAAAAGCGCTGCGCCTTCTTACAGCCGCCGGCGTCTCGAACGCCCTGTTCCTGCTGATCAAACAGAATATGGGTCTGGTATTTTTTGCCTTTGCTCTGATATTGATCACGGCGGTTTGCCTCGTAACGCATGAAAAGCTGCGGATACTTTGGAGCAGGCTGCTTGCGTTTGCCGCGGGATTTGCAGTCCCGATGCTCATCTGCGGTCTGATCATGCTGATCGAAGGAAGCCTGGGAGCATTCTTTGCCCAGACCGGCGCGGCTGCTCTGGCAGCTAAAGGCGGAGCGCTCGCGGTAATCTTTAACTGGATCCCCAATAATATGAACGTATTTGTAATGGTGTCCGGTCTGTCGGCCGTGATGCTGATACTCGTGGCAGCGAGCTTTGCAGCGAAGAGATACCTGCCCGGAAGGACCGCAGAGGGAAGCGGCATGGCAAGAACCGTGATCACAGTCGCTTTTCTGGTGGTAAGCGCTGCCGCCTTTATGGTCTTTGCAAAGCATCCCGGTCCCGCAAAGACTTTTGACAGACTGGATTACCTTAATCCTTATGCGCTTTTCCTGGTGATGCTGCCGCTCTTTATTGTAATGGTGGTCAGAACGGTACACAGGTCATCGAAGGGGACCACACTTACTATAAGAGAACTCCAGTACATAGCGATCGCCGGCGCATATATTGCGATCGCGTGGGGCTGCGGGATGTCCGGAGGGATAGCCGAGGGCCAGTCGACGCTTGCCGTAGGTTTCATCGCCGGAGTGGTGTTGTATAATCTGCAGTTCAGATATGCGGATCTCTTTACCGGGGCGGCGGTGCTGGGCGCGCTCGTTCTGACGCTCCAGTGCGGAGCCAAAAAGATGGCCAATACCTATAACTGGTGGGACATGGATGAGGCAGATCTGTGGGCCAGTGTGGAAGAATCGCCCGATATCCCGCTGCTGCGCGGCATAGGCCTCTCGGAGGATACTCTGGAAGCCTGCGAGACGATATATCACGTGATCACAGAGCATACGGACAGTGACGATCCCATATACTGTTTCCCCCATATTCCGGTCTTTTATTCTATCTGCGACAGGACTGACCCGGGCGTCAGGGCAAAAGTTCAGTGGTTTGATGTCGTCTCCGACAGCTCGATAGATCGGGATATGCTTACACTCGAGGAGAATCTCCCTAAGGCCATCCTGATATATGAAACTTCGGAAAATGCGTATGATTCGCACGAAAGGCTTTTCAGGGGCGGTGGTGTGTCCGCGACCCGAAGGATGAAACAGTTCCTGCTGGATCTGACTTCTGAATACGGCTATACGTTTTACGGCAGGATCGAAGCGTCCGAAAACAACACCTTCCGTCTTTTCTATCTGGATGGGGATGCTGCCGGAAAGCTCGGCTCGTTTGAAGGAGAGGGGACAAAGGAATCGCCGTATCTTATCAGCAGCGCGGACGACCTGGTCTTCCTGCAGCGCAGTGTGGATAACGGCAATGACTACAAAGACGTTTTCTTCAGACAGACGGCGGATATCGATCTGTCCGCGGTGCAGAACTGGATACCTATAGGGCGCTTCGGAAGCGGCAGGTATTTCTGCGGGATCTATGACGGCGCCGGGCATGAGATCAGAAATATGAACTGCATACACCCTGATGAGAACGTGGGCTTCTTCGGCCAGCTCGGCGGCGTGGTTTGCAATCTCGGCATCGTCGGCGGGCAGGTCAGAGGCGCATATTCCGGCGTGATCGCGTCACACGCGGTCGATGCTGACTGTGCGATCGTGAACTGCTATACAGCTTCAGATATCACCGGCCTGCGTGCAGGAGGAATAGCGGATAATTTCTGCGGAAGCGTGATCAACTGCGTCAGCCGCAGTTCCTGCAGTGCCAAAGGGATGGCCGGGGCCCTGACCTTTGAGGCCGGCGCCTGTGAGAATGTTTATGACGTATATGAGCTGATCGATTCCGGAGTCATCTCAGGCGGAGGAGATCCAAGGAGCGTCACGGTGAGAGAGAGCTATATGAAACTGGATGACATCATCCTGACGCTGAACAATCACGCGTCAAGTAAAGCCGATCTGATCGGTAACGACGAAGAGCCAGCAGACCGGACAGCTGCACCTGACTGGGTATATCAGGTGGATTTCGCGGAATGGGAGCATGGCAGTGACGGTTTCCCGGTGCTGAAAGTGAGATAGCAGGCAGCCCTGTGCGGGAGAAAGGACCCTGATGTCAAAAGCATTTTCTTCAATAAAGGATAGTCTGCGCAGACCGTCGTTCGTATTTGTCGCGCTGATGGTGCTCTCGCTGGCAGTGCTGCTTGCGGCGGTCACCGTGTCGGACGGCAGAGCCTACCCTCTGGTCTTTTTCCAGGATGACACGCCCGATATGGACGTGGGGATGGACTTCTTCAATAGCTATATCGAGACGAGCGACGGCGTGCCATACAGCCGCTATCATACTCTGTATCCGCCGCTGGCGAATCTGTTCTTCTATGTGCTGCAGGCTTCAATGCCGGATCGGATAGCAGTCAGATGGGCGCAGGATCACGACGAGGTGGTCCATATGCGCGGGACGGAGCTGGATATACGCTTCAGGCAGGAGGCCCTGCTTCCCTTTGTCATCTACAGCATAGCGGCGGCTGTCGCGCTCCTGTATCTGTCCGAACGTTTTCTTAAGGGGAGCGTACCGCGTCCAAAGGCGGTCGCGCTTTGTTTCCTTTTCTCCTTCGGTAATCTGTATGCGATAGAGCGGGGCAATATAACGCTGATCGCGCTGGTGCTCAGCTTCGTCTTCGCCATGTTCTACGACGCGGAGAGCAGGGTGATGAGAGAGTTGGCGATCATCGCGCTTGCGCTTGCGGCGGGGCTCAAGCTCTATCCCGCGATCTTCGGTCTGATCCTGATCAAGGACCGCAGATGGGGGCAGGCGGTGCGTGCCGTGATCTACGGCGTTCTGGCTTTTATATTGCCTTTCTTTGTATTTGAAGGTGTCGCGGCGATAGGCGTTTTTTTCAGGGAACTGCTCCAGTTCGCCGGTGACGGCAAGGGCGTATTCGGACTCGGCGCTATAGTGCAGTTCGTCATGCACATTCTGGACGGAGCTTTCGGCATACGCGGGCTGAATGAGGGGCTGATCCTGACGATAGTAAGGGTCGTCTCTATCGTCCTCCTGCTCGTATCCTTCATCCGCAGCAGGAAGCGAGAGACGAACTGGCTGATTCTGGCACTGATCCTCGTTTTCTTCCAGGAGGCACACGCATATACGCTCGGTTTTTTCCTGATCCCGTTTGGGTTCTTCCTCAGGGACAATGAGGCCCTCAGCGCGCAAAACCTCCCTGAATTCGTGTTCTATCTGATAGTCACGCTTCCGCTTGTGACTCCGATGGTCTCGCAGACTAAGACTGTTCACATCGTAATAATACTGATCGCAATGTGCCTGATATCGCTCATAGAAGTGATCAGATGCATCTTTGCAAAACGGCAGAGATAATTAATATAATTTTCTATCAAAATTTAGTTGACTAAAGCGTGGGCGGGTGATATAATCCCGCCCATAAACATGATAGAGGCGCGGCCGACATCAGTAGCTTCCGATCTGGGACGGTTATCCCGGAGGCGAAAGGGGACGCCGCCGAAGGGCTTAGGGTCTTACCGGACCCGCGGTACCTGGGCAAAGGGACAATATCTCTTTGACTGTCGCAGATAACTGCGGAGAGCTGTCGTGACAAACATCTTGTATTCGCATTTTGTAGGTCATGATATCTATCATGACCTGTTTCTTTTTTATAGCGGGATTTCCGCGAAGTGCCCATCCGGAGGGCATGGATTCCGGAGAAAGGAAGAATATGAGAAGGTTTGTATCATTTTTGGCAGCAGTAGTTATGATCATGTCGCTGGCAGGATGCGGCGGCAGCGGTTCCGGCAAGAGCCTCGATATACCCGGGCTTGAGGACGGAGTGCTGACTGTGGCTATGGAGTGCGCGTACGCGCCTTACAACTGGGCTCAGCCCGACGATTCCAACGGAGCTGTCCCGATCAAGGATTCCGCGCTCTACGCAAACGGCTATGACGTCATGACGGCAAAGGCGATCTGCGAGTCCATCGGCTGTGACCTCGAGATAGTACAGCTTGACTGGGATTCGCTGGTACCGGCAGTACAGTCGGGAACTGTCGATGCGGTCATCGCAGGCCAGTCCATGACCTCCGAACGCATGCAGTCGGTGTCCTTTGCGGGCCCTTACCTCTATGCCACCATCGTCTGTCTGACCAAGGCTGACAGCCAGTACGCCTCCGCGGCCGGAATCTCGGATCTGTCCGGCGGAAGCTGCACGAGCCAGCTCGGCACCATCTGGTATGACAGCTGCCTGCCCCAGATCGAGGGTGCGGTCATACAGAACGCCTCTGAGTCTGCCCCTGCGATGCTGATGGCGCTCGAATCCGGTACCTGCGATTTCGTATGCACCGATATGCCTACCGCTCAGGCTGCTGTCATCGCCTATCCCGACCTCGTGATCCTGGATTTCGCGGGAAGCGGAGATGATTTTGAAGTATCGGAAGAGGAAGTAAATATCGGCGTTTCGGTCCAGCTGGGCAACACCGCCCTTAAGGACGCCATCGACGCTTATCTCGCGGACAAGACCGCTGACGATTTTAACGCGCTTATGGCCGAGGCGATCAAGGTCCAGCCTCTGAGCGCCGAGTGAGAACCACAGAGCACATCATCTGTTTTTTGACCCGGAGAGACTATGTTAGCTAAACTATTTTCAGATATCGCCGGTATTTGGGACAAATACGGAACGGTCTATCTGGACGGAATCAAGAATACGATTATCCTGGCGACCATAGCGACTGTGATCGGCTGTGTGATCGGCCTTGTCTGCGGCGTGCTGAACACCATACCCGTAAACCCGCGTGACCCCCTTGCCAAGAAAATCCTCCTAAAAATAATCAGGGTCATTCTGAGAGTTTATGTGGAGGTGTTCCGCGGGACGCCAATGATCCTTCAGGCTGTCTTCATCTACTACGGTATCCCGTATTTCTTCGGGACGTCCTTTGACAGCATATGGACCGTCAGTATAGTCGTAGTGTCTGTAAATACCGGCGCCTATATGGCGGAGTCCGTCCGAGGCGGCATCATGTCCATCGATATCGGGCAGACCGAAGGCGCGAAGGCCATAGGCATGAACCACTGGCAGACCATGACAGGTGTGATCCTGCCGCAGGCCTTCCGCAACATCCTGCCCCAGATCGGCAACAACTACATCATCAATATCAAGGATACATCGGTGATGTTCATTATCGGATTTTCGGATTTCTTTGCCGTGCACAAGATGGTCTCCGGCGCGATCTTCACGTATTTCCCCTCCGCCTTTATGGAGATGTTCGGATATCTGGCGCTGACGCTCATAGCCTCCGGACTCCTCAGGCTTCTGGAGAAAAAGATGAAGGGCGACAAGACCTACGAACTTGCGAGCAGCGATCAGCTGGTCATGGCTGCGGGTACCTACAGAAACAGCGCGGGAGAGCCCTTTGAGGAGCGCAGCCGTGAATTCGGAGGTAAGAGATGAGCGACCATATTCTGGAAATCAGACATCTGTCCAAGTCCTTTGGCAGTCATGAGGTCTTAAAAGACATCGATTTCAACGTGTCAAAGGGCGACGTGACCTGCATCATCGGGGCCTCCGGCAGCGGCAAGAGTACACTGCTGCGCTGCATCAATCTGCTCGAGACGCCGACGAGCGGCGAGATACTCTATCACGGTCAGGATGTGACCGGCAGCCGCATCGATCAGTGTGCCTACCGCGCAAAGGTCGGAATGGTTTTTCAGAGCTTTAATCTCTTCAGCAATATGACCGTACTCAAAAACTGTATCTACGGTCAGGTTAAGGTGGCAAAGGCCAGCAAAGCCGATGCCCGCGAGAGGGCATTGTACTATCTCGGCAAGGTCGGAATGCAGGAGTATATAAACGCGAAGCCCGACCAGCTTTCAGGCGGCCAGAAACAGCGTGTCGCCATAGCGAGGGCGCTGGCCATGGAGCCTGAGATCCTGCTCTTTGACGAGCCGACCTCCGCTCTCGATCCGGAGATGGTGGGAGAGGTACTGGATGTAATGAGGGATCTTGCGCGCGACGGCATGACGATGCTGGTCGTGACACACGAGATGTCCTTTGCCAGGGACGTGAGCACTCACGTGGTCTATATGGCCGACGGCGTGATAGCCGAGGAAGGCCCGCCGACTCAGGTAATGGTCGATCCGGTGAATCAGAGGACGAGAGATTTCCTGGCTCGATTTCTGTAAATCATCTGCCGGCTACAGGACGCCGGCTGCTGCCGTGCTTTTCGATGCAGCAAATTCTTCTGACTTTGGGTGTTTTTTCTTTGAGAGATGACCGACATGCAGTCCGTATGCCGGTCATTTTTTAATTGGTCTGCAGCATTCAGGGGCGGCTCTGGCTGTAAAAAATCACGTAATCTCGCGCTTTCGATGCATGTGGAAAAATATTCCAGTTCGTAACCCCCTGAACTTTCCGTTTTTCCATTTACTGTTTTCCGGTTTTACGGTATGCTCCAAGAGGTAGGTGAGGCAAGATTGCTTAATTAGACAGGAAAAGAGAGGGTTTTCCTGCCGGAACGGGCATTCTGCTTCCGTCAGCAGGAAAAAAAGAGAGGGTCTTCCTGCCGGAACGGGTATTTTGCTTCCGGCAGCAGGAAAAAAAGAGAGTTTCTTCCTGCCGGAACGGGTATTTTGCTTCCGGCAGCAGGAAAAAGAGTGAGTTTTTTCCTGCCGGAACGGGCATTTTGCTTCCGGCAGCAGGAAAAAAAGAGAGGGTCTTCCTGCTGGAACGGGCATTCTGCTTCCGGCAGCAGGAAAAAAAGAGAGTTTCTTCCTGCCGGAACGGGTATTTTGCTTCCGGCAGCAGGAAAAAAAGAGAGGGTCTTCCTGCCGGAACGGGCATTCTGCTTCCAGCAGCAGGAAAGCCGGGAAAACAGCAGATTCACCACAGGGACACTCGGACCGCAGACAGGAGTGATAAATTACAGCTACCGTTCATCCGGCTGGCGTGATATACTGACAAATGTCGGAGGAGTAAGCTACTCGAGCGATGCCATAGGAACCCAGGACTACTACTATATCAGAAACGCTCAGGGAGATATCGCGGGAATTGCGGACGCCGCCGGAAACCCAGTAGTAGCCTACAGCTACGATGCATGGGGCAGGCTGCTTGATACCGCGGGCACGCTCGCTTCCACCATCGGTGCATACAATCCCCTCCGCAACCGCGGATATGTCTACGACGGCGAGACCGGTTACTACTATCTCCAGAGCAGGTATTATGATCCGGCTAACGGAAGGTTCCTGAATGCGGATGTCTATGTCTCCACCGGGCAGGCCTTTATCGTAAACAATATGTTTGTGTATTGTAATAATGAGCCGGTGAACGATGGGGATCCAGAAGGAAATAAACCTGTACAAACATCAAATACTTTAATGACAGATTCAGGAAGCTGTTATAAAGTTAACTACTCAGCATATTTATTAAGAGAATATCAAAAAGAAAACTCTAATATCAAGATTTGCGAGAAAGATATTAGTGCAAACGGTAGTGTAGGAAAAGATGGCATTTGGGGTGAAGCACATGCTTCAGCGTCTCATTCAGAGTATACTTAAGAAGATGGAGGTTTTGTTTTTGCTAATGATATACTAATAGCAGAAGCAAGATGTGGATTATCTATTGATGGTATGTCATATAAAGCAGGTCTATATCTTGCTACAATTGGTATTCAGATAGAATTGTTTGATGGTTTGTGTTTAAGTGGTAGTATTTATTTTGGAGTTGGATTTGAAATAAGTCTTTTTCCAGAAGAAGCAAAGAATAATATAACAAATGGCATTGGAGGATTCCTTAATCTAATCTGGGATTAATAAGGTGTAAAGGAGGATAAATATCGTGGATTCGCTAACAAAGTTGCTAAATAAGAAATGGTCACTCACATTTGCCTTTATTCCCGGATTGAATATATTATACCAGGTTTTTTGTTTCCTGTTCGGAGGACTGGGTTTTACGTTTTACGGGTGGGCACTTCCCGCCACACTGCTGCCGTCAGGAGTGCTGCTGCATTTCCTCCCGTCGGGCTATGGCTTTATTGCAATATATGTGTTTTTCGTAGCTCTTTCTGTGCTTACTTATTTCAAATGTAAGGACAGGACTTTTGCCAGAGATAAGTATTTGTGGCTCAGGATAGTGATTCTGGTGCTTCCGGTGGTGCTGTTCATGTCTGTCAGAATTCTGATCACGGAGCCGCTGCGTAAGACTCAGGAAGAGACCAGACAGCTTCTGGAGATAATAATTGCACAGGACAAAGAGGAATGGAAGAAGCATCTGCATTTATATCATGAGAAGGCTATCGAGTCGGTAAGTGCTGCCAGAAAAAAGCTCAGAGATTCCGGGGTCGAGCTGACAGGATCGGTAGAAGATCTCAGGACGGTCTCATATAAAACAAGTACGCAAAAAGACATTATAAAAGACATAACGCGCACTGAATTTGAGGCCGTGGTGACAGTG
>JAFSTX010000019.1 GCA_017445585.1 Lachnospiraceae bacterium
AACATCTTCTGGATACTCGGCATGCTGCTCAAGATCATGCGGCATAACAATAAAGGCACACCGTGGGAGATCACGAAGGGACGGCACGATGCGATCGTCAAAAGAGTGATGGCAGCGGGCAGCTACAAGGAGGCGCTGGAGATCATCGGCGAGGAAGTCGAGCTCAAAGACACAGCAAAATAACAGACAGGCGGCAGCGAGAACGCTGTCGTTTTTTGTCGAAATCAAGGAGGGACAGAGCGATTGGCGGCAAAGAAAATCATAGTCCCGGAAAAGAAGATCATCACAAACGCCAGTCTCGCCGATCGCGCCGTCGCATTTATCTCCGCCCTCAAGCACACGAAGGGCGAATGGCACGGAAAGAACTTTGAACTGCTGCCGTGGCAGGAAAAGGTCGTGCGGGACGTCTTCGGAACGGTCAAAGCAAACGGATACAGACAATACAACACGGCATATATCGAAATACCGAAAAAGCAAGGCAAGAGCGAACTCGCAGCAGCGGTCGCTCTTTATTTATTGGCTGGCGACGGCGAATGGGGTGCCGAAGTGTACGGCTGCGCAGCAGACCGGCAGCAGGCGTCCATCGTGTTCGATGTCGCATGCCAGATGGTGGAACTGTGCTCGGCGCTCAAAAAGAGGATCATGCCGGTACTTTCCCAAATGCGATTGGTCTACACCCCGCTGAACAGTTTCTATCAAGTGCTGTCGGCGGAATCATACACAAAGCACGGACTCAACGTCCATGGCGTCGTATTCGACGAACTGCACGCACAGCCGAACAGACTCTTATACGATGTTATGACGCACGGATCCGGCGACGCCCGGAAGCAGCCGCTTTTCTTCCTGATCACGACTGCAGGCACCGACCGGAACAGCATTTGCTGGGAGGTGCACCAGAAGGCGCAGGACATCCTCGCCGGGCGGAAGATCGACCCGACGTTCTATCCGGTCATTTACGGAATACCGGATGACGCGGACTGGTCGAACGAAAAGAACTGGTATCTGGCGAACCCGTCGCTGGACGTGACGGTGGACATAGATAAACTCCGAGCAGCATACCAGAGCGCGAAGGACAATCCGGCAGAAGAAAACCTCTTCCGGCAGCTCCGGCTCAATCAGTGGGTAAAGCAGAGCGTGCGCTGGATGCCGATGGACGCATGGGACAAGTGTGATACAGCGGTGGATCCCGATGCGCTCATCGGGCGCGAATGCTATGCCGGACTCGACCTGTCGAGCAGCACCGACATCACAGCGTTTGTTCTCGTATTTCCGCCCAGAGATGAAGACGAGAAATACATCGTTCTCCCGTTCTTCTGGGTGCCGGAAGATACGGTCGAGCAGCGCGTCAGACGCGACCACGTCCCCTACGATGTGTGGGTGAAGCAAGGCAGCGCGATGACGACCGAAGGCAACGTCATTCACTACGGATTCATTGAACAGTTCATTGTCGAACTTGGCAAGAAGTACAACATCCGCGAGATCGCTTACGACCGGTGGGGTGCGGTGCAGATGAGCCAAGACCTCGAAAACGAAGGCTTCACGATCGTCCCGTTCGGTCAGGGCTTCAAAGATATGTCGCCCCCCTCGAAAGAACTCATGAAACTGGTGCTCGAAGGACGGATCGCGCACGGCGGCAACGCCCCGCTTCGCTGGATGATGGATAACATCTTCGTGCGGACGGACCCGGCTGGCAATATCAAGCCGGACAAAGAAAAATCGACGGAACGCATCGACGGCGCGGTCGCTACGATCATGGCGCTGGACAGAGCGATCCGACATCAAGGAAGCAGCGAGAGCGTCTACGACTCTCGCGGCATTCTTTTTATTTGATTTTAGCCACTTTTTCTTCGAAAAACGGCAAAGTTGCGTAAAAAGTTGAAAAACCCCTTGATTTTTGATAAAATGTGAGTATAATAAAACGATTTGGTCAAGATGCCAGATGGGCGGCTTGGGGAAACAAGGAGAAAAAGGTATGTATCACTGGATTGAGGATAAGGACTTTCTGAACAGAATGAAGTCGCTCTGCTCAGATATCGTCAATCAACTTGTTCAAGCCATCAACAGCGACGGACTCATGGAAGTCAAGCAGCATCTCGTCGGCAGCGGCGCAAAGAACCTCATCACGCAGAACGCTAATGAACCGATCGATCTCGATTATAACCTCGAGATCATCGACAGCGGAGATACGAACATCAATGATGGGCGTACAATTAAGAACTACGTGAAAGAAGTGTTCGACAGCGTACTCATCAAAGCCGGATGGAATCCGTGCCAAGATTCGACTTCGGCGCTTACAACGGATCAGCGTTTTTTCAAAAAAGGCAACAAGACACCGTTCAGCATCGACATCTGCATTATCAGAGTTGACCGAAATGGCAGCTGGTACCGACTGATCCATCAGAAGACAGGCATTGTTCAGTTGGATCAGTACTACTGGAACGAAGCCCCACAGTCGAAAGGGCTCACCGATCGTGTGGAATGGTTGAAGGACAATGATTGCTGGTTGGAAGTGCGGGATGCATATTTGGAAAAGAAAAATATGTATCTCACCCGGAACGACCGAAATCACCATTCGTTCAACATTTACATTGAGGCGGTAAACGAAATCTACGGTAAGTATAACGGAGGGTTTGGCTATGTTCAATCCATATTTTGATTTAGAAACTGGCGAAATCGGGCTTTCAATTTCGGACAAGATGCTGATGGACTCCGACGGCGACTTGCTAATGAAGATGTCGGATAACATGGCGCTCGATCTTGACTCAGGAGATATTCACTTTGTATCGTCATTTGGATCATCTCGATCCGGCGATGATGAAGATGACTAAATAACTCAACCGAATACGAAATTAAGCATCTACCGAAAACAATTATTGATCATTCGGTAATAATCTTGTCAGCTTCGGTGATCTTTCTGATCGGTCTGCAGGGATTGCCGGCCGCAAATACCCCTGACGGGATATCCCGTGTGACCACGCTGCCTGCGCCTATCACACAGCCTTCTCCGATGGTGACTCCTCCGCATATCGTCACGCACCCGGCTATCCAGCAGTCGTTCCCTATTGTGATAGGACGCGCATACTCGAGGTCATATATGGTTCCGTCAGCGGATCTGCGCATCCGTCTTTCATCGGACAGCATGGGATGTACCGGAGTCAGAAGAGAACAGTTTGGGCCGAAAAAGACATTGCTGCCTATTTTTACAGGAGCGCAGTCAAGTACGGTGAAGTTTGCATTTGCATAGCATCCGCTCCCGAAATTTGTGAAGATCCCGTAGTCAAAAAATACCGGTGCAGTCAGGATCACGCCGCTGCCGCCGGGCACAAGCTGTGCGATAATGGGAGCGATCCGCTCAGTATCGTCTTCATCGCATGCGTTGAATTCTTTTGAGAGCCTGTGCGCCTTCAGCCTCAGGGAGGCGAGCTCAGGATCCGAGCAGTTATAGATCATGCCGGAGAGCATTTTTTCTTTTTCAGTCATATCAACTCCAATTGAAAGCAACAGATCTTAATAGCGCTGTCCGGTTCCGCCTCAGAACAGCACGATATTTGCGATACCAAAGTAAACGAGCAGCGAGAGCGCATCGACTATGGTCGTGATAAAAGGCGAAGCCATGACTGCAGGATCGAATCCGAGCTTCTTGGCGATCATGGGAAGCGAACAGCCTATGGTCTTTGCCACGAGGACAGTGACAGCTATGGAAAGACTGACCACAAGCGCCACAAAGGTGGTCACGTCTGTATTGCCGAGCAGCAGCCGGTCTACAAGCATTATCTTTCCGAAACAGACGACCGAGAGCGCAAGCCCGCAGAGCACGGCGGTGCGGATCTCTTTCCAGATGACCGACAGGATATCGGAAAAATCAAGCTCGCCGAGCGATATGGCACGTATGATCGTGACAGAAGCCTGTGAGCCCGAATTACCGCCCGTATCCATAAGCATGGGGATAAAGGCAGTCAGCACCACCTGGGCAGCGAGAGCGTTTTCAAAGCCGGTGATTATCATGCCGGTAAACGTCGCGGACACCATCAGGAGCATGAGCCACGGTATGCGCTGTTTGAACAGATCAAAGGGATTTGAGTGGAGATAGGTCTTTTCCGAAGGCGTCATACCACCCATGATGGCGATATCTTCGGATGTCTCTTCCTCGAGGACGTCCATGGCGTCGTCGAATGTTACGATACCGACCATGCGGTTGTCGTTGTCCACGACAGGCAGGGCGATGAAGTTATACTTGGAGAGCATTCTCGCCACTTCCTCCTGGTCGGTGTGGGTGCTGACGGAGATTACATTTGTCTCCATTATGTCGCTGATCAGCGTCTCGTCGTCCTGGGCCAGCAGCAGATCCTTTACGCTTACCAGACCCATCAGATAGCGGTCCTTGGTGACATAGCAGGTATAGATGGTTTCCTTGTCCACGCCTGTACGGCGGATGCGCAGGATAGCCTCGCCGACTGTCATAGCGGGACGAAGCGAGACGTATTCGGTCGTCATTATCGAGCCGGCTGAGTCCTCAGGGTAGCGAAGAATGCCGTTTATATCGCGGCGCATCTCCGGAGCGGCCGCGGCCAGGATCCGGCGCACTACGTTCGCGGGCATTTCCTCGACGATGTCCACGGCATCATCCACGTACAGTTCGTCAAGGACTTCCTTGAGCTCGGAATCAGAGAAGCCCTTTATCAATAGCTCCTGATGCTCAGGCTCCATCTCGACGAAAGCTTCCGCAGCCTGATCCTTGGGCAGCAGGCGGAAGAGAAGCGGTATGACCTTTTCGTCTTCGAGCTCCTCAAATACGCCCGCCACGTCGGAAGGGTTCATTGTCACAAGTATGTCTCTGATAGTGGAATATTTCTTTTCGCCGAGAAGGACTTCGAGAGTCCCGGCGATGGTAACTGCGCTGCGCTCAGCCATTGTTTTACCTCCCATGTCATACGCCGTCATGTTTTCTGTGCGGGCATAGTTTTAGCGCACAAAACAAAACATAGACTGCGCATCTATTTTTTTAATAGCGGGATACTAAAAAATGAACCTGAATCAGAAGTCGGATACACTGATGGAACATAAGTGTACCGGCTTGCTACTTCGGCCAGATGTCGATCCACTGCTGTCCATGAATGCTCCTCCTTCTTTGCGTTTTCGAGTAAGAGTATGCGCACAAACGCGCTTTATAAAAATACATCCTGAGGGCTTTTTTGTCAATAAATCTTTTCAAAAAACGCTTTATTCTCCACGCAGGGCAACCTGCTCATTTTTTCAAAATTCACTCTTGCCAAATAAAAAAAATATGCTATACTTTACAGGCACGGGGCATTAGCGCAGCTGGGAGCGCGCCACACTGGCAGTGTGGAGGTCAGGGGTTCGAATCCCCTATGCTCCAGAGTGAAACCTCTTTTGTCGATCATGACAGAAGAGGTTTTCTTTTTCGATCTGTTATTTGACGTATTTCCGAACGAGTTATTACGGGGCTGGTACAGCTTTGCGCCGTATGATATACTTTGTCTGTCAAAACGGAAAACGTATAAAGGAGTCAAAGTGAAACTAAAAAAGATTAATGCGGCGCTCGGGCTGCTTTCGATCCTGTGTATGCTTATGCACATTGCCTACAGCGCTTTCGCATACCTGACCATGTATTATAATCCGACGCTTAAATGGATATTTGCCATACCGTTTATGGTGTTTGTCTGTCTGCACGCGGTATGCGGTATGATGACGCTCTTTGCAGGCGGGGAAGGCGGCAGGCTGGATCTCTATCCGGGAAAGAACGTGAGAACGATCCTTCAGAGAGTATCTGCAGCGCTTATCTTTCCGCTCCTGATACTGCACCTGTATACTTTTTCTCTGATGCAGCTTTGCGCACAGAATGGCATGAAGGCGTTTATCATACTTCTGATGCTTGCCGAGATACTGTTTTTTGGGACGGTCATCACTCACGTGGCTGTGTCCTTTTCAAACGCCTTTATTACGCTCGGACTGCTCACCTCAGAAAAAACCAAAAAGAATCTGGATACGGTCATGTATGTTCTCGGCGCGGCGGCCTTTATAGTATCGTGTTTTGCCGTCATCCGCGGACAGGTGCTGATGTTCCTCGGATGAGCCGGAGGCGTGTATGAGAGATGCGATAGTGATAGGCAGCGGCATAGCGGGGATGACCTGCGCCATCAGGCTGGCGGAGAGAGGCGTTCACGTCTGCCTGGTGTCGCCTTTCCCCTCCGAGCGCTCTCAGTCGGTGCTTGCAGCAGGCGGGATTAACGGCGTCCTTTCCGAGCATGAGGAGGGAGATTCCGTTGCCTGCCATATAGAAGACACACTGCGCGGAGGCTGCGGTCTTGCCGGCAGGAAGGCCGTCACGGGGCTCTGCGAAAGCGCGGAAGATATCATAAGACGTCTGGAAAAAGCAGGGACCGTCTTCTCCGTTGATGAGAACGGCAGGCCGCTCAGGCGCGCTTTTGGCGGACAGTCGTTCAGGAGAACATATTATTGCGGCTCGGCTACGGGCAAGCATATCGTCTCTGCCCTTGTGATGGAGCTTCGCAGGTATGAGGCGCGGGGCCTGGTCGAGAGGAAACTCTGGTCCTGCTTTTATTCCGCGCTTATCAGCGACGGCCGCTGCTGCGGCGTAATCCTCTATGATGAGACAAAGCTGGATCTGATCCCGCTTACTGCTGACGCAGTCGTGATAGCCACGGGCGGTCAGAACGCCATGTTCGGCAAGACCACAGGTTCGACGCAGTGCGACGGGTACACCGCCGGTAAGCTTTTTACTCAGGGCGTGGAGCTAAAGAATCTGGAGTTCATTCAATATCATCCTACCACGATAGAAACGAAACAGAAACGCATGCTGATCTCTGAAGCGGTACGCGGAGAGGGCGGCAGGCTTTTCTATCTTGAGGACGGCCGCAGAGTGTATTTTCTGGAGGATAAATACGGTCCGAACGGCAATCTGATGACCAGAGATATAATAAGCCGTGAGATCGACGCCGCAGGCAAAACTGTCTGGCTCGATATCTCTTTCCTCGGAGAAGAGGAGATCATGAGAAGACTCCCCGAGGTGCGTGACCTCTGCCTGAAATACATCGGCCTCGATATTGCAAAAGAGCCCGTGCCTGTAGCTCCGTCGGTCCATTTCTTTATGGGCGGCATCGCGGTGCATCTGAACCATGAGACAAATATAAAGAACCTGTTTGCCATAGGTGAATGCGCGTCCATGTATCACGGAGCGAACCGCCTCGGCGGCAATTCGCTCCTGTCCGCGCAGTATTCCGCGATCGTCGCGGCAGAGGAGATCGCGAGCCGGGCTCCTGCAGGCGGCGTACCTGATTTTGCGGCTGAGCTCGGTGAGGGCAGAGCACATTTAAGGAAACTGAAGGAGAGCAGCGGGAGCCGTTTTCCGGTCACATATATCCGTGAAATGCTTGCAGATACCATGAGGGAGGATCTCGGGATCACCAGAGACGAGGCCTCGCTGCGAAGCGGTATAAAAAGCATTGATTATTATCTGTCTCTGGCGGACGGAATCAATTATGACAGCAGTGTGGCGATGCACGAACTGTATTCGCTAAAAGCGATCCTTCAGCTTGCGAGGGCGACGCTGACCAGTGCCGAAAGCCGCCGCGAGAGCCGCGGAGCGCATTTTAGAGCGGATTATCCCTGTGAGGATGACAGCTATGCAGCAGCGACGATCATTTCCTATGATGAAGGCAGATACAGTACCCGTCTCGACGAGGAACGAAAATATGAAAGTTAAGATATTAAGACAGGTTTCACCGTTTTCCGAGAGCTACTGGGAGACCTTTGATGCGGATGTGCCGGGCGAGACCTCTGTGGCGGCGCTGATAGATCATATTAATTACAATGACGATATCACAGATGAGACAGGCCGCCCCACCACGCGGATCGGCTGGGAGTGCTCATGCCTGCAGGGAGTATGCGGTTCGTGCGCGATGGTGATCAACGAAGTTCCCTCTCTGGCCTGTGAGACCTTCGTAAGGGATCTGGTAAAGGACGGAAACGGTACGATCACGATCAGACCACTTCGTAAATTCCCCATCGTCCACGATCTGGTCGTCGACCGTTCTTCTATCTTTGAAAACCTTAAAAAGACGAGTATGTACGTAGAAGAGTACAGGCCGTCCTCCAAAGCGAAAAAGGCAAAGCAAAAAGAAGAGCTTGCCCACCGCTATCAGACGGCCAAATGCCTGAAATGCGGACTTTGCCTTGAGGTGTGCCCGAATTATGTAAACGGAGAAAGGTTCCTGGGCGCGCTGTTTGCAAATGACTGCTATTTGGTATCGTCGAGGAATCCGGAGCGCAGCGCCGAAGTTGGAAAGCAGTATGCGGAGCATTTCGCCGCGGGATGCTCCAAATCGTTATCCTGTATGGACGTGTGCCCGATGAAGATTCCGACGATCGCATCCATGGCGAAAATGAACCGGAAGGCGTAATATGAGCGCGACGCCGCACGTTTCGCCGCCTTTACTTTTAACAGCTTCAATGATAATATTAGTAGGCTAACAAGTATTTATATTCAAAAATAGATACAGGATGGTTAGAGACAGTGGAAGAGAATACTTCAAAGATCAATGCAAATCACAGGAGATATGTTCTGATCGTAGATGACGAAGAGATCAACCGTCAGATGCTCGGCTTCATTATCGGAAACGATTATGACGTCATGTATGCATCCAACGGCTGTGAAGCTCTGGATATCCTTCATGAGAACTCATACAGGATCTCACTGATCCTGCTGGATATACTGATGCCGGAAATGAACGGTTACGAGCTTCTCGAGGTGCTACGCAATGATATGGAGCTTCGTAAGATCCCCGTTATCGTTCTCACCTCGGAAAAGAGCGCGGAGGTCGACAGCCTGCGCATGGGAGCCGTGGATTTCATCCCCAAGCCCTATGATATGCCGGACGTGATCCTGGCCAGAGTAGGCCGTTCCATCAAGCTTGCGGAGGACAGCTCTCTGCTGAGCGCTACGGAGCAGGATTCGATGACCGGTCTGTACAACAAGGGCTTCTTTTACGTATATGCCGACATGCACGGCCGCCTGAATCCGGATATGGACATGGACGCGGTGGCCATCGATATCAACCGGCTGCATATCGTCAACGATCTCTACGGGCGGGCCTATGGCGATCAGGTGATCCGCCGCCTCGCGGGAAGGATAAAACGTTACGCCTACGAACACGGCGGCTATGCCGGCAGGAGCGACGGAGATCTGTTCTATCTTTATATTCCTCACACGGACGACTGTGATGCCCTGCTGGAGGAGCTTGGCAAAGACCTGCGTCTGAACGATGATGATATCCAGATCACTCTGCGCATGGGCATCTATCAGAATGCCGACAGGTCCACTGGCATGGAGGCATGCTTTGACAGGGCTGAGAATGCCTGCAAGACAGTCAGGAACACCTATGCGTCATCATATTCGTTCTATGACTCAAAGATGCACGAAAAGGAGCTCTATGACGAGCAGCTTCTGGGGGAAGTGGATACGGCTCTTGCGGAGGGGCAGTTCAAGGTTTATTTCCAGCCGAAGTACAATATCCGCGGCGGACGTCCGGTCCTTTCGAGCGCCGAGGCCCTTGTCAGATGGATACACCCTGCGCTTGGTTTTATCAGTCCCGGCGCCTTCATTCCGCTTTTTGAAAAAAACGGACTGATCCTTAAGCTGGACAAATATGTCTGGAAGAAGTCCGCGGAGCAGATGCGCATCTGGAAAGAGAAATATGGCGTCGTCATCCCTGTATCCGTCAATATATCACGCATGGATATATACGAGCCGGGTCTTGAAGACGAGATCAGGAGCATCGCAGCAGCCGAGGGTATAGCCAACGACGCCTTCCTGCTGGAGATCACGGAATCTGCCTACACGGACAATTCCGACTATATCATAAGCGTGGTCAACAGTCTCCGCAGCAGCGGCTTCCGTATCGAGATGGACGACTTCGGCTCGGGATATTCTTCTCTGAGCATGCTTGCTTCGCTCCCCGTTGATGTCCTCAAGATCGATATGGCCTTCGTTCGCAATATCACAACGAGTGAAAAGGATTACCGGATGATCCGGCTTATGATCGACGTGGCAGGTTTTATGGGCATGACCACCGTGGCTGAAGGCGTGGAGACGAAGGAACAGCTCGATCTTCTTGGGCAGGCAGGCTGCGACGTGATCCAGGGTTATTATTTCTCTAAGCCGGTGCCGCCCGACGAGTTCGAGCAGTTCATAGAAAAAGAATTGGAGGAGAGCAAAAATGCTGACAGTTGATGCGCTCAGAGAGTACGGCGCGGACGTGGATACAGGTCTTGCGCGCTGCTTGAACAACGAGGCGTTTTACCTCAGGATGGTCTCTATGACCGTCCCGGACACTAAGCTCGACGAGCTGGAGGCTGCGATCGCCGCAAAGGATCTGGACAGGGGCTTTGAGCTGGCGCACGCGATGAAGGGAATGTATTCGAATCTCGCTCTCACGCCCATATTGAACCCGGTAAATGAGATGACCGAACTTCTGCGCGCAAGGACCGATACGGATTACTCTAAGCTCCTTGCAGAAGCCAAGCTGCAGAAAGAAATGCTGAACAGGATGGCTGAGTAAGAGCAGCCGGTTTTTTACGCCGCGACAAAGGAAACGCCTTTTGCCGCGGTGTTTTCTTTTGCCTGAAAAGGAACGCGGAAGAAGTCTTTGTTTTGAGCTTTTTTTGACAAGTTACAGGTTGAAATGAACTGTCAAATAGAGTAAAATATATCGGATATTGCCGGAGAGGAGAAAGACCCTTTCTGCCGCCGGATGAACGTGAGGAGACAGATATGTACAAGAAAGTTACCGGAGATATGAACTTCGTCGAGCGCGAGGCCAAGGTACTCGAGTTCTGGCAGGAGAATCAGATCTTTGAAAAGAGCATGAAATACCGCGAAGACGGCCCGGAATATATGTTTTATGACGGCCCGCCCACAGCAAACGGCAAGCCGCACATCGGACACGTGCTGACGCGTGTAATAAAGGATATGATACCCAGATACCGCACCATGAAGGGGTACAACGTCCCCCGCAAGGCCGGCTGGGATACTCACGGACTTCCCGTGGAGCTCGAGGTCGAAAAGGCCCTCGGACTGGACGGCAAGGAACAGATAGAGGAATACGGTCTCGAGCCCTTTATCGAAAAGTGCAAGGAGAGCGTATGGAAATACAAGGGCATGTGGGAGGAATTCTCCGGCAAGGTCGGCTTCTGGGCCGATATGGAGCACCCTTATGTTACCTATGAAAATGACTTCATCGAGTCGGAATGGTGGGCGCTGAAAAAGATCTATGACAGAGGCCTGCTTTACAAGGGCTTTAAGGTAGTGCCTTACTGCCCGCGCTGCGGCACCCCTCTTTCCAGCCACGAGGTCGCGCAGGGCTACAAGGACGTCAAGGAGCGCTCCGCCGTAGTGCGGTTTAAGAGCCGCATGAAGGACGGCACCTGGTTTATGGCCTGGACGACCACTCCCTGGACTCTGCCCAGCAACGTCGCGCTCTGCGTGAATCCCGATATCGAATACGTCAAGGTACAGAGCGGAGATGACAGATACATCCTTGCCCGCGATCTCGTGTCCGCCAATATCCGGGGCGAGTATAAGATCCTGGAGACCTATAAGGGCAGCGAGCTCGAAGGTCTTGAATACGAGCCGCTTTTCCCTTATGCAGATACAAAGGGCAAGAAAGCCTTTTATATAACCTGCGCGGACTACGTCACTACTACCGACGGTACGGGTATCGTCCATATCGCCCCCGCTTTCGGTGAAGACGACGCTCAGGTAGGCCGCAGATACGATCTGCCGCTCGTTCAGCTCGTGGACGGCAAAGGCTGCATGTGCGGCGGTACTCCCTGGGACGGTGTGTTTGTAAAAAAGGCCGACCCCATGGTGCTGAAGGCTCTGGAGGAGGCCGGACTGCTTGTCGCGGCTCCCGTCTTTGAGCACAGCTATCCTCACTGCTGGCGCTGCGGAACGCCTCTGCTTTACTATGCGAGAGAGTCCTGGTTCATCCGCATGACCGAGGTCAAGGATGATCTTATCAGGAACAACAATACGATAAACTGGATCCCTCCGACGATCGGCAAGGGACGCTTCGGCGACTGGCTCGAAAATATCCAGGACTGGGGCATCAGCCGCAACCGTTACTGGGGCACTCCTCTCAACGTCTGGGAGTGCAGCTGCGGCCACCGTCACAGCATCGGCTCCATTGCGGAGCTTCGCTCCATGTCGGACAACTGCCCCGAGGATATCGAGCTTCACAGACCTTTTATCGATGCGGTTACGATAAAGTGCCCCGAGTGCGGCGGCGAGATGCATCGCGTTCCCGAGGTCATCGACTGCTGGTTTGATTCAGGCTCGATGCCTTTTGCCCAGTACCACTATCCTTTTGAAAACGAGGAGCTTTTCAAAAAGAATTTCCCCGCAGACTTTATCAGCGAGGCAGTTGACCAGACCAGAGGCTGGTTCTACAGTCTGCTGGCTATCTCCACGCTTGTCTTCAATCAGGCCCCTTACAGGAACGTCATAGTCCTCGGACATGTCCAGGATGAGAACGGACAGAAGATGAGCAAGAGCAAGGGCAACGCGGTGGATCCCATGGAGGCTCTCGGCACCTACGGCGCCGACGCGATCCGCTGGTATTTCTATATAAACAGCGCGCCCTGGCTGCCCAACCGCTTCCACGGCAAGGCTGTTGTCGAGGGACAGCGCAAGTTCCTCGGTACGCTCTGGAATACATATGCGTTTTTTGTGCTCTATGCCAATATCGACGGCTTTGACGCTGCCGATTACAAGCTTGAATACGACAAGCTCCCTGTCATGGACCGCTGGCTTCTTTCCAAGCTCAACAGCCTGATCAAAGAGGTAGACAAAGACCTTGATAATTATATGATCCCCGAGACGGCGAAGGCGCTGCTGCAGTTTACGGATGACCTTTCAAACTGGTACGTGCGACGCTGCCGTGAGAGATTCTGGGCTTCGGGCATGGAGCAGGACAAGATAAACGCCTATATGACGCTTTATACCGCGCTTGTGACGCTGTCCAAGCTCGCCGCTCCGATGGTGCCTTTTATCACAGAGGACATCTACCAGAATCTCGTCCGCACATCGTTTGCGGATGCGCCCGAGAGCGTACATCTCGCCGACTTCCCGAAGGCTGACGAGTCGATGATCGATCCGGAGCTTGAGAGGGATATGGACGAGGTGCTCGAGGTCGTTGTCATGGGACGCGCCTGCCGCAACGAGGCGAATATCAAGAACCGTCAGCCCATCGCCGGGATGTATATCAAGGCGGGCTCGGCGCTGCCGGAGTTTTATACGGATATCATAAGAGATGAGCTCAACGTAAAGAGCGTCACGTATATCGACGATGCCAGAGCGCTGACATCCTATCAGTTCAAGCCTCAGATGAGGACACTTGGCCCCAGATTCGGAAAGCAGCTCGGAGAGATCCGCAGCCTGCTGGCTGAGATCGACGGCAATGCGGCCATGGATGAGCTCAGGAGCAGCGGACTGTTGAAGCTTACTCTTTCAGACGGTACTGTCGCGGAGCTTGCGGAGGACGATCTTCTCATCGATACGAAGCAGGTGGAGGGCTATGTGTCCATGACCGAGGGCGAGACCACGGTCGCTCTGGATACAAAGCTTACTCCGGAGCTGATCGAGGAAGGAATGATACGCGAGCTCATCAGCAAGATCCAGACCATGCGCAAGGAAGCAGGCTTTGAAGTCATGGACCACATCGCCGTGACATACGAGGGGAGCGCCAAAATAGAGCAGCTTTTTGCAAAGCGCGGCAGGGAGATCCTCGGCGAGGTCATGGCTGACCGCTGCGAAACCGGCGCTGCGGGCTATACAAAGGAATGGGATATCAACGGCGAAAAAGTGAAGCTTGGAGTTGAAAAATTGTAATGGGCGCTGCCCGCTGCGATCGGAATAAAAATATGACATTTGATAAAGAAACGTTTAAACAAAGAGTACGCGAGCTGGTAAAGCTCAGCAACAACGAGACGATAGAGTATGCGACCCCGAAGCAGATCTTTAATGCCGTCGCCCTGGCTGTGCGCGAGAGTATAGCCGACGACTGGGTGGCAACGGCGCAAAAGGCCAAGTCAGAGGACCGCAAGATGCTCTATTATATGTCCATGGAGTTTCTCATGGGCAGGGCGCTGGGCAACGATCTGATCGCCATCGGCGCGTATGATACGGTAAGGGAAGCTCTGGAAGAGCTCGGAGTCGATCTTAATATGATCGAGGATCAGGAGCCCAACTGGGCTCTTGGCAACGGCGGTCTGGGACGGCTTGCCGCCTGCTTCCTGGATTCGATCTCTACGCTCGGCTATCAGGCCTACGGCTGCGGCATCCGCTATCAGTACGGTATGTTCAAGCAGAAGATAGAAGGCGGAGCTCAGAAGGAGGTTCCAGACGACTGGCTTTCCGCAGGCAATCCCTTTGAGATCCGCAAGGAAAAGCATACCAAGGAGGTCCGTTTCGGAGGCTCCATCAAGTATGATTTTGACGAGAAGGGCGAGCCTCATTTTTCACAGGTGGGCTATGACGCGGTGCTTGCTGTCCCGTATGATACTCCCGTTATAGGATACGGCAACGGCGTAGTAAATACGCTCCGTATCTGGAACGCAGAGCCTATAGTCAAGCTTGAGCTGGACGCCTTCGGGCGCGGAGATTACGAGGCTGCCGCCCGCAGCGCAAATGTGGCCGCGACCATGTGCAGGGTGCTTTACCCCGCCGACGAGCACGAGGCCGGCAAGGAGCTCAGGCTCAAACAGCAGTATTTCTTTGTTTCCGCTACCCTTCAGAGAGCGCTCGAGCGCTATATGGAAACCCATGATGACATCAGGAAGCTCCCCGAAAAGGTAGTTTTCCAGATGAACGACACACATCCAACCGTGACTGTCGGAGAGCTGATGCGCCTGCTCATAGACGAGTACGGACTTAGCTGGGACGACGCCTGGGAGGTCACGACGCACTGCTGCGCCTATACCAACCACACGATCATGGCCGAGGCTTCCGAAAAATGGCCCATCGGGCTCTTTGCGAGGCTCCTGCCCCGTGTATATATGATCATCGACGAGATCAACAAGCGCTTTGTCGCCGAGATCCGCAGCAGATATCCGGGAGATGAGAGCAAGGTCGCACATATGGCCATCCTTTACAACGAGCAGGTCCGCATGGCAAATCTGGCCATAGTCGGAAGCTTTTCCGTAAACGGAGTGGCAAGGCTCCATACCGAGATCCTCAAGCAGCGCGAGTTCCATGATTTCTATGAGATGTGGCCGGAGAAGTTCAACAACAAGACCAACGGTATTACGCAGCGCCGCTTTATGCTCCACGCGAACCCGCTGCTTTCTTCGTGGATAAGCGAAAGGATCGGAACCGGCTGGATCACCGATCTTTCACAGCTTGAAAAGCTCAAGGCCTATGCCGACGACGAGACGGCCCTGCAGGAGTTTGCCGATATCAAGCGTGAAAACAAAAAACGCCTTGCGGCGTATATCAAAGAGCATAACGGCGTGGATGTGGATATCGATTCCATCTTTGACGTACAGGTCAAGCGCCTGCACGAATACAAGCGCCAGCTTCTGAATATCCTTCACGTGATCTATCTGTACAACAAGATCCGTCAGAATCCGGATCTGGACATGGTGCCGCGCACGTTTGTTTTCGGCGGAAAAGCCGCTGCGGGCTACCGTCTGGCCAAGCTCACCATCGAGCTGATAAATGCCGTCGCCTCTGTCGTCAACAACGATCCGGCGGTACGCGGACGCATCAAGGTAGTCTTTATCGAGGAGTACAATGTCTCCAATGCGGAGATCATCTTTGCGGCGAGCGACGTGAGCGAGCAGATATCCACCGCCAGCAAGGAGGCCTCGGGCACGGGCAATATGAAATTCATGCTGAATGGAGCAGTGACCGTAGGCACTATGGACGGAGCGAACGTGGAGATATTCGAGGAGGTCGGTATCGAAAACGGCTTTACATTCGGCCTCTCGGCGCAGGAGGTCATCGACTACGAGCGCGAGGGCGGATACGACCCTATGGAGATTTTCAGGAATGATTCGGAGATCAGAGACGTGCTCATGACACTCGTGAACGGCACCTTCTGCCCGGACAATGCCGAATACTTCAGGGACATCTATGATTCGCTGCTGAATACTAATGTGAGCTGGAGGCCTGATACATACTTTATCCTCAAGGATTTCCGCTCATATGACGAGGCGCAGTGGAGAGTGGACGCGGCTTACCGCGACAGGAAGCGCTGGCGCAGGATGTCGCTGCTCAATACGGCATGCTCAGGCAAATTCTCGTCGGATCGGACCATAGCGCAGTACGTGGACGATATCTGGCATCTTGAAAAAATATGATCATTCTGACACGGCGCTCCGGGATCATCCCGGGGCGTCTGCAGCGAAAAAGTTACAGGAGGCATCATGCTTAAGATCGAACATCTCACCAAAAGATTCGGAGAAAAAACAGCAGTAGACGATCTCAGTCTGGAGATCAATGCAGGCGAGATACACGCTTTTATCGGACGCAACGGCGCCGGAAAGACTACCACCATCAAATCCTGCTGCGGGATCCTTCCCTTTGACAGCGGAGAGATAACCATAGACGGCAGGAGCGTCGTCTCGGATCCGGTCGCGTGCAAAAAGATGATAGCATATCTGCCCGACAATCCTGATCTCTACGAGTATATGAAGGGCGGTGAATACATCAATTTCGTCGCGGATATTTTCGGAGTGGACAAGACGCGCCGCACAAAGCTCATGGAGCGGTACGCCGAGGAGCTTGAGATCGCGGACAGCCTTGGCACTGCGATAGGATCGTATTCTCATGGTATGAAGCAGAAGGTCGCTATCATCGCCGCGCTGATACACGAGCCGAAGCTGTTCCTGATGGACGAGCCCTTTGTGGGACTTGACCCCAAGGCCAGCTTTGTACTTAAGGGATACCTCAGGGAAATGTGCGATAACGGAGGAGCTATATTCTATTCGACCCACGTTCTGGATGTGGCTGAAAAGATCTGTGACCGTGTCTCGATAATCAGAAACGGCAAGCTTGTGCGCTCGGGCAGCATGGATGAGGTCAAGGGCGACGAGTCCCTCGAGGAAGTATTTCTGGAGCTTGAGGGATAAGCGCGGAGGCTTTTATGAAAAGTATACTTATAAAAAAGGAGCTTAAGGCCTTTATACGCAGCTTCCTCAGAAAGAAGGACGGCACCTACGGCGACACAAAGAGGGGCATCCTCATCGCGCTTCTTTTCGTCTTTCTTTTCGGTTCGCTCGGTTTTTCCGTATTCTTTATGCTTTCGGGCATCTGCGGACCGATCGTGTATATGGGGATAGACTGGCTGTATTTCTCGCTTATATCGATCGCTATCCTCTCCATCGGAGTGATAGGCGGCATATTTACTGCGTACACCAGTATCTACAAAGCCAAAGACAATGATTTTCTGCTCTCGCTCCCCGTGAGCGCTTCGGATATCATAGTATCCAGAATGATCGGCGTCTGGACGATCACGCTGTTCTTTTCGCTGATCGTCGGAGTGCCGGCTCTGATCGCGTACTATGTGAACGGCAGATTCTCATTCGTTCTTTTGATAGAGAATATCATATTTATCCTGTCGCTTTCGCTCATATCAGTGACCATCTGCTGCGTGCTGGGCTGGGTGATCGCGCAGTTTGCCGCGAGAGTGAGCGGCAATCTGAAAAACGCCGGCATAATGATCGTTTCCATACTGGGCTTCGGCGCCTACTTCCTTTTTGTGAACCGGATGTACGACATCGTTGAGTCCATAATCGGAAATCTGACCGGTATCGCGGCCGATTTTTCGGGCAATTTCAATCCCCTTTACATTGCCGGGGCGGCAGGAGCGGGAGATATCGTAAGACTGCTGATACTGTTTGGGGCGTCTCTCATACTTATCGCCGCGGCCGTGCTGCTTATCAGACCGCGCTTCGGAGCGCTTGCGACTGCTTCAAAGGCCGCAAAGGCCGAGAGATTTGACAGCGGCAGCGTCAAGGTAAAGGGTGCGCGCGGGGCACTTCTGGGCAGAGAATTCAAGCATCTTTTCAATTCGCCCGTATACCTGCTTAACTGCGCCCTGGGAGCGCTGATGGTTCCTCTCGTTACGGGGATACTGCTTTTCAATATCCCTCAGGAGGCAGTCGGAGATCTTAAGGCATGGGTCGGAAGCTTTGCGGATGAGACGGTGATCGGACTCGTCTGCAGCGCGGTAGTGGTTTTCATATCGTCAATGTGCTATATCACGGCGCCTTCCATCTCTATCGAGGGCAAAAACTTCTGGATACTGAAGAGCGCGCCGATAAACCCGATGGATGTTCTGGGGGCAAAGCTCCTGCTCCATATCATCGTAGCCGAGATACCCTCGGTCGCATGTATCATAGTGCTGGATATGTATTTCGGGATGCCGGCGGTATGCATTGTGCTCGGCGTGCTGACGGTGGTCCTCTTTGTCATCTTTCAGGCGCTTTTCGGACTGTGCGTAAATCTGATCAAATACAATTTCAACTGGACCAGCGAGACCTTCGCGGTAAAACAGGGTGCGAGCGTAGTTATCTCGATGTTCGGAAACATGCTGGTCACTCTGGCGGTATTTCTGCCTTATCTGCTCGTAGTGTGCAATGGGCTGATCTATCAGAGCATGGTCTGCGCTGCGGCGCTTATCACATGCATCGCGCTGTATGCGTGGCTGAGGAGCAGGGGAGTGGCCAGATACAACTGCCTGGAAGTCTGAGAGGCATTGACAAAGCTTAACTGCGCCGTTTTTTTGATAATGTCTGAATATCTTTGATTATGCTGTTGACGCAGCATTGAAAGCGTAGTAGTATTACGATATCGTTAAAAAAATAACGAATTTGACACGGGAGTTTTTCCCGCCGCGAATAAAGGAGGATTTGTGTTATGAAAAGGTTTTTTGCGCTTGTTGCGGCGCTTATGGTCGCCGCGATGTTAGCCGGATGCGGCGACAGTGCCGCAACGGGTGAGGCCACGGCGCCTGCTACGAGTGAGATCGCCGCAACAGCAGCGACCACTTCAGGGGCTGAGACTTCCGAGGCCCCCTCTTCTGAGGAGCCTTCGAGCGAGGCAGCTTCCTTTAAGCTCTCCGATACACTTAATATCGGCGTCCTCAAAGGACCGACCGGCATCGGTATGGCAGCACTTTTTGATATGGCTGACGATGGATTCAACATGCAGCTTTTTGACTCGCCCGATCAGGTCACAGCCAAGCTCATCAGCGGCGAGCTCGATATCGCTGCCGTTCCTTCGAATCTTGGCTCCGTGCTTTACAATACCACCGAAGGAGGCGTGAAGGCGCTCTCCGTAGTATGCGGCAGCACTCTTTATCTCGTCAGCACCACCGGAGAGGAGATAAGCAGCGTAAAGGATCTCGAGGGCAAGACGATCTATGCCTCCGGACAGGGCGGCGTCCCCGAGTATGTGCTCTCGTACGTGCTTGCATCCGAGAACGTCACCGCTGACGTACAGTGGCTTGCCTCACATGCTGACGCCATGAGCACGATGCTCACTGCTGAGGGCGGCGCGATCGCTATGCTTCCCGAGCCTAATGTGACCGTAGCCAAGAGTAAATCGGAAAATGCAAAGGTCATCATGGACCTCGGAGCTCAGTGGCTGGAAAAGAGCGGATCCAAGCTTCCCATGGGTATCATGGTGGTCCGCAGCGAGCTTCTTGAGAGCAGAGCCGACGATATCAGGACCTTCCTTGAGGCAGGAGCATATTCTACAGAGCAGGTAGTCTCCGGGGCCGAGGGCATATATGATAAGATCGCCGAGCTCGGAATCGTACCCGCCGCGGGTATCGCCAAGGCCGTCGTTCCTTCCTGCGATATCATGTTCCTGACCGGCGCCGAGACTGTCAGAGAGCCGCTTGAGAATTTCTACAAGATACTTTTTGATTTCAATCCTAACGCCATTGGCAAGAGTCTTCCCGGAGACGATTACTACACGGATCTTAAGTGATCTGTCACCCCGCCCGGGCTATGATCAGCAGATCACAGACAGGAGAATAGAATTGAGCAGACTGCAGCTTAAAGACTACGACAGGGCCAGAAAGGTCATGGATGGCCTTTATCTGGACACAGAGAGGAAGATCTCCGGCATGCCGCCGGGGATCTGTCCCGTTGATGTGGTACTTACTTTTCTTCATATCAGCCAGACTCAGTCCTGCGGTAAATGTGTACCGTGCAGGATAGGCCTGGAGCAGCTTTCCAACCTTCTTCGGGACGTACTGGAAGGCAGGGGGACGATGCGCACACTGAAGCTTATACGCGAGACCGCGTCAGCCATCAGCGATTCCGCGGACTGCGCCATAGGCACTGAGGGCGCAAAACTGGTGCTTAAGGCGCTTGACGGCTTCAGCGAGGATTTCGAGGAGCACGTCAGGCACAACCACTGCATCAGTAAGCATCAGCATCCCGTGCCCTGTGTGTCCCTCTGTCCGGCAAGCGTGGATATTCCCGGTTATATTGCCCTTATAAACGAGGACAGGTGCGACGACGCGGTGAGACTCATCCGGAAGGACAATCCTTTTCCTTCTGCCTGCGCTTATATCTGCGAGCATCCCTGCGAGCTGCGCTGCCGCAGGAGACAGATAGACGCCCCGCTCAATATCCGCGGTCTGAAGCGCTACGCAGTGGAAAACGCCGTGGATCCGCCTCAGCCGCAGAGAGTCCCCTCTACGGGGAAACGCGTGGCTGTGATCGGCGGAGGTCCTTCGGGCCTTACCGCGGCCTACTATCTGTCTCTTATGGGACATGAGGTGGAGGTCTTTGAGCGCAGAAAACAGCTGGGCGGCATGCTCAGATACGGGATCCCCGCGTACAGATTCCCCAGAGAGATCTACAACCGCGAGATCGAGTCGATCCTGTCGGTCGGGATCAAGGCGCATACGGACGTGAACGTGGGCACGGATATCAGCTGGGAAGAGCTGGACAAAGGCTTTGACGCCATCTATATAGCGATAGGAGCTCAGACTGACAACAAGATCGGACTGCCCGGCGAGGATGCCGAGGGAGTCATCTCGGCCGTCGAGCTGCTTCGCGGGATAGGCGACGGAGAGCATCCGGATTTTTCAGGCATGAATATAGTCGTGGTAGGCGGCGGGAACGTCGCCATGGACGCCAACCGTACGTCTCTCAGGCTCGGCGCGAAAAAGGTCACCTGTGTCTACCGCCGCAGGCTTGAAGATATGACGGCACTGCGCGAGGAAGTGACAGGGGCTATGGCCGAGGGCGTCGATATGCAGACGCTGATGGCGCCTGTCCGCATCAAAGTCGAGGACGGCAAGGCGACCGCGCTGGTGGCCCAGCCGCAGCTTACCGGTCTCATCGACCGGGCAGGACGTCCCGCGCCCTACAGCTCCGATGAGAAAGAGGTAGAATATCCTGCCGACCTGATCATAATGGCCGTAGGCCAGGCTATAGACAGCGGTGATTTTGAAGCCGCCGGAGTGACCGTGAAGCGCGGCAGGATCGTTGCCGGTCTTGACTGCAAGGTGGCCGATATGGACAAGGTCTTTTCCGGAGGCGACTGCGCGTCCGGCCCTTCGACCGCGATAGCTGCCATAGCCGCGGGAAAGACGGCCGCAGCGAATATCGACGAGTATCTGGGCTTTGATCATAAGATCAGCGTAGACGTTGAGATACCTGCGCCCAGGCTGCGCAACAAGGACCCGAGAGGCCGCATCTCCAGTACTGAAAGGCCCGCCCGCGAGCGCATCGCTGATTTCGGGGACGTGGAAAACTGCATGACCTGCCAGGGCGCGAAAGCGGAATCCGGCAGATGCCTGAGGTGCGATTACTTCGGATACGGGATATTCAGAGGAGGGAGGACTGATCAATGGTAAATATAACTATCGACGGGATCTCTCTCTCAGTCAAAGAAGGGACGACCATCCTGAGCGCTGCAAAAAGCGCAAACATAGATATCCCGACTCTCTGTTACCTCAAGGAGATCAATGAGATCGCTGCCTGCCGTATCTGTCTCGTGGAGATAGAAGGGCTCGACGAGCTTGCGCCTGCCTGCACCACTATGGTAGAGGAAGGCATGGTGATCACCACCAGGAGTCCGAGGGTGCGCATGGCCCGCAGGGTCAATCTGCGCCTTATCCTCAGCCAGCACGAGACGAACTGCACCCACTGCACCCGCAGCGGCAACTGCAAGCTCCAGAAGCTTGCAAACGATTACAATTTCATCGGCGAGCACTACCAGAGAGAGTATCCCAATACCGAGGATTACGGTTCGCCGCTTTTCAAAAAGGACAACCGCTGCATAAAATGCATGCGCTGTATCAATATCTGCTCGGAGATGCAGACAGTGAACGTCTGGGATCTCATCGGGACAGGGTCGCACACCAGAGTCGGTATAAGCGATGCAGGCAGGCTTCTGGATTCAAAGTGCACCTACTGCGGGCAGTGCATCACCCACTGTCCGGTCGGAGCTCTTTCAGAGCGCGACGACACGGGCAAGGTCTTTAACGCCATAGCTGATCCGGAGACGGTCGTAGTGGCGCAGATAGCCCCCGCGGTCAGAGTCGCCTGGGCGGAGTATTTCGGGGTCAAGCCCCAGGACGCGCAGGCCAAGCACCTTGTCACGGCACTCAAACTCATGGGCTTTGACTATGTATTTGATACCGATCTGGCAGCCGATCTGACAGTAATGGAAGAGGCGTCGGAGTTTATCGAGAGATTCACCCACAGGGATAAATATCCCATGCCCCTCTTTACGTCCTGCTGTCCCGGCTGGTACCGTTTCTGCAAGGGTCAGTTCCCTGAGCTCGTGGACAATATGTCCACCTGCAAATCGCCCCAGCAGATGTTCGGACCGATCATCAAGACGTACTTTGCAAAAGAAAAGGGCATAGATCCCAAAAAGATATTCACCGTATCGATCATGCCCTGCGTGGCAAAAAAGGAAGAGATGCTGCGCCCCGGTATGGACAGCGCTATCCCCGGCACTCCGGACGTGGACGTGGTCATAACCACGAGAGAACTCGTGAGGATGCTGCGCGGCGAGAATATCAACCCCTTGAATCTTGTAAAGACGCCTTTTGACGAGCTTCTCGGCAAGGGCTCCGGAGCGGGAGTCGTTTTCGGCGCCTCGGGCGGCGTAATGGTGGCTGCTCTGCGCACTGCTTACTATCTGATAACAGGCCGCAATCCCGATGCGGACGCATTCAAGGATATAGCCGAGCACGGCCATCTAAAGACTGCCGAAGTCGATGTGCCGGGGGTCGGAACTGTGCGTGTGGCAGTTGTAAGCGGGCTTGGTAACGCGAGGAAGCTGCTTAATGATATCAAGGCCGGCATGGTCCGCTACGACTTTGTAGAGGTAATGGCGTGCCCCGGCGGATGCGCGGGCGGCGGCGGTCAGCCGATCCACGACGGAGAGGAGCTGGCCAGCCCCAGGGGAGAGATACTCTGGAATATTGACAAGCAGAGCAATCTCAGATTCTCGCACGACAATCCCCAGCTAAAGAGAATATACGACGAATTCCTCGGCGAGCCGCTTGGAGAGCTTTCTCACAGGCTGCTTCATACAGATCATCACAGCTGGAAGATGCCGGGCGAGGAGTGAAACTGAGAACAGCGGATATGTCATTCCCCATTTGCCTCCATTCGGAGACAAATGGGGAATGATCGGATAAGAGATACTTCGTTGGTACGACAGGATGACGCAGAAAGGAAGAAAACAGAAGATCAGGAAGGCTGCTGCTGTCCTCGCAGCAGCGCTTGTGTGGATCGCCATATGGCAGATCTGCGCGATGCTCATGGCCAGAAGTTATATCCTGCCGACGCCTCTCGAAACCCTGCGCGCTATGCGGGATCTGATCATCACACCTGATTTCTGGACCGATGCGGCTGTGAGCCTGGGGAGGGTAACTCTCGGGATTACGGCATCCTTCCTGCTTGGTCTGGCCGGAGCGGTCCTGGCCAGCCGTTTTGCGTATATCAGGATGTTCCTCTCGGGCATTACATCCTTCTTTAAAGCCACACCCGTCATGTCGGTCATCATGTTCTGTCTGCTCTTTATTGTCAGCGGCATGGTGCCTGTGGCAGTATGCTTTATGATGTGCTTCCCGGTGTTCTATACGAATATCCTGCAGGGCTTTGACTCGACGCCCAGAGAACTGCTCGAGGTGACATCTCTCTATACCGACGATATCCTGCCCAAATACCGCTATGTGATGCTGCCTCTCTCTGTCGACTATATCCGGGCCTCGCTTTCGCTCGGATGCGGGCTCGCCTGGAAGACGGTGGTCGCAGCAGAAGTTCTTTCAAGTCCGCGGATCTCCATGGGCTACCATCTGCTGCTGGCCAAGACGTATTTTGAAGCAGATCAGCTGTTTGCCTGGACTATTGCCATAGTCGTACTCTCGGTTCTCTTTACAGCGGCTGTACGCAGACTGATCAATTGGTCTGTTTCAAATGACAGTTATCTGTGATATTATATGACCAAATGAGACATATCAGTTATTCTGAAAAAGATACATACGAGCTCGGAAAGAGCATGGCAGCAGAAGCCTTCCCGGGGCAGATCATCTGTCTGGACGGTGACCTTGGCGCCGGCAAGACTGTATTTACCAAAGGCTTTGCAGCAGGACTCGGGATCACGGAAACGGTGAACAGCCCGACCTTTACAATAGTCCATGAGCATGGCGGAGGGCGGCTTCCTCTGTATCATTTTGACGTATACAGGATAGAAGAACCCGAAGAGATGTATGAGATCGGCTATGAAGAGTATTTCTTCGGCGAGGGCGTGTGCCTCGTGGAGTGGGCGAGCCTGATCGGGGATCTGATCCCGGAAGGCGCGGTCCGCGTCACGATCAAGCGCGATCCGTCCGGCCCCGAAGATTGCAGGATCATAGATATTACATAGAGTTGCTGCGGTTAATTACGCCATCGGCGGACTCAGAGTACCGCCCGCAGGTATTGTTAACGGCAGCAATGGAGAAAGATACATGAGAATACTTGGGATAGAGAGCTCTGCTCTGGTGGCTTCGGCGGCCATACTGGAGGGAGAAAAGATAACGGCGAGATACAGCGTGGATCACAAGCTGACCCACTCTCAGACCCTTATGCCCATGATAGATGAGATAATGCGCATGACGGGACTGAGGATATCCGATATGGACGCTGTCGCCGTATCCGGAGGCCCGGGCTCATTTACCGGACTGCGCATAGGAGGTACCACGGCAAAGGCTCTGGCCATGGCTGCTGACCTGCCGATCATCCACGTGCCGACTCTCGAGGCCATGGCATATAATCTGTGCGCCTATAACGGTTTTATATGCCCGATAATGGACGCCAGAAGGTCAGAAGTATATACGGGCATCTACGCGGCCGCAGGAGGGCAGATAAGGGCCCTCACGGACGAGATGGCGGTGCCTGTGGACGAGCTGACAGCGATGATACGCGGCAGATACCTCTCCGATATTCCGGTGATGTTCCTCGGAGACGGCGTCCCGGTATTTAAAGAGAGGATTGCGGAAGCGCTCGGCAGGCACGCCGCTTTTGCGCCGCCTCACCTTTCAAGGCAGGACGCTGCCAGCGTAGCGGTGCTCGGAGCACTTATGTACGAGCGCGGCGAATATACGGGCGCCGATGATTTCTCGCCGAGGTATCTGCGCCAGTCGCAGGCCGAGCGAGAATATGTGGAGGTCAGGCCCGCGACTGTGGACGACCTCGACGATATAGCTGCTATGGAGAGAGAGACTTTTCCGGATGCCTGGAGCAAAGAGTCTGTAGCTCCGTACATAGACAGCAGTATTTACGGCGTTCTTACCGCCCGCAGAAAGGGCAGCTTTGTCGGCTATGCCATCTATCAGAACGTCGCCGGCGAAGGCGAACTCTTCCGGATAGCCGTAGATAAGGGCTGCAGGCGCAGCGGTATCGGACGCAGACTGATGACAGTTATGGAGGAAAAAGCTCCTGCCGACCTGTGGAGCCTGGAGGTCAGGAGCGGCAATCACGCCGCCATAGGGCTCTATGAATCGATGGGCTACAGGCAGACGAGGGTCAGACAGGATTACTACAGGGATCCCGCGGAGGATGCGCTTATCATGGAACACAGAGTCAGGGAGCAGATATGAGCAATATAAAGATACTTGCCATAGAAAGCTCCTGTGATGAGACAGCGGCTGCCGTGATCGCAAACGGCCGCGAGATCCGGAGCAATATAATCAATTCGCAGATAGATCTGCATACCAAATACGGCGGAGTGGTGCCCGAGCTGGCATCGAGAAAGCATATCGAGAATATCAATCCCGTCGTCCGCGAGGCGCTCTCACAGGCGGGAGAGACTTTTGACAGCATCGACGCGGTAGCCGTGACCTACGGCCCGGGACTTGTCGGGGCGCTGCTCGTGGGAGTGTCCGCCGCAAAGGCCATTGCTTTTGCAAAGAACAAGCCGCTCATCGGCGTGAATCATATCGAGGGACACGTATGCGCAAGTCTGCTCGAGCATCCCGATCTTGAGCCGCCGTTTTTGTGCCTTATCGTATCGGGCGGGCATACCAATCTGGCGGTGATGGAGGATTACGGGAAATTCCGGATCCTTGGCTCTACGCGCGATGACGCTGCCGGCGAGGCCTTTGACAAAGTCGCCAGAGCCATCGGCCTGGGCTATCCGGGAGGTCCAAAGATAGAGGCGGCGGCAAAAAGCGGAGATCCGGAGGCCATCCATTTTCCGAGAGGAAAGGTGGATGAGGCGCCGTTTGACTTTACTTTCAGCGGCATGAAGTCCGCCGTGCTCAATTACCTCAATCAGGAGAAGATGGCCGGCCGCGAGGTAAATACCGCCGACGTGGCCGCGGGTTTCCAGCAGGCCGTGACGGACGTGCTCACCGGCCGGGCAATAGAAGCCGCAAAGCAGCTTGGGGAAGACCGTATCGTAATGGCCGGCGGAGTTGCCGCAAACGGCTTCCTGAGGGAGAGCCTGGAGCGGGAGTGCGGTAGAGCCGGGATTAAGCTTTACGTGCCGTCAAAGCTGCTCTGTACGGACAATGCGGCCATGATAGGCGCCGCCGCATATTACCATTACATCAGAGGAGAACGCGCCGACCTGACGCTTAACGCGGTGCCGGGACTCGGTTTGTAAATACGTTTTTTGACCGCTCACAGGCCGCCGTGCTTCAGGTTGTTTTGAGCGGGGAGCGGCCGGAGGATAGAAATGCTGGATGTTTGTTTACTCGGAACAGGCGGGATGATGCCGCTGCCGCGCAGACGGCTGACGTCTTTCATGACCAGATACGACGGAAGCAGCCTGCTCATAGACTGCGGCGAGGGCACACAGATAGGTATCAAGGACAAGGGCTGGAGCTTCAAGCCCATCGACTATCTGTGCATCACTCATTTTCACGCCGACCATATCAGCGGGCTTCCGGGCCTGCTGCTTGCCATGGGAAATGCCGAGCGCACGGAGCCTTTGACCATCATCGGCCCACGCGGCGTCGAAGCTGTGGTAAAGTGCCTTCGGGTGATCGCGCCCGAGCTTCCGTTTGATGTGAACTTCATCGAGCTTACTGAAAAAACACACGTTATTAACGCATTTCCATACGAGATCACGGCCTTCCGGGTCAATCACCGCATCACTTGCTACGGTTATACGATAAACATTCACCGGGCGGGCAAATTCGACGTGGAGCGCGCGCAGTCGCTCGGACTTCCGGTGCGTCTCTGGAATCCGCTCCAGAAGGGTGAGACTGTGGAATTTGAGGGAGAGTATTATACGCCGGAGATGGTCATGGGACCGCCGAGGCGAGGCATCAAGGTCACTTATACTACGGATACCCGTCCGACACAGTCCATTATCGAGGCTGCCGCGGACGCCGACCTATTTGTTTGCGAGGGGATGTACGGCGAGGCGGGTACGCGTGAGAAGGCAAAAGAGCATATGCACATGAATTTTGAGGAGGCTGCGGAGATCGCTGCCGAGGCCCGCCCTCACCGCATGTGGCTCACTCATTTTTCACCCTCCATGGTTCGGCCTGCGGAGTATGCAGACGTCGCGCGGGCGATCTTCCCCGAGACTTACGTCGGCAAGGACGGCATGAGCGACGAGATCTCGTTTGCCGACGAGTAAAGTGTATGACAAAAAGCTCTTTTATTTCGCCCTGCAGGCAGTGAATATACGGAGCCTTTTGCGGTTTTCGTAAAATCATCAGCGAAGGTTTCGTTAAGAAAAGCGATGAAAACGCAACTGTTTGAGCGAAGCGAGTTTTGCGTTTTCGAGCTTTTTAGAAGCCGAGCGCGATGATTTAGAAAACCGGCAAACCAGCTTCGTATGTTCACTGCCAACACGGGCGAACGCTTTGAAATATATATAAGAACGATAAGGAGGATATTTCATGTACGTTTCACAGGACATCAGATACGTGGGAGTAAACGACCACAAGATCGATCTTTTTGAGGGGCAGTACGTGGTGCCGCTCGGCATGGCCTACAACTCTTACGTCATCATGGACGATAAGATAGCGGTCATGGATACGGTGGACAAGAACTTCACGCACGAGTGGCTGGATAATATAGCCGCGGTGCTGGGCGAGCGCAAGCCTGATTATCTCGTGGTCCAGCACATGGAGCCCGATCATTCCGCAAACATCCTGAATTTTATGAAGACTTATCCGGAGACGACCATCGTTTCATCAGATAAGGCTTTTGTCATGATGAACAACTTCTTTGGCAAGAGCTTTGAAGATCAGAGAATGGTGATAGGGGAGGGCAGCACCCTCAGCCTTGGAAGACATGAACTGACGTTTATCGCCGCGCCCATGGTCCACTGGCCCGAGGTCATCATGACTTACGACGCCTGCGATAAAGTCCTTTTCTCGGCGGACGGCTTTGGAAAATTCGGAGCAAACGACGTCGAAGACCCTGAGGGCTGGGCCTGCGAGGCGCGCCGCTACTACTTCGGCATCGTCGGTAAATACGGCGCTCAGGTCCAGAGGGTGCTGGCAAAGGCAAAGAATCTGGAGATACAGACCATTTGTCCGCTGCACGGCCCGGTGCTTTCCGAGGATCTCGGGTATTACCTTTCCACGTATGATACCTGGTCATCCTACGGAGTGGAAAGCGAAGGCATAGCCGTATGCTACACCTCCGTCTATGGCAATACGAAGCAGGCCGCGCTGCTGCTCGCCGATCTTCTGAAAAAGAAGGGCTGCCCCCAGGTCGCAGTCACGGATCTTGCAAGGGATGACATGCCCGAGGCGGTAGAAGACGCTTTCCGCTACGGAAAGCTCGTCCTTGCGACTACTACGTACAATGCGGATATATTCCCGTTTATGAGGACGTTTATCGAGCATCTGACTGAACGCGGCTATCAGAAGCGCACCATAGGTATCATCGAGAACGGCAGCTGGGCTCCTCAGGTCGCTAAGGTAATAAAGGGCATGTTCGAGGGCAGCAAGGATATCAAATTCTGCGAAAATACCGTCAGCATCAAGTCCGCGCTGAATGAACAGAGCAGAGCGCAGCTCGAGGCCCTTGCCGACGAGCTTTGCCAGGGCTACCAGCAGATCAGCGAGGATACCGCGAACAAGAACGATATGAAGGCCCTCTTTAACATCGGCTACGGCCTCTACGTGGTCACCACGAACGACGGAAAAAAGGACAACGGCTGCATAGTCAATACGGTCAGCCAGCTTACGGACACTCCCACGAGGGTCGCGGTCTGCATTAACAAGGCAAACTACACATATCATACCGTGGCGCAGACCGGAAGGATGAACGTCAACTGCCTGAGTGTGGAGGCACCTTTCAAGGTATTCCAGACCTTCGGCTTCCAGAGCGGAAGAGCCATCGACAAATTCGCGGACTGGGAGGATGAGCTTCCCCGCTCCGGCAACGGCCTCGTATTCCTGCCCAGATATATCAACGCCATGATGAGCCTCAAGGTCATCGATGAAGTGGATATGGATACTCACGGCATGTTCATCTGCGAGGTCACCGAAGCCAGAGTCTTCTCCAAGGCCGAGACCATGACCTATACCTACTACCAGAAGAACGTGAAGCCCAAGCCCGAGACTGAAGGCAAAAAGGGCTGGGTCTGCAAGGTCTGCGGATATGTTTACGAGGGAGAGGAGCTCCCCGACGATATCGTCTGCCCTCTTTGCAAGCATGGCGCGGCGGATTTTGAAAAGATACAGTAAAACCATACAGTCAGTATTTCTCCAACCAGGAGGCGGAAGATGAGTAAAGAAAAAGAAAATTGTCAGCAGCCTGCTCAGGCAGAACTGGCCGAGAGCCGCAGCAAAGTAATAGTACGCACGAGCGTTATCGGTATAGCGGCAAATATCCTGCTTGCAGGCTTTAAGGCCGCGATCGGCCTGATCTCCAACAGTATCGCGGTAGTGCTCGATGCGGTAAACAACCTCTCCGACGCGCTTTCCTCGGTGATCACGATCATCGGTACAAAGCTTGCCGGCCGCCCTGCGGACAAAAAGCATCCCATGGGTCACGGACGCATAGAGTACCTTAGCGCTATGATCATAGCCGCTATCGTACTGTATGCAGGTATCACGTCGCTCATCGAGTCGATCAAAAAGATCATAGATCCCGAAACGGCCGATTACAGCACTGTGTCGCTGATCATAATCGGGGTGGCGATCCTGACAAAGATCTTCCTTGGCCGCTACGTCAAAAAGACCGGTGAGAGAGTTAATTCCGGCTCACTTATAGCTTCTGGATCGGACGCTATGTTTGATGCGATACTTTCTGCTTCGGTACTGGCCAGCGCGATCATTTTTCTGACCACCGGGATCTCTCTGGAGGCTTACGTGGGCGTCGTCATCTCGGGCTTTATCATCAAGGCAGGCATAGAAATGATGATGGACACCCTCGGAGACATCCTGGGAAGACGCCCCTCGCAGGAGCTCTCGCGTAAAATAAAGGATATTATCAACAGCGAGAGCGAAGTGCGCGGCGCTTACGATCTGTTCCTCAATGATTACGGACCGAACCGCTTTTACGGCTCGGTCCATATTGAGCTGCGCGATACCATGACAGTCGAAGAGGTAGATATCCTGACACGCCGCATCGAGGAAAGGATCTTTGTCGAGACGGGCGTTATTATGACCGGCGTAGGCGTTTACTCGTATAATACTCAGGATACCGAGGCGGCGCATGTCCGCAATCAGATCGTCCAGCAGGTGATGAGCCATGACTGGGCGCTGCAGCTGCACGGCTTCCATTTGGACAGCGAGAAAAAGATCATCCGTTTCGACGTAGTTATGAGCTTTGATATAGAGAGAAAAGAAGGCCTCGAGATCATCACGCGTGAGGTTACGGAAATGTTCCCGCAGTATTCCTTTATGATCGTTCCCGATGTGGATATCTCCGATATCTGATCCGCAGCCATACACACTATAAACTTAATATAGCCGAAGCGATGAGGAGATATTCTGATCCTTGTAAACGGTGAATGGGGGAGGTGGTAGGTCCCCTGTTCTTGGAACCATATATCTTTCGAACAAGTCCGTTACCGGCGGCAACGTGACAACTGAATACCGTCCGTGCGCAGCCAAAGCTCACCCACGCACAGCCAAAGCTCCGGTCTTGAAATAGCCCTTTCGTTTTGGTATAA
>JAFSTX010000020.1 GCA_017445585.1 Lachnospiraceae bacterium
AGCGCGTACACCTTTAACGAGGGAAACACGCTTGTCGAGGCGGGAGATGGGTGTTCACTAATAGGAACGCTTCCCTCAGCTCAGTCCGTATCGACAACGAGTGGACTCACAAACCGCTTTGACATGCCCAATATAACCACTTATTCATCTATAGATATCTATATTGGTGGTGTCAAGACCAGTATCCCGTACAGTACGATTATCAAAAACTATGATTTTTACAGGGACAGTTCCAATCACCTTTCTACATCAACGAGCGGCACAAAAACGGTGAAGCTTGCAAAGAATAGTAGTATTTGCTGTATGAGGTGGTACGACATATCGTATGACACAGTAGTTGTTATTAATTACAACTCGCAGAATACTGTTATCATCAATACAAATGACAGCGGTGCGAGCATAACATCGGCGGCTCCTTCGTATTATTTTGATAACACCACTACTGCCGGAACGGCGACCCTTAGGGTTGACGGTTCATACAGTGACGCTACCGGTATTTCCACTTCTGTAAGCAGTCTTAGCGAAACTCCTACCTCAATTCTTTTTACCGTGGGTGCAGACAGTGCTACTTTGGAAGATGCTACAGCGACAAAGTATCTCACAAGCAGTTATACATGGTCTGATTCTCATGAAAGTACCGATATTTTGAAATATGATGATGGCGCATATACTTTTTATAAGGTAAGTGCTGATATTACGATTGATTATACCTATACATCAGAGACATACACTGCAACATTCAAAAAACAGACCACTCCGAATGGGGCTTTTAATACAATCGTAGATACGGTTGCTGACATTGTCGGAGGATCTTCGATTGCCGCTCCGGTGACGAATCCGACCCTTGAACATTATGTTTTTGCGGGCTGGTATCTGGATGACGGACTGACTGAAGAGGCTGTCTTCCCTTATGCTATGAACGCTGACACGACCTTCTATGCAAAGTTTGAATATGGCTATGAGATTACTTTCAACAGCACGTTCTCCGGAATCAGCGTTGACTCGAGTTTTACAAACAGCGGCGGTATAGTCGATTCCGAAAACAACAGGCTGGTAACGACCGGATATTCAAACGCGAGCGGCGCTCAGGTTCAGGCTCCTTTTAATCTGGCCGGAGGAAACATCTCTTCGGTGGAGATAGGCTACGGCTCGGAGACCTTTACTCTGACCGCCGAGCAGGCTATAACCGCCGGAAGCATGATTGCCGCCGGCGGAACAGTTACCGTTACGAATACAAGAGGCGCCAACGATTTTATGAAATGGGCCTATACAGACGGTAACGCTATTATATTCCTTCGTCTGTATGATATTCACGAAAATATCAGCATCACCGTAAACCAGCTCGTCAACGAGACTCACACGATTTATTTCTCGGGTGTCAGAGCCATCGCCAGCACACAGTCCGGTACTACGTGGAATGCCCAGACAGGCGGCGCGTCGAATACTTCCAATCCAAAGCTCACGCTGCCGGGGAACTATGTTGACGACGCCACGGGCTTCGGATTCCAGATGAATCTGGATACAGCCCTTACTCCTGAGTCGGTGACCATCACATACGGCAACAAAACCTTCACCAGGAGCCTTACTTCCGGAAACAGCGCTTACCTTCTCTGCACGGGAGGAACCTCTACCAGTCAGGGCTCCACGTCACTGATGAGATTCGTATATACGGCCGGAAAAACCTTCTTTAATATACGTTTCTTCCGTATTACCCGCGACATTAAATTTACCGTTAACTACGCCGGTGTGGGAGAAACCGTAACGGCGACACTTGTGGATCCCAGCGGAGCCGCTTCGTCGTTCCTGACTGACGTAAACACTGCTAGCAGCGGCATAGAAGGAAAAGTTGTTACGATTAATACTAAGGAACTTCTTAATCATAGCGACGGCTCTGTACGTCTGGTCATCGGCCCGAGAGAGACCATGATGAGCGGTATTACCGTTGCCGCCACAGACGGTTCTTACTCGGTGGATTATTACAAAGGAGAAACGTTCAGCGCCACCGGATATACGGACGGCTTCGGACGGATGAATGTTTCGTGTACACTGGTAAACGGATATTACATGTATTTTGTCCGCTTTATGGCTCTCTATAAGGACGTGACCATAACGCCCATACTTACCTCGGTCGTCGATGAAGAATCCCCCATAGCCATGGGAATTGAGGTTGGCAATACTATTACGGCGAGATTCTCCACTGATTTGACCGAAGAACAGGAAGAAGCCGCTTACGAAAGCTATTACTTCAGAGCGCAGATAGGCGGGAGAACTCTCGATATAGAGGCGGATCCGGACGAAAACGGTTCTCTCGTATTCGAGCTAACCGAGATTAACGCTCAGTGTATGAATGATACTATCAGCGGAACCTTCTACGGCGTAAAAGAAGGACAGGCGGACGCGGAGCTTGGCTCGGTTCCTACGGGCATCAGCATTTCCGAATACTGCAACCGTGTATATGATCTTTACTCCACGTATACGAAGCTTACCACATTTATGGCAAATATGCTCAATTTCGGTTCTGAATGCCAGAAGTATGTAGGCTATCACGCGGATTCTTTGGCTATTGATTCCTGCGACTGGGCAGAGGCGCTTGTCGGAACGGAAGATCCCGTGCTGCCCGATCTCGGCGGAGCGATGTCTGTTTACGAAGCCGGATACACAAGCGGTTCCGCCAGAATCAAGAACGCGGGTCTGAACGTCGCTGAGAAGATCGCGGTATTCTTCAATGTGTACGCTCCCGATGGAGTTGATGACCTCAGGATCGTCGTTAACGGCTATGAAAAACCTTTTGAAGCTGTCGGCGGCAACACCTACAGAGTACAGCTCCTTCGCATATCCCCCAGCAGCTATGATAATGTTTATGTTGCCGAGCTCTACAGCGGAGATACCTTGCTCCAGACTGTCAGGTACAGCGTCAACACTTATGTTGCCAGACAGTATTCAAACAATGTCAGTGCCGGCATTATGAAGGCTATCTACAATTACGGCCTTGCCGCGGAAGAGTATACCAGATAAGGTCTGCCTGACAAGTTAAAACAAAACACAAGGGGCTGTGAAAAAACACAGCCCTGCAAAAAGTAAGAAGGACCAAGGTTCAATAATGAGCCAAAAGTCCTTCTTTTTGTGTTAAAATATATTTGTAATGAATACTTTTAACACATTTTATTCTAACTCAAAACAGGCAGTTTTGCCAATGCTAATTCAGGATTATCTGGATATCTGTGATCCGGTGCTGACATTTGATCGATTTATGGGAGAAATCGAGCTGGAGAAATATCTGAAAAACGTTCCGATGCATTACACCGGAAGGCTTAGATATAACCCGGTCAGCATGCTGAAAACAGTCTTGTTCGGATTTATGACGAATGGCTACATTTCACTGCGTGAGCTGGAGGGTCAGTGCAAAGTAAATCTCCGTTTCATGTATCTTATGGAGCAGAAGGTCCCTTCTTATCGCACCTTTGGGTACTTCATTAATGAAGTGCTCGGGGATACTGTCGAAGAGATATTCAACGACATCAATAAGAAGATCTTCGAAAGTGAACATGTCGATCTTCAGCATCTGTATATCGATGGCTCTAAGTTCGAAGCGAATGCAGGCAAGTATTCCTGGGTATGGAAGAAAGCAACGGAAAGATCCCGGTACCGACTGTTCGACAAGATCACTGCCTTGTTCAGGATCATCAATGAAGAACTGGCGTGTACAGGAATGAAACTAAGCATCAACACTGAATATGCTCCGGAGTATGTCAGGGAAGCTGCGGAAAAATATGCTGAAGTATGGCAGCTGGATGAAGCACAGTTCAGGCACGGCAGAGGGCATCACAAGACACTCCAGCAACGCCATTACGAGAGACTTGCAGAGTATGCAAACAAGCTGGAGGAGTATATAGAAAAGATCCATGTCTGCGGGGAAGGGCGAAACAGTTATTCAAAAACAGACCATTCCGCAACCTTCATGAGGATTAAGACAGACTACATGGGGAACGACCAGCTGCTTCCCGCGTATAATGTCCAGATCGGTGTTGCCGACGAATATATCGCTGTCGTTGATGTGAACCACTACCGCTCAGACATGGACTGTTTTATTCCACTGATGGATAAGTTCCGTAATACCTATGGTTTTTATCCGAAGTATCCGGTCGCGGATGCCGGATACGGTTCTTACAATAATTACATCTTCTGTGAACAGAACGGTATGGAAAAATACATGAAGTTCACTATGTTCAAGAAGGAAACAACTGACCGTAAGTACCATAAGGATCCGTTTCGGGCAGTGAACTTCCCAATCGGATCGGACGGGATGATGCGATGTCCAAACGGAAAAGCCTTTCATCTTGATTATCGCCGTCCTGTAAAAGGTAATAACTATGGACGGCAGGAGGAAGTATACCGATGCGAGGATTGTTCCGGATGCCCGTATGCAGAAAAGTGTAAAAAAGGCGATCAGAACCGAACTGTAAGGATCAACAGAGAGCTTACTGCCATGCATCAGGAGGTAATAAACAATCTGGAGAGTATCCACGGGGCGCTTTTGCGAATGAACCGATCCATACAGGCAGAAGGTACATTTGGGATCATGAAAAATGACCGATGGTACAGACGGATCGTTCGGAGAGGCATCAAATCCGTCCGGCTCGAAGTTTTTCTCGTATCTATCGGACAGAATCTCTATAAATACCACAACAAACAGATGAGAACGAAGACCGCCGCTTAAGATATCAAAGACGCTGTCTTGTGGGGGTAGGGGGTATTGTACGCTTTTTTACATGAAATGACTAAGTGTTCCCTTATGAAAAAAGGACGCATGAAAAAACTTCCGTTTTTTCACACGCCCTTTTACTGAAGGGGCGGCAGGAGCGAGGGACACATTGTCCTTCCGGTCTGATTTTTTGAAAGGAAAGAAGCTTTTTAAGTACGGAAAATCAACATTTTCACCTATTTTTTTCATGATTATAAAAGTTGCATTTGATATGTCAATCAGCTATACTTAAACCATAAAACAAAAAAAGCCCTGGGGTGTTCGATAAGCCCTAATTCTCTTGAACCTACATTTTGACACAAGGGATTCCTATATCGCATGAGCTATGTCAGGCCTCCTTCGAGTGGAAGACAGATGCGCAGGCTGCGGTCACCCACCTGGCTTTGGCTAGGCGTCAAAGAACGGGTCCGGCATCTTGGGGTTACAGAAAAGATTAGAGGAGGATTGTTCCAATGGACAAGATTCAGATGAAGACACCGTTAGTCGAGATGGACGGCGATGAGATGACCAGAATTCTCTGGCAGTATATCAAGGATGAGCTGCTGCTCCCCTTTATCGATCTCAAGACCGAGTACTATGACCTTGGCCTCAAATATCGCGATGAGACCAACGATCAGGTCACTGTCGACGCCGCAAACGCCAACAAGAAATACGGCGTAGCCGTCAAGTGCGCGACCATCACCCCTAACGCTGCCCGCGTTACCGAGTACAACCTTAAGGAAATGTGGAAGAGCCCTAACGGAACGATCCGTGCCATTCTTGACGGTACTGTCTTCCGTGCTCCCATCATGGTAAAGGGTATCGTCCCCTATATCCCTACCTGGACAAAGCCCATCACTATCGCCCGTCATGCATACGGCGATGTCTACAAGGGCGTTGAGATGAAGTGCTTTGAGCCCGGTACCGCAAAGCTTGTATTTGACGGCGTAAACGGCTCTCATCAGGAAGAAGTCATCATGAACTTCACCGAGGCTGAGGGCGGAGTCGTTCAGGGCATGCACAACCGCTGCAATTCCATCAGGTCCTTTGCACGCAGCTGCTTCAACTACGCGCTGGCCACCAAGCAGGACATCTGGTTTGCTACTAAGGATACTATCTCCAAGAAATATGACCACACCTTCAAGGATATCTTCCAGGATGTCTATGATACCGAGTACAAGGAGAGATTCGAGGCTGCCGGCATCACCTACTTCTACACCCTGATCGACGATATCGTAGCGCGTGTCGTCCGTTCTGAGGGCGGCTTCATCTGGGCCTGCAAGAACTACGACGGCGACGTCATGAGCGATATGCTTGCGACCGCTTTCGGCTCTCTGGCTATGATGACTTCCGTTCTGGTTTCGCCCGACGGCAACTTCGAGTACGAGGCTGCTCACGGCACTGTCCAGAGACACTACTATGCTCATCTCGAGGGCAAAGAGACTTCCACGAACTCCGTAGCTACCATCTTTGCATGGTCGGGCGCTCTGCGCAAGCGCGGCGAGCTGGACGGCATCCAGGAGCTCCAGGATTTCGCCGACAAGCTTGAGAAGGCCACCATCGGCACCATCGAGAGCGGCTACATGACCAAGGACCTTGCTCTCATCACCAAGATGGAGAAAGAGAAAGTTCATCAGCTCAACAGCCTTGACTTCATCAAGACGATCCGCGAGAATCTTGCTGCCATGCTGTAAGAGGCAGAGCTGACACCCAAAAGCCCCCGGCATATGCACGGGGGCTTTTTATAAAGAAAAACCCTTGCAGTTTCTTGTGTAACATACTGCTACCAAAGCGGCGAATGGCATGATATACTGATCGGGAAGACTGAACACTTAACTATTTTTATTTGAGGATCGGATATGTACAGAGATCTTTGGTTTTCAGGACATCAGGTAGAGCTGCCCGAGATGCTGTCGGGTCGCGAGAGACGCGTGGAACGTCAGGAAAGACTTCTTGCGGAAGCTGCCAGGCACGCCGGAGAAGACGCGGAGCACTGCCTGGTATGCTTCACGCTTAATATCGCCGGACCTGTCAAGGTCTGTGCCGCCAGCGCGATAGCTTTTGACGCGGGATGCGGCGAGATAGGCCTTGCGCTTGAGAGAGCCTTCGGGGAGGGCAGCTTCGTATGCGTGGGCGTCTTCCGCAATGCTTACGGCCCGGAAGGATTCTGGAGCGTCCGCAGGGATGCGCGTGAGGTAAAGAGACTCCTGACTGAGACAGAAGAGCATCATCCTTTGGGAAGGCTTTTTGATATAGATGTGATTAGCCCTGACGGGACAAAAATCTCCAGGACCGATATAGGCATGGAAGCCCGCAGATGCCTGATCTGCGGCAGGAATGCGGCGGACTGTGCAGGGAGCCGCAGGCACAGCGTGAGGGACCTGCAGGAGGAGACCTGCACGATGGTGCTGGATTACGCTTCCGACCCGCTCTCTCGCGCCGATCTGAGCGATCTGGCGGGCCATATAGCTGCCTCAGCCATGATGGCAGAGGTTCAGACCACTCCGAAGCCCGGACTCGTAGACAGGGCAAATAACGGCTCTCACAGAGATATGGATCTGACAGCCTTTGAGAGGAGCGCAGCCGCGCTGGAATGGTATTTCTCCGAGTGCGAGAGGATAGGCGCCGCAGCAGCTATGGACGGTGTTCTTCCGGATGAGGTCTTCCCCGGGCTGAGATCCCTGGGCCTGACTGCCGAGAAGGATATGTACGCCGCGGCCGGCGCAAATACGCACAAGGGACTTATTTTCTCGCTGGGCATCATCTGTGCGGCCTGGGGTATGAGCGGAAGCAGCGATCCCGAAGCAGTCCTGGGACTTGCAGGCATGATAGCCGCTCCCGCAGCAGATGAGCTGACGGAATCCGGTCTGCGCGGCGCGGGAGCCAGGGCGGAGGCCGCGGCCGGCTTTCCGACTCTGAGAGAGATCGCGATACCGGCCTTTGATGAAGCGATCGACAGGGGCCTTGATACCGAAACTGCCGGGGTGTATACGCTGCTTCGCTGCATTGCAGGGACTGAGGATACTAACATGATCCGCCGCGGGGGCAGGGAGACTGCAGCAAGGATGCGCGAGAGAGCAGCGCAGGCAGCCGATGTCTGCCGGGACGGTTTTGGGCCGGAGCAGCTGCGCGAAGCGGCGGTGAGGCTGGACGATGAATTCATAAGGCTGAATCTCTCGCCCGGAGGCAGCGCGGATCTGCTTGCGCTCACATATTTTATGGTAATGATCAGGGAGCTGGGAACATGGGACAGGTAAGTGATAATTATGCAAAGATCGCGGAGAGAGTCAGAGCTGCGTGCGGAAGGTCCGGCAGAGATCCGGCGGAGGTCACCGTCATCGCCGTAAGCAAGACGAAGCCCGATGAGATGGTGGAGGAGCTGGCCGCAGCCGGCGTCAGGGATTTCGGTGAGAACAAGCCTCAGGAACTCATGAGAAAACACGATCAGATCCTGCCCGATGCCTCCCTGCGCTGGCATATGATAGGCAATATTCAGACCAATAAGGTAAAGATGTTCGTCGGCAGGGCCTGCCTCGTACATTCCGTGCCGGATCTGCATGTCGCAGCAGCCATCTCAAAGGAAGCCGTAAAGCGCAGTGTGAGAGTCCCGGTGCTGATCGAGGTGAATATCGCCGGAGAGGAGACGAAGCACGGCCTCGTCTCGGATGACCTGCGCGCCGCGACCGAAAGCCTCGTAAGAGAGGCTGCATTGCTCCCGGGACTGGAGATCAGAGGTCTCATGGCCATAGCTCCCCCCGTGGAAGATGCTGAAGAGAACAGAATGTATTTCAGACAACTGAGACAGCTGCGTGATCAGATCAGGGACCTGCACGTGGAGAATGCTCCTATGACCGAGCTCTCCATGGGGATGACGGGTGACTTTGAGGTGGCTGTGGAGGAGGGTGCCACGTATATACGTGTGGGCACCGCCATCTTCGGAGAGCGGGTCTACGCCTGAACCCGGGCAGATTCGTCTGCGCGGAAACCGGCGCAAAAAAATGCACCATGCTGTGAATATTAAGCGGTTATTTTAAAAATATAAGCTTGCAATTAAGAAAAAAAAGTTGTAATATTCGCTTTGTTGGCTGAAGGCGCAGGCAGATTTGTCCGCATGACGCCAAAAAGGAGCAAAATGGATAAGGTCGACAAACTACTGGTACAGCTGCTTCAGCAGAATGCCAGATACTCACTCAAGGAACTTTCCGAACAGGTCTATCTCTCATCACCCGCGGTGGCTTTCCGCATCAATAAGCTTGAAGAGAAGAAAATCATCACCGGATACCACGCCGAGGTGAATCCCGAGCAGCTCGGATATCACATCACCGCGTATATCAGCGTGGCCATGTCACCCAAAAAGAAACAGGTCTTCCTGCCGTTTATCGCCGAGTTTCCCAACGTACTCGAGTGCAGTGTAGTCGCAGGGGAGAAATCGGTCATACTTAAGGCCATGTTCCCCTCTACGGAGGCGCTGGATACCTTTATCGGCAAGGTCCAGAAGTTCGGTCCCACGGAGTCGCAGATCGTGCTCTCGGAGGTCGTCCCCAGCCGCGGTATCACCGTAAGCGAGAACTGACAGACTGGAATAATGCTGAGGCAGCCTTTCGGGCTGCCTCTTGTATTATATTCCCGGGACAGGAACGGACCTTTCGGTTGCATTTACGGTTCATATGCATGAGTTTTTGCTGTTTACAGGGCAGGGGCCCTTTGCTGTCCGTATTCCGGTCAGCTGCATAATGTGCTATAATCGACGTTAATGACAGGATAGAGTAATGGGATTTTTTCACAATCTTTTCGGACATCTGCATACAGTAAACTCACACAGGCGTCTGGTGCGCAGATACTGCTTCAGAGCGGGACTCTACGCGCAGGGGCTGAGGCACGATCTGTCCAAATACTCGCCGACGGAATTCATCCCCGGAGTGAAGTATTATCAGGGTGACCGCTCGCCGAACGATATTCAGAGACAGGAATTCGGGTATTCGGCAGCCTGGATGCACCACAAGGGCCGCAACAGGCATCACTACGAGTATTGGACGGATTATATCCCGGCTCTGGGCAAGGGTGTCGTAGGGCCCATTCCGATGCCGAAGCGCTATATAGCGGAGATGTTCTGCGACAGACTTGCTGCCTGCCATATATATAATAAAGGAAGCTACGTGGATACAATGCCCCTGGAGTATTTTAACAGGGCGAAGGAACGCATGATGATCCACCCTGATACAAAGGCGGATCTGGAGATGCTGCTCACCCTTTGCTATGAGCAGGGAGAGGAAGCGGCGCTCAGGTTTATCAGGTACAGATACCTGACAAAGGAAGACAAGAGGAAGAGATAAGATGGAGAGAGTCGGACTTTTCGAAATGGTCACCAGGGAGCGGTTTGAAGCGGACTTTGCAGGCGATCCCGCCGGACTATATGATGATATAAAGCTGCCTGCACGCGCCACCTCCGGCTCCGCCGGATATGATTTCCATACGCCGTGCGATCTGACACTTGGACCGGGAGAGAGCGTCCGCATCGCGACGGGTATCCGTGTGCGCATCGCCGACGGATGGCTGCTCATGATCGCCCCCAGGAGCGGCCTCGGATACAAATACCGCGTACAGCTGGACAATACCGTGGGCATCATAGACAGTGATTATTACCATTCGGATAACGAAGGCCACATCCAGATAAAGATCACCAACGACAGCAAAGAAGGCAGGGTGCTCGAGCTTAAAAAAGGCGACCGCTTCGCGCAGGGGATCTTCCTTCCGTACGGGATCACTGAGGATGACGATGCAAAAGGCGTCAGAAACGGAGGCTTCGGCAGCACCTGATCTTTCCGGACTTTTCAGTTGTCTCTGCAGCAGAGGTCCGCTGTGAACCCTTGCATCGCGGACGGGATATTTTACTGAATAATTGGAATATTTTGCGATTTTCCTCCTTGACAACCACAATATATGGTAGTATGCTATGAGACGCGTCCACTGATGACGTATTGTCATTACTGTGTGCCGTTTGACCGCAGTTATCATATATTTTCGGTTTCCGAGGGGGATTTTCATCATGATCGAAGTAGTAAAAAGAGACGGCGAAGTTGTTGCCTTTAATATCTCCAAGATAGAAAAGGCCATGCAGAAAGCCTTTGACGCCACAGGTAAGGTCTATGACGAAACCATCCTGCAGCTTCTGGCGCTGAGAGTCACTTCTGATTTTCAGGATAAGATCAAAGACAGCAAGATCACGGTAGAAGACGTGCAGGACAGCGTGGAGCATACACTGGAGCAGGCCGGATACACGGACGTGGCAAAGGCATATATACTCTACCGCAAGCAGCGCGAGAAGATGCGCAATATGAAGTCCACGATCCTTGACTACAAGGATATCGTGAACAGTTACGTCAAGGTCGAGGACTGGCGCGTAAAGGAGAATTCCACCGTTACGTATTCCGTCGGCGGTCTGATCCTTTCAAACTCCGGCGCTATCACGGCCAATTACTGGCTTTCCGAGATCTATGACGAGGAGATCGCAAATGCTCACAGAAATGCGGATATCCATCTGCACGATCTGTCCATGCTGACAGGCTACTGCGCAGGATGGTCGCTTAAGCAGCTCATCCAGGAGGGCCTGGGCGGAATTCCCGGAAAGATAACCTCGGCTCCCGCAAAGCACCTTTCCACCCTCTGCAACCAGATGGTCAACTTCCTCGGCATCATGCAGAATGAGTGGGCCGGCGCTCAGGCGTTTTCATCATTTGATACCTACCTGGCTCCTTTTGTAAAGATCGACAACCTCAGCTACAAGGAGACCAAACAGTGCATCGAGTCCTTTGTCTTCGGTGTGAACACCCCTTCGCGCTGGGGAACTCAGGCGCCTTTCTCAAATGTCACTCTGGACTGGGTCGTTCCGAACGATCTCGCTGAGCTTAACTGCATCGTGGGCGGCAAGGAAGTCGACTTCAAGTACAAGGACTGCAAGAAGGAGATGGATATGGTGAACAAAGCCTTCCTCGAGATCATGATCGAGGGAGACGCAAACGGCCGCGGCTTCCAGTATCCCATCCCTACATACTCCATCACTAAAGATTTTGACTGGAGTGATACCGAGAATAACCGTCTGCTCTTTGAGATGACCGCAAAGTACGGCACTCCTTATTTCTCAAATTACATCAACAGCGACATGGAGCCCAGCGATGTGCGTTCGATGTGCTGCCGTCTGCGCCTTGACCTGCGCGAGCTGCGCCGCAAATCCGGCGGTTTCTTCGGCTCGGGCGAGTCTACAGGTTCCGTTGGCGTCGTCACCATCAATATGCCCCGTATCGCTTATCTGTCCAAGACTCCGGAGGAATTCTACCAGAGACTGGACAAGATGATGGATCTTTCTGCCCGTTCTCTCAAGATCAAGAGAAACGTCATCACCAAGCTTCTGGACGAGGGCCTGTACCCTTATACAAAGCATTATCTCGGCACCTTTGACAACCACTTCTCCACCATCGGCCTTGTCGGCATGAACGAAGTGGGACTCAACGCCGCGTGGCTCGGCAAGGACATGACCGATCCGGCGACGCAGGAGTTTACAAAGGATGTTCTGAATCATATGCGCGAGCGCCTCTCCGACTACCAGGAGCAGTACGGCGATCTGTACAACCTCGAGGCTACTCCCGCAGAGTCCACCTCCTACCGTCTGGCCAAGCATGACAAGAAGCGCTATCCCGACATCAGGACAGCGAACGACGGCGAGACGCCTTACTACACAAACAGCTCGCACCTGCCCGTAGGATACACCTCAGACATCTTTGATGCGCTGGATATCCAGGACGACCTTCAGACGCTCTATACCTCCGGCACGGTCTTCCACGCTTTCCTCGGCGAGAAGCTGCCCAGCTGGGAGGCCGCGGCAAAGCTCGTCCGCACGATCGCCGAGAATTACAAGCTGCCTTACTATACGATGTCCCCGACCTATTCGGTCTGCAAAGAGCACGGCTACATCACCGGCGAGCACTTTACATGCCCTACCTGCGGAAAGCCTGCCGAGGTCTACAGCCGCATCACGGGATACTACCGTCCCGTCCAGAACTGGAACGCCGGCAAGACCCAGGAGTACAAGGACCGCCGCACCTACGTCATCGAGGCCAGCACTCTTAAGAGAGGCCGTACCGATCAGGACTGCGGGTGCATGACGAATACCCAGGGCGCTGACGTCACCGTCAGCCAGGCCAGAGTGGACGCCATGGCGGACAATACCGCCGTGCCGGAGATGAGGACGGTAGAGCCTGCTCCCGCCCCCGAAAAGGCTGCGGATCCCGGTGTAAAGCGCATGCTTTTCACTACTCAGACCTGTCCGAACTGCCGCATTGCAAAGGAATTCCTGAAGGGAACCGACTATGAGGTGATCGACGCCGAGCAGCAGCCCGAGCTCGTGAGAAAGTACGGAGTCACCGCGGCTCCCACTCTCGTGGTAGTGGACGGCGATACCCAGGAGACCTACGTGAACGCCTCCGGCATCCGCAAATACGTTGACGGATTGAGATAACGAGTGTATTATATATAAGGCAGATTTTGCTGTCCCCGCACCCCGGGGGCAGCAAGCCTGTTTATAAAGAATAATACATCGGGCATGCCGCCCGCCGGCATGTGTTACGGAGTTTTTTATGAAGATATTCAGATCAATCGCTATTACCGCGCTTCTCGCCTCGCTGATGATACCGGCAAGCGCGCTTGGCACCACTTATTATGCAGGGGTGGATTTTGACGTGGAAGCGCCTTCGGACGAACAGGATGTGATGTACGAAGGCTTGACTGTGGATGGCGTCGATATAGGTGGCATGACCCTTGCCCAAGCAAGAAGCGCACTGATAAGCGCTCAGAATCAGGTGCTTTCACAGCAGGTGACCATGACTCTGGATGATCAGACTCTGACCATGAGCTGGAGAGAGCTTGGAGCCGGATACGCCAGTTGCGACGGGATCCTTGACGGCGCGATGAAACTCGGCAAATACCATGGCGGACTCATCGCCAGATTTATGGCTCTAAAAGATATCGAATGCGAGGGCCTAGTCTATGAGACCGAGAGGACGTTGGATGAGACGACACTGAAGGCAGCCGTCGCCGCAAAGTTCGAGGGAATGGACGGTACCGCTCAGAATGCCACGATCACCAGAGAAAACGGTCAGTTTATCGTCACTCCGGATGTGACGGGAGTGGTAGTCGACATCGACGGTACCGTGGACGAGATAAAGGCTCTCTATGAGTCTTCGGGGTTTGCCGCCGTGCAGATCACCGCTGCCGCGAAGGTGGACAAGGCTCCCATCACTGCCGAGATGTTAGAGGCTATTCAGGACCAGCTCGGAAAGTGCACCACTCATGTCGGAGGCACCGACAACAGAGCCTTTAACGTGGCCCACGGCGCGAGCAAGATAAACGGACTGCTCCTGATGCCCGGTGAGTCCGCTTCCGCGAGCGATCTCATGGGACCGCGCGAGCCTTACAACGGCTACCGCGTTGCGCCGCAGTACGTCGACGGTACGTCCGTGGACGCCGTGGGAGGCGGAGTGTGCCAGGTTTCATCAACGCTCTATAACGCTCTGCTCGGCGCCGAGCTTCAGATCGACGAGAGGCACAGCCATTCCATGAAGGTCACGTATCTGGACCCTTCCAAGGACGCCGCCATAGCAATGGGAGTTAAGGATCTCAAATTTACGAATAATCTTGAGTACCCTGTCTATATCGAGGGCTGGTCCAAGGACCGCAGCTGCACCTTTATCGTCTGGGGCAAGGAGACACGTCCTGCCGGAAGAGAAGTTACCTACAAGAGCGTGGTAACGTACGAGGGACCGATCGCGGAAGTGACAAAGTATGATCCCACCCTGCCTGCAGGCACGAAAAAGACCGCTTCCGGGCACGCCGAGGTAAGGTCCAGGCTCGAAAAGATCGTCAAAGAAAACGGCGTCGAGGTCAGCAGGGAGACGATAAGCACCGATTACTACATGCACAGCGCAAAGGTGATCACCATCGGTACCGGCGGACTTACGCAGCAGGAGTACGAGGCTTCTCTGAATACCACTGCAGCCCCCACCCCTACCCCCACACCTGCTCCTGTCGAGCCGCCTGCAGAGCCCGAGCCCACACAGCCTGAGCCTCCCGCAGAGCCCGAGCCCCAGCAGCCCGATAATCCCGAAGGGGGCGGAGGGGAAACTCCCTGACACATTTCAACTGACATCTGATATTTACGGGGCAGCGGCTTCTTCCGTCTGCCCCGGTTTTTAAAACGGAGTATACATGAACGGAAACAGAAACAGGATATCTATATGGCGGATGGTCTACCCACTGCTTGTCTTTTTCGGGCTGGACCTGCTGGCTACATTTGTGATCACCTCGATACTCGCCGTGAACATGGTAGGCGAGAGCGGCCCGGAGGCTTTCCTGGACCCGAGTATGCAGATCGAGATCCAGAGCGAGCTTATACAGCTGATATACGAGAATGCGAATCTGATCACCCTGGTCAAGTGCATACCTGCCATCGGCCTGATGCTTCTGTTCATGCATATGGACAAAAAGCGCCTCTACCGCAGCGGAGATTACGTGACGTATGAGCTGCCTGGCGCGCTGTTTTTTCTTGCGGCTGCAGTACTCGGTATCTTTGCGGGAATCACAGGCAATAACATCATAGGTATCAGCGGATTGGCGGACAAATACGCCGAGACGGAAGAGATGCTTGCGCAGATGACATACAGCGGAGGTCTTGCTCTCGAGATAATCTCTGTGGTGATACTCGCGCCTGTTGCGGAGGAACTGGTCTTCCGGGGGCTGATTTTCCGGAGGCTTCGTGAATTCACTCCTTTTACGCTTGCGGCGATCTTCTCGGCGCTGATATTTGGTTTTTATCATGGGAATGTGATACAGGGGATATACGCCTTTTTGGTAGGGCTGCTGTGCGCCTTTGTCTGTGAGAAATATCACAGTGTGCTGGCATCCATCGCCCTTCACATCGGCGCGAACGGTTTCTCTGTATTTGCAACGGAAAGCGGCGTCCTCGAGAGATATATCACGACTGACATTTCATATATATCGTATATCGTGATCAGCGCAGCTGCGACGCTTCTGCTGCTGTGGCTGGTGCATGATAAAGTCATGCCGAAAGTGCTGATACCTGCCAGAAACAGTACAGCAGGAGCAGAAGATATGCGAAGCGATACCTGATCAGTGACCGGAGGTCTGCCCCAGCAGGCGCAGGCACCCGGGAAGAACTCTGAATGTGACGGCGCTGCAGTGCCCGACCACTTCGCCGTCCGTATGGACCGGGAGAGGGATATCCAGCGAGAGCGAGGCCTCGCTGCAATCGACATTGAATATGTCTTTGAATCTCGTATGGAAGCCGGGCGTGGTCTTGCTCAGCAGGAAGGCGATAAAGAATACTCTGCGTTTTTTGGGCGCCGTGACACAGAGGCTGAGCCTCCCGTCAAAAGGTGAGGCGTCCGGTGCAAAAGGATAGCCTCCGCCCTCGTAGATCGTATTGTGTGCGGAGAGAAAGCCGAGACAGGAGACAGGCTGGGACGTTCCGTCGATGGTGAGCGTACCGCCTGCTTTTTTATATGTCCAGAAAAGCTTGAATCCTATCGCAAAATATGTCAGTTTGCCGAGGTGAAGACGGTTCAGGATTTTCTTGAGTTTAGTGACGTTGACCTGTTCGCAGACGTCCGCGTCATATCCGATGCCGCTGCTGACGATAAAACTGCGGCGGATCTCGCGGCTGCCGCCGTCGACGTCATCCACGGTGCAGACAGTTTCCCCGGCGTCTATCAGGTGGGGAGCAGCACATCCAAGGATCCCGTCCAGCGCATCCATGGCCTTACGCGGCAGACCGATGCCGGCAGAGAAATCATTGCCGGAGCCTGCCGGGATCATGCCGATGACAGGCTTCTGCGCGAGGTCCAGACCGTTTATTACGTCATTGAGAGAACCATCGCCGCCGATCGCGATGATGGGATCATCAGCGTCTCCCGATGCCTGTGCCTCGGCGGCCATTCTGGTCATATCGCCTTGCTTTTCGGTACGGTATACCTGGTACTCCACATGCAGCTCTTCGAGTCTGGCCCTGACCAGCTGCCAGATCTCCTCGCCCTTGCCTGACTGCGAGACCGGATTGACTATAAACCTGTACATGATCGCTCTCCCGATGGATTATTACCGGTCCATTTTATCACCGGGCGAGGGATATTTCAATGTGTGCCGGCGTGACCTGCAAAGGGGTTTCAGCCATCATGCTTTTGGTACGACGGACGCTCTATAGAGAGCCATCTTCTTTGCTTGACCGACAGGGCTGTGGGCGGTTATAATCACAGAGCACCCCTGACTTGGGCGGTGCATCATTTTTGATCGAAACGGAGCAGTATATATGTCTGAACTTCTGGAATCCCTTAATCCCGTGCAGCGCGAGGCAGTCGAGGCTACAGAAGGCCCGGTCCTGATACTGGCCGGAGCCGGCAGCGGCAAGACGCGCGTGCTGACACACAGAATAGCATATCTGATATCCGAACGCGGAGTTGCGCCGTGGAATATCCTCGCCATTACCTTTACGAACAAGGCAGCGGATGAGATGCGTGAGCGTGTGGAGAGACTTTGTGACGAGGATGGAGGCAAGGTCTGGGTGGCTACGTTCCATTCTACCTGCGTGAGGATATTGCGCCAGCAGGCGGAACTCCTCGGTTATAGCCCGAATTTTACCATCTATGATTCGGACGATCAGAAAACTCTGATGAAGAGAGTTGTAAAGAGCCTCGAACTGGATCCAAAAATGTACGGAGAGAAGATGCTCTGCGGCAAAGTCTCGGCGTGGAAGAATGCCTGCAAGGGGCCTGACGATGCATTTAAGGAGGCAGGAGACTTCCGTGAGCGCAAGATCGCAGAGATATTTGAGAATTATCAGAAGCAGCTTCTGGCAAATGATGCGATGGATTTTGATGATCTGCTCGTAAATACGGTCAGACTCTTTAAGGAGCATCCGGACGTGCTTGCCTCGTACCAGCAGCGCTTACGCTACATCATGGTTGACGAGTATCAGGATACGAATACGGTACAGTTCTATTTTATCAGCCTGCTGGCTGCCGCACACAGGAACATCTGCGTCGTGGGCGATGACGATCAGTCCATATACGGATTCCGAGGCGCGGATATCAGGAATATCCTGGATTTCGAAAAGGTCTTCACGGGTGTGAAGGTGATCAAGCTGGAGCAGAACTACCGCTCCACAAAGAATATCCTCGATACCGCAAACCACGTGATCAGTCATAATTTCAGCCGCAAATCCAAGACTCTCTGGACAGATCACGAGGCAGGCGACCGCGTGGACCTGCGCGAGTACGATACGGGCTATGACGAGGCCGAGGGTGTGATCACGGATATCATGGAGAACCGCAGGAGCTTTGCCTACGGTGAGTGCGCCGTGCTCTACCGCACAAACGCCCAGTCGCGTCTTTTTGAGGAAAAATGTGTTATGTACGGCGTCCCATACAAGCTGGTCGGAGGTGTGAACTTCTATCAGAGACGTGAGATCAAGGATGTGATCGCATATCTTAAGACGCTGGACGGCGCCAGGGACGACCTGGCGGTGCAGAGGATCATTAACGTGCCCAAGCGTGGTATCGGTCAGACTACCGTGACGAGACTGGCAGATTTCGCCGGGGAGAAGGAATTGAGTTTTTTTGAGGCGGTATGCTGCGCTTCGGCTGGTGAGGTGCCCGGAGTAAGCGCCGGAGCATCGACCAAGCTGACGTCTTTTCTCAGTCTGATAGACCAGCTGAGCAGTATGCGTTCGAGTCTGGGGCTAAAAGAACTGGTTGAGGCAGTGGTGGACAGGTCAGGTTACCGCAAGGAACTGCAGGACGAGAAGACCGTCGAGGCGGAGACCAGACTTGAAAACATAGAGGAGCTGATAAACAAGGCGGCTGAGTATCCTGATACGCCCGGAGATCGGGAAGCGCTGACACAGTTTCTCGAGGAGGTCGCGCTGATAGCCGATGTGGATACATTGGACGAAGATGAAAACAGGGTCGTGCTGATGACACTGCACGGCGCGAAAGGCCTCGAGTTCCCGAGGGTATATATAGCGGGCATGGAAGAGGGACTTTTCCCAAGCATCATGTCGATGAATACCGGCAGGGAAGAGGATATAGAAGAGGAGCGGCGACTTTGCTATGTAGGCATCACACGCGCAAAGAAGAAGCTCACGCTGACCTGCGCCCGCCAGCGCATGGTGAATGGGGAGACGCGTTTCGGTATCGAGTCGAGGTTTGTCAGTGAGATCCCGGACGATCTGCTCGAGCGCAGAAACGAAGGAAAAGGCGGATTCGCTCCGGGCGGCGGCTACGGATCGCGTACAGGACGTGGCTGTGGGAGGCCGGAAAAGGGCTCGAACTTCAAATTCGGAGGGTATGGAAGCAGCAGCTACGGAAACTCGCTGGATGATTACTATTCCTATGATTACGGAGTGAGGAGGGAGCCTTCGGCCAGATACGGCCAGCCCTCACAGCGCATCACCAGGACTGACAGCAGCATCAGTTCCGGCAGCGTCAGCGCATATATGGGCAAGTCGCTGATGGCAGACAAGAGCTCGGGTCCAGACTACGGTGTGGGTGATCGCGTGAGGCATGTCAAATTCGGAGAAGGCATAGTCACCGCCATCGAGGAAGGCAAGAGAGACTTTGAGGTGACTGTGGACTTTGACAGAATTGGGTCAAAGAAGCTTTTCGCCAGTTTTGCGAAGCTGCAGAAGATATAGCGATTTTTCCGGAAAAACCTGTAAGTGTTCCGGGTACCGTGTCATGGCTTCCAGCCCGTTATGATAGGAATCGGGAACAAAATATACAGGCAGAAAAAGAGCTGCCCAGTGGGAATAATGGTAGTGTCAAGTGATCTATGAAAAAATAGAGCCAAAGAAAAAGGCTCAAAAGAACCTTGAAAATCTGTAGATATAGTCTGCTGAAGGCTTTCCGAGGGCTTAGGGCGCTGCCCTAAGAACCCGCAAGGGACTCGTCCC
>JAFSTX010000021.1 GCA_017445585.1 Lachnospiraceae bacterium
GCCAAGGGTTTGCCTACAGCTTCCTTCAGATTTCACCTCGCGATGAACACCCTTGCTGTTCAGCTATGTACTTCGTCGTTGCCTACGCGTACTCGGGACTTTCACCCGTTAGAGCGCGCCCATGGCGCGCAAACTAAAAAACTCCGCAGCGTGTCAGCAGACACAAACTGCGGAGTTTTTTGATGTTCCTTAAATCATTATTTCCTGACCCAGACATCGCGGTAGTACAGTCCGTCACATTCGTCCGGCGAGACGAACAGATCTATCTGATTGTATCCGACGCCCGTATCTTCGGCCACAAAAGTTCCGAATCCGGAAACCTTCACCTCGGTACCCATCGATATCTGCGAGGACTTTACGGCGCAGGTATGCCACTCCTTGGCTTTTGCTCCGCTGTAGGTGGAGCGGCTTCCTTTGGGAGTATTGCAGTTCACGCAATAGAAAGTCACGCGGAACTTGCCCAGATACGTCCAGCCCTCTGAATCCGTATTGCCTACACCGGATGAGCTGCTCTTGGACGAGCTTCCGGATGAACCCGAAGAATTCTTCTTGGCCTCTTCGCGGGCCTTTTTCTTCTGGGCGGCGATTCGCGCGGCTTCCTTTGCGGCCTCTTCCTCGGCCTGCTTCTTTTCGGCAGCTATTCGTCTCGTCTCAGTGAGCAGATCTACCGCATCCTGGATCTTCTCTTCATCTACCAGGCTCTTGCCTGCAAAGAGACCCTCAGTCACGGCGATATACTCGGAATCTATATACCCGTCGCTTGCAGCCGTAAGCTGCACTTTTACGAAATCATTCTCATATCCGAGGACCACGAAGCCCTCGCCCTTGTCCAGTTCGACAGCCTTGTTGGAATCGGAGGTCGCCTTCTCGTAGGCGGTACACTCGCATACGGTGGTGGCCACTCTGGGTCTCATAGTCTCGTAAAGCGAATCCGCAAGCTCCCCGGTCACGATGTACTTGCTGACGACCCAACCCGAGACGGAACCGGAGCTCACATAGGTCCACTCACCCTCATCTCCAAAATAGTTGCGGATGATAACGCCCGAATTCTGATAGATCTTGCCGACGATCTGTGCGTCGCCGTCAGGCTCTTCGCGCACATTCAGCGAACGGGATACGTTCACTATGCCGATGGTGCCGATGAGCGCGCTCCGCTCGCGGTATTCACGCAGCTGAGTCTGATTCATGAGGCTGAGGGAACTGAGCTCATCCCTGAGAGCGGCGACCGTCGTGACGGGCACATAAGGAGCCCTCTCCTCCAGAGCTTCGAGATCAAGAGAAGAAGAAAAACGCGCTACCTTTGCGCCGGATACGTCATCCGCGGCAACGGTCTCCTCGATCGGAGCAGTCGACGGAGTAAGCGCCGCACCAATACCGGCATTGCTGATGCCGGCGTGATTGTCGTCCGCAAGAGGAGCGCTCGTTATTAAGAGTGTCGCAGCCATAATGCACGCTGCAAAGCCTGTCTTTCGTCTTAACACTTTTTCAAATTTAACAAATTTATTGCAAACTATTACGCAAATGTTACGTTTTGACGAGTGGAATCGCAGTATATCACCTAAAAACGGGCTTGTCAAGCTTTTTAACTATTATGGATCGTTATAGCAGCTGACGAGAAGCTCCTTTCCAGACCCGAAAACGGTGGTCACGGCGCCCTTTTCGGCCGTACACAGGACGCGGCTTCCAGCCGCCTCCAGCCTGCCGACTGTCTCCGGGGAAGGATGTCCGTAGAGATTATCACGGCCTGCTGAGACGACCGTGAGGACGGGCGAAACAGCCGATACGAAGGCCTCCGAGCTGCTGAAGCGGCTCCCGTGATGAGGGCACTTCAGATAATCGATATCCGTCTGGATCCTCTGGCTGTCCGCACGCAGCAGCTCCGTCTCCGCCTTTTCACCTATATCGCCGCAAAAAAGTGCTGTATGCTCTCCGGCTTTCATCTCCAGTACCAGTGAATTCTCATTCTGGTCACCGCCAAACATCCCTTCACCGGGAGAGAGCACGGTAAAAGCCAGCTCTCCAGCAGAGATCTCGTCACCCTGCCGCAGTCTGAGTACCTGGACCCCGCGGCTTTCCGCATGCGAGAGGACCGTTGACCAGCTGGCGTCATGCACGGTAGCGTCCGGCAGAGCAATACATCCCACCGAGACGGCAGGATCGTCGAGGATCCCGTACAGGCCGTTCACATGATCTCCGTCAGAATGGCTCAGCACTATCATATCGATTCGCCCGGTGCCGGTGTATTTTATATATGGAAGAATGACTCGTGAGCCTATATCGCTTCTGTCAGAGCTGCCGCAGTCGATGAGGACCGTGGAACCGTCGCTCCCTCTGATCACTGTCGAATCTCCCTGACCCACATACAGGGCAGTAAGTGTGGTATGAGCCGGAGGATGCGGGATGAGAGCCAGAGGTGAGAACAGCATCACCGTCAGGCAGAGTGCCCGAAGGCGTCCCTCCATAGCAGGACGCTTACCGGCTTTTCCCGGCCGTTCCGTGAATCTCCCGGTACGGATGCGTCTCATCAGTACCGTCGGAACAGTAAGGAGTATCACATACACGACCGCGCGCACCGCACCGGGCTCTCCCAGTACCACGCCGGTCCCGGGCAACGCGCTCGCTGCTTCGCACACGGAGATCAGAAATTCAAAGCAGTAATGTGCTGCCCCGGCAAAAAGCATCCCGGCAGACACCGAAATCACACCCGCCGCAGCTCCGGCCGCAACAGAAGCCATGATCAGTGTCATCATTGGCAGAGCCAGCAGATTCAGAAAGATCCCCAGCATAGAAACAGAATAGTAATTATGCGCAGTTACAGGCAGCGTTGCAAGCCATATGGAAAGGCTCAGCGCCACAGATTCAGCCGCCCCGCGCAGCAGACTCCGGCGGTCTTTGAACATGCACCGTACCAATCCCGCCAGCTCCGGATATATCAGACCCACTCCCGCGATTGCGGCGAATGACAGCTGGAAAGCTCCGTCCGCTATGTAAAGCGGTCGGCTGATCAGCAGCAGGATACCCGCCAGTCCCGCGGCGGACAGCAGATCATACGTCCTTTTGGCGACCGGAGCAGCGAGCGATACAGTGAACATGATGAGGGCACGCCATGCGGAAGGTCTCCCGTCAAGCATCAGTACGTATATGAGCATCATACCCCCGGTCAGCGCAGCGCAAAGAGGATACGGCAGATGAAGCTTCCTTAGCATCGTCAGCACCGCCTGCCCGAGGAGCGAGAGATGCAGTCCGCTGACAGCCAGGATATGGGCTATACCACAGAGTCTGAAGGCTTCGTATGTCTCCGGGTTCAGCTCCGTACGGTCGCCCAGCAGTATCGCCTTAAATAGTCCAACCTCGCCGACGTCCTCCGCGACACGGTCTATGGCACCCGCGATCAGCCCTCTCAGCCTGTAGATTAAAGTCCTCGGCGTAAAGCTATCCGAGCCTTTTTTCACTATGTAGATCTTTTCGGTTTCAAAACCGTAATCCAGTCCGGAGGTGCGGTAATACAGTCTGCTGTCGAACTCGCCGGGATTTGCCGGGGCAGGAAACGGCCGCAGCCTGCCGATGATCCTGATCACATCTCCCGGCTCGATACCGGATATATCATCCACATAAGCCAATACGCCGTGCGTATCCAGAGGGTCCCCGTATTCGATGATGTTCCCGCGATAAGCTCCGGGATAGACGCGGCATGAACCAAGCGATACCTTTCCCCCGCTATCGCCTGATGCAATATGTGTAACTGTACCTTCCGCGATTGCCCGGACACTCTCCTCACCCACCGCCTCATCGAGCGCTGTGGCACGCGACAGAGGGAGTCCGAGACAGAAAGCCACTGCCAACCACAGGGCCAGAACTCCAAAGGCCCATATCAGCGGCCGACGAATCATTTTCGCCTTTCATCGACTGCCGGAGCCGGTCCGGCAGATATATAAGCTGCGCCTCGCAGCAATCTGTTCTTCGTGTTCCGACCGCAGCTATCTGCTGACCGCCGCCGTCTTTCACGGTCTACTGACCACTGCTGTCCTGCGCAGACATCTCTACAAGCATTTCGTTGAACACAAACGGCTGGTTAAGGTTGATCTGTCCCATCGGCATGGTGATCTCACTCACGCCGTTGATTGTGATCTGAACTGAAGTTATCGTATCCAGCTGCATAAGAGTATTCACTATGGAGTACACTGCGACGTCATCGTGCGCGGTGGTTGCCTCCTTTATCAGACGGTCATCCAGATTCACGTAACATACGCCGTCTTTTATATTGATACCCAGCAGTGTCAGACCCTGCGGCAGGGTCGGGGTCACTGCTCCGTCAGCCGCACCGTCTATATTATTTGCGGCTGGCCCTGCGATAAGTTTCTCCACTATGACGCGCTCGATAGGCGTCGAGCTACGGTAAGCGACGGACGCCGGGCATTTTATCAGCCTGTCTCCGGCTGCATTTGCAAAAAACAGCGACACCTCGCTCTCACGGTAATCTTCGGGATCGTCGACTGCATTGTTTACGAAACGGCTCGTACGCATGATGCCCATGGGATATCCGTTTACGTCGGTCACACCGCTGCCGTTAAGATTGATCTGAAGACCGGAGATACTGTCTAACTGGGCTACCGCCCTCGTCGCCCCCGAATAGAACATAAGCTGCCTCGAAGCGCTTTCACCCTCCAGCGAACCCTCCAGCTCCATGACCAGTATATCTCCGGAAAAACCAAGGTCTGTGATCCTGACGCCAGAAGGAATGATTGTGACGCCGCTGTCTTCCGATATAGATGCCATACTTTCGAAGAATTCGCCCACGAGAGCGAGACGGTCGTCCGTCGTGCTCTCATATGTGTACGATCCGAGGCGTGTAGCCTGGGAATTCGTATAATACAGATTGTATACCTTTATCTCTTCTTCGCCGCGGCATCCCGCCAGACTCAGAGTCAGGGCCAGCACAGCGGACAGGATTATTATCTTTTTCATATCACTCGTCCTCCTGTCCGTCTATGATCCTGAGGACCTCGTCTTCGAGGACCCTGTCTTCTTTCTGAAGCATCTCTTCCAGATCCTCCTCACCCGCTTCAGCAGGATTCTCGCGGTATTCAAGAGGAATGATCATCATGAACGAACTGCCCTCCCCGGGCACGCTCTTCACGCTGATGCTGCCATGGTGCATATTTACGATCTGTTTGGAGATGGCAAGCCCCAGACCCGTGCCGCCCGCCTCCCGCGAGCGTGCTTTGTCCACACGGTAAAAGCGCTCGAAAATGTGCGGCAGAGCTTCCTCGGGTATTCCGATGCCGTCATCGTCCACTCTGATATTAAAATAGTGATAATCCGCATCAAGCTGGACGTGTACGTGTCCGCCGGGCTTGTTGTATTTGATGGCATTCTCGACGAGATTGATCACGACGCGCCCGAGCTTAGGTTCGTCAAAACTGGCCACGACGCTTCTCTGGCTCTCAAAGGTGATCTCCACCTCGGAGGTCTTGGCGATGGGGCTGAGGCGCCTGAGCATCCCCTCAAGCCACGTATTTACTTCGACCTCGCTGATATTCATGGAGACGTTTCCCTCCTCGAGACGGACCATGGAGAGCAGATCGTCAATGATATTGCTTTCGCGTTCGAGCTCCTTGGATATATCCTGCATGAATTCCTGATACATCTCCACGGGCGCGCCCTCCATGCTGTTCAGGGAATCGGCAAGAACTCTGACCGAAGTGATGGGAGTCTTAAGCTCATGGGAGACGTTCGATACGAACTCGCGGCGTGAGCGGTCCAGTGCCTGGGTCCTCTGGAGGGACTGATTCACAAGCTCGCTGATCCTGGCTGTCTCGGAGTAGGTATCCACGTCAATGCGGTCGGCATTACCCTGCTGGGCATGCTCCAGCTGGCTGATCAATCTGCGATATGGTTTGAATACATAGATCAGTACCAGAACGGATATCATCAGCATCATGAGCAGCACCGTCAGCCATAGCAGATAACTCTGGTTCTGCAGCTGCGAGAGGCTGGTCACGCGTCTGGACATATCCACAGTAACGAGGATCGCACCCTTAAGCGCCGGCTGGTATACCTCCTCGGCACCCGACTCGATCTCCTCTTCGCTTGTTACGAGCACGGTCTCAGTCGGACTGTATAGCGGCTGAGCGATCGCAAACATCTTACTGGCGTCGTCATATTCGCTGGTAGTCTCGCCTCCCAGCGCACGCATGACATATTCGGAGATATTGTATCTCCCGCGGTCGACATTGTAGGTGTCCTTGACGATACGGCCCGCGCTGTTTGTGATCTGCACGCGGCCGTCCCAGATATCCGCGATCTGATCGATGACCGCGTTCATGGAAGACGTATTGGCATGACTGAGATAGTCGTCGCTCTGAAGCTGATCCGCCATGATCAGCACCTGACTCTGCATCTCGATCGAGCTGGAGTCGATATCCTTGCTTATGGCAGAACCGACAAGCGCCAGACTGACAAATACAGTCGGCGCGACGCCTGCCAGAATGATTATGATCATAATGACCAGCCGTAGGCTGATTTTGAGCTTACCAAGCCGTTTCATTTATATAAAGGATCAGTCCTTATAGAAGTATCCCACGCCCCATTTGGTGTAGACGTATCTGGGCTCGGCGGGATTCTCCTCGATCTTCTCGCGGAGTCGGCGCACATGTACGTCCACGGTGCGGACGTCACCCGGATATGACTCTCCCCAGATCAGTCCGAGGAGCTGTTCGCGGCTGTATACCCTGCCGGGATTCGTGACAAAAAGCTCCAGCAGATCGAATTCCTTTGCGGTAAGATTGACTTCCCGGCCCGCGACAAATACCCTGCGGCTGTCCACGTCGAGCCTCAGGTCCCTGACCGCCACGCTCGTCCCGCCGGCAGCCCTCTCGCTGCGGATGCGGTTGCGGCGGATGATCGCCTTGATCCTGGCCTTGACTTCGAGGATGTTAAAAGGCTTTGTGATGTAATCATCAGCGCCGTACTCGAGGCCGAGGATCTTGTCCATATCGTCGTTCTTGGCAGTGAGCATGATGATAGGCACGTCCGAAGACTCTCTGACTTCACGGCAAACCTGCATTCCGTCCTTGCCGGGGAGCATGATGTCAAGCAGGACCATATCGTACCTTTCCGACATGATCTTCTCATATGCCTCTTCACCGTCGTAGGCACAGTCTACTTCCATTCCGTCCTGTTCCAGGCTGAATTTGATGCCCTTAACGATAAGCTTTTCATCATCCACTACCAAAACCTTTGCCATGTCTTACTCCTCGCCGCACAGCCCGCAGACCGTGCGGCATTAGCTATCCGCCGGCTGCTATCCTGTCCTTTATCTTCTCAAAAGCGGCCTCCTTGATCCCGGAGACGCGCATTATCTCGCTTATATCGCCGAAAGCGCCGTTCGCCTCGCGATAATCTATGATCGCCTGAGCTCTCGCAGCTCCGATGCCCGGCAGGGTCATCAGCTCGTCTGCTCCGGCGGTATTGATATCCACGAGTCCCGCAGCACGCGCAGCCGCGGACTCCCTCAGAGCCGCCGATTCATCCAGCGACGGTACCCTGACCTGAGTGCCGTCCTCTACAGGGAGCGCCAGATTCAGGTAATCGCGGTCTGCGTCCTCCGCGAACCCTCCGGCAGCTTCTATCGCATCGCCGATACGGCTGCCCTGCGGCAGTCCGTAGACTCCGGGCTCCTCCACCGCCCCGCATACATGCACGGCGATGAGAATCCCGGATGCGTCCTGCCGGTCGCCTCCGGGCGTCTGCGGTGCCTCGGATGAAGCGGCATTCTGCCGCTCCTCCGACGTCCTGACTACGACATCTCCGCCGGATCTGCCGCGTGCCAGAATAAACAAGACTCCCGCCGCAACGCAGCAGAGTCCCAAAACGATCCTGAATAATTTGCTGTAATTCATACCTCACTCCTTATTAGAGCGAGGATTTGTCTGTCGAGATAATTCTATTTGAATATTAAGAAAAAAGCAATATATTATTACGCAGATTTTACGATTTCTTTTCGTATATCTGTACAGTTTTTACGATTTCGTTGCGGCATTGACAGAGTACAATGCAATGATTTATATTCTATGCCGGAACCGGCGCAGCAGGCAGCGGCGCGGGGGATAAGCATGCCGGCGGCAGAAGCCGCAAAGCAGTGACCGTCACAGACAGGCATATAATTGACAAGGAGGCCGTCATGGAGATAGAGAGAAAGTATCTGATCAAAGCGCTCCCGGATCTGGGATCTTTCGATTATTACGATATCGAGCAGGCTTATATAAGCCGCAGCCCGGTGATCCGTGTGCGGCGCGCCGGCAGCGAGTACTGGCTGACGGTCAAGGGCCGCGGGATGATGGTGCGCGAGGAACTGAATCTTCCGCTCACGGCAGAGTCCTATCTGCACCTTCTGCGCAAGACGGAAGGTACCGTGATCCGCAAGCGCCGCTATCTGATCCCATACGGCGCGTATACGATAGAGCTGGATCTTTTTAAAAGTCCGCGCGAGGGCCTGTATATGGCTGAAGTCGAATTCCCGAATGAGGATGAAGCCCGCAGCTTTGCCGCGCCCGACTGGTTCGGCAGGGAGGTCACGGACGACCCCGACTATCATAATTCAAATATGTAAAGCCTGCGGAATGCTTTCGCAGCGCAGGCTTTCAGCAGGACCGCCCCGGCTTTTTAAATCGGTTCGATCCGCAGTATCAGTTCCGCCCGTATCAGAAGCACTTCTGCGGGCGGTTTTTCATGCACTCTTCTACTTTTCCGCAGTGATAGCAGAGCTCGTTTTTGCAGATCCCGTCATTATTGAAATATGAGAGGATATTGTCAGTCGTAGTGTCGGCGATATTGTCCAGCGCCTCCCGCGTCAGGAAAGCCTGATGCGAAGTCACGATGACGTTCGGCATGGAGATGAGGCGCGCCAGCAGGTCGTCGTCCACAATATGACCGGAATAGTCCTTGAAAAAGATGTCCGCTTCCTCTTCGTAGACGTCCAGACAGGCAGCACCGATCCGGCGGGATTTGATCTCGGCGAGCAGCGCCTCCGCATCGATCAGAGCGCCGCGGGACGTATTGATGATGACCACGCCTTTTTTCATTTTGTCCATCGATTCTCTGCAGATCAGATGCCTGGTCTCGTCCGTCAGCGGGCAGTGGAGCGAGATGATATCGCTCTTTTCAAAGAGCTCGTCAAGCTCCACGTACTTCACGTTCGGATTTGACGGGAATTTGTCGTAGGCCAGCACTTCCATGCCAAAGCCCCTGCATATATCGGCAAAAACGCTGCCGATCTTGCCCGTGCCTATGACGCCGACGGTCTTACCGTGCAGATCGAAGCCCGTCAGTCCGTTCAGCGAGAAATTAAAATCCCTCGTGCGGATAAAAGCCTTGTGGATGCGGCGGATGCTGGTCAGCAGCAGCGCCATGGCATGCTCTGCCACCGCGTACGGCGAATACGCCGGCACCCTGACTACGTGGATCCTGCCGTAAGCGTGCTTTATATCCACGTTGTTATATCCTGCGCAGCGCAGTGCTATGATCCGGATCCCCAGCTCATAGAGCCTGTCTATGACCGGTGCCGAGACGTCGTCGTTCACAAAGACGCAGACCGCGTCGCACCCCTCTGCGAGAGATGCGGTATCGGGCCCGAGCTTCGTCTCGAGGAATCTGAACTCCATTCCACGCTCCGCTCCGTATTTTTCAAACGCCGTTCGATCGTATTCTTTTGTGTCAAAAAATGCTATCTTCATATCATCCTCCGTTGATTTTGTGCGGTGCTCCGGCTTACGGCTTCTCCGCAGCCATGCCGCTGATGATGCCCCGTTAAGGTCAGGCCTGCGCCTCACACCCTTGCTGCCGCTCTCCGTGCAGGTCAGGTCTGCGCCTCACACCCTTGCTGCCGCTCTCCGTGCAGGTCATGCCTGCGCCTCACACACTTGCTGCCGCTCTCCGTGCAGGTCATAATAAAACATATACTGCTGGAGGATCCCGGCGTAGCCGCGATACCTTTCAAAAGGAAATCCGTCTCTGTAATGAGCGTCAAAGATCTGCTTTATATGCGTATCTACGGGAAAAGCATCGACGTGATGCAGCCCGAAGAGGCAGATGCAGTTCGCAACCTTAACTCCAACTCCGAAAAGGCGCAGCAGCGCAGACATCGCTTCATCATATCCGAGACCGCCGAGAGCATCCAGATCAAAGCACTCCGCTTCCAGGCGCCCGGTGCCCCTGCCCGCGATAACCGCCCGCGCAGCGCGGACCACATATTTGCTGCGGTAGCCGAGGTTGCACGGCATCAGGTCGTCCTCTCCGAGGCATGCCAGCGCCTCCGGCTGAGGAAAAGCAAAGTGCGCGCCCATATCACGGCCGTATTTCGCGCAGATATTCTCTACGCATTTTCTGATGCGGGGGATATTGTTCTGCTGTGAGATCAGGAACGTCACCAGCATTTCCCACGGATCCTGCCGCAGGATGCGCATGCCCGGGCAGCTCTCCGCAGCGCAAACGAGGTATTCGTCCGCGGGATCTATGCTGTCTATGATCTGTCCGTAGTCCGTCTCCAGATCAAAGTAGGCGCGCCAGAATGAGTCGAATTCCTCTCTGCCGCAGTCAAAACTGATCCTGTCGCCGCACTGCCCGGCAATGAGTCTTTTTTCGCCGGCGAGTATCTCAAAGCGGCTTTTGAACGCACCGTCCGCGCTCTCTTCCGCCAACGCGGCCTGGTCCGTTATACCGTCTGCTGCTTTTTCTGCTGCCGGTGCCTTCTGATCCGCCACTGCGCCCGCGGGCTCTTCCGCCAACGCAGCCCGATCTGCCGCGCACTCAGCGGGCAGTTCTCTCATCCTGAAGCACTGGCCCGAGACGGCGATCTCCTGCAGAGAGAAGTTTTTATTTATTATTTCGATCATCAGCCTTATATACCTCTTTCAACATATATCACATAATTACTGTGAACGCACCGTGACCGCCTGAGCATCCCATACTCACGGGATCCGGCATTACACACGACCGCCTGGGCATCCCATACTCACGGGATCCGGCATTATACACGTCCGCCTGAGTATCCCGCGTTCACGGGATCCGGCATTACACCGGAGTTCACGCGGGTATTATATCATCCCGATCCGAATCGGGCAATTCAGCGTCACAGAAGGTTTTCAGAGCAGATCTGCGAAGGCCTTCATAGGAGTTCTTTATAGGCTCTCAAAGGTGCTCTTCCAAGGCTTTCACAGCGCGGCTCCGAAGGCTTCCAAAGCATGCGCTGTTGAAAAAACGCATGCCGGCGTTTATAATACGACTATCGCAATAAAGAAAGGAATAATCAGATGAAAGCACCTTTTTCACCTTATCTGCAGAGCATCGCGCCGGCGCTCAAAGCCCTCGTCGCGGAGCTTGGCAGAGATTATGATTACGTCAGCGTGCTCTCCACCGACTCGGCGGGCTTCCGCATCAGCATTTCGCAGCGCGCGAAATCCGTCTCGAATCAGAGCATGACCACCGAGCGCGGAAGCGTGGTGCGCGTGTACAAAAATGGCCGCTACAGCGAGTACGCTTTCAACGAGTTCGACCCTGCCGATACCGCAGGCAAGGCCGCCGAGATCAGGGCCGCGCTTGATGCGCAGTTCAAGCTGCTTAAGGCCGCGGGCCAGGAGATCTACGAGACCGGAAAGCTGGCCGACGAGCCGCTCACGCTTTTCGTGGAAAAAGAGACAGAGCAGCTCCCCGAGAGCGCGGATCTGTCCTCGCTCGTCGATATGATGACGGGTTTTTCCGACGAAGGGATGAAGACCGTACCAGGCGCGCTGGATGTGATGGTCGCCGCGACTTCCACTCACATCTGTAAACTTTTCCTCACTGCAAACCGCGATCTGAGGCAGAGCTACGTATTCACCGAAGCGTCCGCCGCCTCGTACGCACCCGGCAAGAACGGCGACATCAAATTTGCCTACGAGGGCGTCTCCGGCTGCGGCGGTCCCGAGATCATTTCGGGTCTTAAGGCAAAAATCGACGCGCTCCCCAAGGTCGTGACTGACCTCACCGGCTCAGAACCCATCGTGCCCGGCGAATACGACATCATCACCGAACCCGGCGTCACCGGACTCATCGCGCACGAGGCCTTCGGCCACGGCGTGGAGATGGATATGTTTGTAAAGGGCCGCGCGCTCGGCGCCGAGTATATCGGCAAACGCGTCGGCTCCGATCTCGTGACGATGCACGAGGGCGCAAGATGCGACGAAAGCGTCACCGCCTACGCCTTTGACGACGAAGGCACCCTCGCCGGAGACGTGGTCGAGATCGACCGCGGGATCCTGCGGACCGGCATCTGCGACGCGCTCGCCGCGCTGCGTCTGGGCATAGCTCCCACCGGCAACGGCAAACGCGAGAACTTTGCGCACAAGGTCTATACCCGCATGACGAACACCGTCTTTGACTCCGGCAGCGACACGCTTGAGGACATGATCGCCTCCATAGAAAACGGCTATCTGCTCACCGGCATGGACAGCGGCATGGAGGATCCCAAACACTGGGGCATCCAGTGCATCATAAACCGCGGCTACGAGATCAAAGACGGCAAGCTCACCGGCAAGGTCGTCTCGCCCGTCATCATGACCGGCTACGTCCCCGACGTGCTCGGTTCGGTCTCCATGGCCAGCGGCGACCGACGCGTGGACGGCAACGGCGCCTGCGGCAAGGGCCACAAGGAATGGGTCAAAGTCGCGGACGGCGGCCCCTATCTCAAGATGAAAGCGAGGCTCGGATGATGTTTGATCTGATCAGAAATAAACTTAATGCTCTCGGCTGCGAGGCCTGGGAGATGACAGAGACGAATGAGACGCGCTGGGAGTTCTACCAGATCGGGCACAAACTGGACCAGAACCGCGCCGTAAAGCTGAGCGGCACCGAGGTCAAGGTCTACGTAAAAAGCGCGGACGGACAGTTCCTAGGCAGCGCGCTGGACACCATCTCTCCTACCGCAACGGAAGCTGAGATCGACGCCGCGCTGGCGAAGCTGACCTATCAGGCGTCACTTGTGAAGAACCCTTATTACACCCTGACCGACAGACCCGTGCAGACCGCAGGCGCGGACGGTGCCGGCTCAGGCAGCTCCAAAGACTGCCCAGTTGATATAGCTGCTATCGCCGGTGACTTCCTCAAAGTCTTTTCTTCCATCCCGGAAAGCGATATCCGCAGGCTCAATTCCACCGAGATCTTTGTCAGCGGGATCTGCAAACATTTTGCCAATTCCCGCGGAGTGGAATGCGAATACATCTATCCGTCGTCAGAGCTCGAAGTCATAGTCAACGCGAAAAAGGACGGACACGAAGTCGAGCTCTACCGCATCTACCATTCCGGCAAATGCGATTCGAAGCGATTGACCGATGACATCTGCCGCGTCATGGGCTTTGGCGAGGACAGGCTCTCCGCCGTTCCCACTCCGAAGCTCGGCAGCTTTGACGTGCTCTTTTCCACGTCCGACGCCTGCGAGATCTACGAGTACTTTGCCGACAAAATGCACGCCGATTTCATCGTGCGCAAGATCAGCGACTGGAAGATCGGCAAGAGCATCTGCCCGGACGCGAAGGGCGATCTCATTACTCTGCGTGCACTTCCGTCGCTTCCAAATTCCTCTAAAAACTATCCCGTGGACCGCGAAGGCTGCGAGGTCTATGACAGATACCTGATCCGCGGCGGGATCGCGGAAAACTACTGCGGCAGCCGCCAGTTCTCACAGTACCTGGGACTTGAAAAGAGCTCTCTCCTGACAAATCTCGAGGTCGAGGGCGGAAGCAAATCCGAGGCGGAGCTGCGCAGCGGCGATTATCTGGAGATCGTGGAGTTTTCAGACTTTCAGGTGGATTCGATGGGCGGCGACATCGCCGGTGAGATACGCCTCGGATACCTGCACCGCGGCGGCACCGTTACCATAGTGACCGGCGGCTCGATATCCGGCTCGATGAACGAGGCCATGAAGGATATGAGTTTTTCAAAGGAACGCGTGCAGTACGACAACCGTCTCATCCCCGCGGTGACGCTGCTTAAAGGGCTTCGTGTCACCGGAGTGGAATAGAAGCGGGAAAATAACAACAATAATACCAAGGGTGTGATACGGGAAACCGCGCTCACACCCTTTTTGATATCTGATCGAAATGAAGAGTCTAAATCGATGCTTTACTCCACATAAACCTTAGCCGAGACCCCATAGTTATAAATTGCCCTTGCTATATCGGCAAGTTTTTCATTTGTGCTGCCACACTTTGCAGCAACATAGGAATTCACACTATATGTCATTTGATGATAGACTGTGGTTCCATCACTTAATGTAAATGTATAGACCGTATCGAAATCTCCGGCGAGCATGCCGTCACTGGTTACGATATAATTCGATCCGACCTTTATCATATCTGATAGCTCATATGTCTTTTCAGTGATGCCGTTGCTTATCATCAGCTTTGTGGCATTTGTCATAGTCAACTGCAGCTTGAATCTGACATCATTTGCGAGCAATAAAGTTGCACGGCGAATTATATCAGTCGTCGTTTCATTCTTAACGACACTATAATCAGTTACAGGCGCGGAAAAGGCTCTCTTCCAATCCATTACCCAAGATAGATTATTCGCCAGATCAGAAGTATTATAATCAACATATTTCTGTGCGGCTGCGCCATATTCAAGTGTATCGGCAAGCAGAGTCCTCATAGCCGAAAATTTTGCTTCCGTTAGTCCAAGTGCACTTGCATCTGAGTTAAACAGGCTGTCAAAATACTCTCTGATACTATAGTCTTCTCTAGTACAAAGTACAGTCTCCCCATCAAGGATCTCTATCTTGATCTTCTCAGTCATGCACTGGGAATAAATTCCGGGGAAGGCAAATTTCCATAGGGCTCCCTCTTTTGTACCCTCAACTACCGTCTCACGTCCAATGCCGGTAAAACGGGCTTTCGGAGCCAGGACTCCCTCGTCCACACTTGCTCCCACATTAAGAGTCAGATCTGATCCTACTATCACCTGTGCAGTCTCAAGGCTTGCATTCGCGCTTCCCTTAACGTTAACTCCTCCGTTTATAACCGCAAAATCGATATTGTCCTCTGCAATATTATAAACATCATCCGGATCATATGTAATTCTCACGCCATAATTGCCCACTGCAACCGACTCACCAACCTTAAAGGTCAGTGTGGCAAAAATCATGTCACCGTTTGTATTCGCAAAGCCGTTATACCAAAGCAGGATAGCTGGACTTGCCAGTTTCTGCGGCATAGTAAACGAGCCACCCATCGCGCTGTTATAAGCCACAGATGTCAGAGATAGCCCTTCGTCATATTCCGCTCTGAGCTTAATAGACGCGATCCCCGGATTATTCTTAAGTGAAATAGTAATACTCACTGTTTCCCCGGCAGAGGAATCAACAGTCTGCACCTCAAATGTCGGTTTCTCGTCCGAGCGAGCCTCAACATTCAAGCTCATAATCACAGACAAGAAGCACACGCATACCAATGCTCTGATCATTCTTTTCATCCTGAAAACCTCTCTTAATAGATTTGAACATCCCACTCTGCGAGATACTGGCAAAGTCTCGTCAAGTCCTTATTATTTACCTTTCCATCTCCATTAACGTCGAGCGCCAGGGCGTTCACTTCCACATCCCATTCCGCGAGATGCTGGCACAGTCGCGTCAAATCCTTGTTGTTGACCTTTCCGTCTCCGTTTATATCTCCCGGAACGTACGCTCTGACCGTTAGAATACCGTCAATAATCGCAAATTCGATATTCTCCTCATTGATGTTGTAGACGTCATCGGGGTCATATGAAAGTGTGATAACATGTTCGCCGGTTTCCGCAGTATCAGACACCATGAAGGTAAGTGTAGCCAGTACTACATCGCCATCTGTATTCTCAAATCCATTGTACCAATGAAGTACTACCGGGCTTTGCAGGCGCTGGGGCAGCGTGGCCGTTCCGCCAAGCTGCTCTCCATAAGTTACTGCAGTAAGGACCAGATCGGAATCAAAAGCGACCTTGGCCTTTACAGACGCAATCCCGGGATTATTCTTGAGCAAGATACTGACATCTACCGCTTCTCCCGACTTCGCAAGCTTGCTTTCAATCACAAACTGCGGTGCATTCTCATCAACAGCAGGCAACTGATCCACAAAATTATCCGTATAACTGTCTCCGCAACGCGAACAGGTATGCGTAGTATATCCCTGAGACGAAGCTGTCGGAAGCGTTACAACAGAGATGTAATCATGTCCAAGCGCAGCAATCTCCTGTGAAATGTATTCCACGCATTCGGTCTCGGCGCAATGGATTCTCTTCTCCCCAGTTTCAGTACAGGTTGCTTCTCTGATGATTTCCTCCGCTCCGGTGAAACTGTGCTCATGACTGGTCTTTGGTATCACTTGGCTCTCGTATACATCACATCTCGAACAATATCTGCGACTCTCTCCTGCTTCATCAGCAGCAGCCTCTCTGTAAACAATCCATTCACCAAAGCTATGTCCCAGCGGATCTGTTGTACGAGTGCTCAAAGTGCGGCCGCAATGGATGCATCGTATTGCCTCCTCCCCTTCAGTCGTGCATCCGGGAGCGATAATCTCTGCCCAATTACCCGGAACATGGTTTTCTGCCACATTAACTGTGAACGTTTTACTCTGTCCATGATAGGTTACTGTAATTAACTGCGCGCCAAATTGTACAGGATCATACCCGCTGACCGTATAACCGGATGTAATGCTCTTTGTTTCTCCATTTGCATATGTCACATCCAATGTCAATCCTGTAAGGTCAAGCTCCTCACCCTCGAGATATTCCGTCTTGTCGGGCGCAGTCATTTCCATAGTGAAATCCTGAGCAAGATTGTAATATGTCAGGCCGTTCTCATCGCAGTACTGCTCTACGTATTCATTATCGTAGGCATAGAGGGTAGCATCGAAAACACTATAAAAGCAGTTTGAAAGAATTTCCTCTATATCTCCTTCGATAAAAACGTCCTTTAAATATCCACATCCATAGAAGCATCTCTCTCCCAGTTTAATAGTGCCTACTCCTAGATCAACTCTCTCAAGTGAGGAACAGCCGTAAAAGGTAGATGACTCTAACAGCTCAACTCCATTAGGAATGGAAACAGCCTCCAACGATGTACAAGACCTAAACGATCCAAAACCAATATAACTTAGCTTGTTTGGCAGTTGAATGTCATAAAGCATTTTGCATCCCTCAAACGCACAAGCACCAATCCTTTCCAATATATCGGGGAATATAACAGTTCTAATCTTCTCACATCCCCAAAAAGCACAATCATCAATTTCCGTAACTTTATTACCAATTGAAACTGTCCTCATATCAATACAGTTATAAAATGCATTCTTCCCTATTTTTATAATATTATTAGGAATTACCGCCCTCACCAACGAAGTGCAATTGTAAAAGATTCCATCTGGTATTACTTCAAGTCCCTCAGGAATATTAATTACAGCCAAAGCGTTGTCATCTTTAAAAGCTTCTTCCCCTATATATTCGATCGTTTCGGGAAGAGATACATTGGTTAATTCTATGCATCCGCAGAAAGCTTGAGAACCGATACTTTTAATGCTTTCTCCAAAATTAATATTATTTAAGGCACTATTATTATAAAAAGCTTTTTCTCCAATAGCCCTAGTACCTTCAAGTATAACTGTATTAAGAGATGAACACCCCGCAAAGGCAGAGTCAGCAATCATTTGTGCATTTAGCGAAGTAGTTAGGATGCCTGTGCATTCGGAAAAAGCACGTTTATCAACTTGTTCCGCGCCACGAATTTCAACATCTGTTAAGCATGTATTTCCAGAAAAGGCATTTTCTCCAATTGAAATACCACTTTCGACAATTAAGTTGCTGATACTTCCAAGTTTTTCAGAAAATAGTCCCTTTTTAATTAAGCCATTTTCATACCGTATCGTCAGCGTCGCATTACAACCATCAAATACATCCGAACCAATTATATTTAATCCATCAGGAACTGAAATATCGTTAAGCAGATCACAGTCCGCAAATGAAGAATCACCAATACAGGTAATGCCATTATCTATTTGAAGTCTCCCTATCGATTGTCCTTGTATTATTCTTTCCTCGAGAATTCCAAAAACATAATAAAACTCCACCATTACTTTCCCGGAATCATCAAAGGCATGTTCACCAATACTTGTAATCGAATCTGGCAAAATGATTTTCTCAATACATGATGCCGCTTGGAAAACATTGCATCCCAGCGAGGAGAGCTTATCCGAAAAGAATGCCTCCCCTTTATTAAGATCAGAAACTGAACATGAGATTCCTTTTAGCAAGTTACAGTTATTAAATACACCATCTCCAATACTTGTAATTCTACTATCAAGCACAACCCAAATAACATCCTGTCCTCTAAGCAAGTTGTTATTAAGGTGCCCTTCTTTATACTTTACAGATACAGTAAGATTGCCTACATTTGAAAGAGAATTCATTCCGACATATCTCAACGAATCAAATACATGTAAAGATGATAAATTAACACATCCGACAAAAGCCTCCGGATATATATTTATCATACTCTGAGGTAAGCTTATGCTCGTCAGTCTTACACAGTCTGCAAACGCTCTGTAACCGATATCGGTTAATTCATTCCCAAAAGGGAACTCGACAAGACTGCTGCATCCTTCAAATGTTTTTTCTCCAACTGTTTCAATTGTTCCAGCAAGAGTAACCTGTTCAAGATTTGTGCACATATAGAACAGGCCATCTGCAAGGTTTCTTATCTTTTTAGGTATTATTATAGAATTAAGATTTCCACACTTTGAAAATGCATAATTCCCAATGCTAATAATGCCTAACTTGAAATCGACTTCATGCAATAGTGAAGAACCTTCAAATGCATTATTTCCAATTGTCTGTAAGCTTTCAGGAAATGATAAAACTGATAAAGATGTATTCTTAAAAGCACTATTCCCTATGTGTTCCAGTTTGCTATTGAACGTAACGGATGATAACTCCACACAATTATAAAACGCATTATCTTTGATACTTGTAAGGTTATTTGGCAAAGTAATTTGCACAATAGCACACTCGCGAAACGCACATTCTCCAATTTCCTCAAGACCTGAACCAAATGTGATTTTGGATAATGACTTACATCCATCAAAAGCACCAGCACCCACTGCCTTTACAGTATTTGGAATTGCAGCTCTTTCAATTGAAGTTCCGGCAAATGCATTCTCCCCAATTCTTGTGACAGTATATCCATCCATTATCTCTGGGACAGCCAAAATCCTAGTAGTCTCTGCCGAGGAAAAGCCTGTAATCTGTGCCTCATTGCTACTAATGACAGAGTATTGATACGTAATAGCGCCCGAATTCCAGGTACTGTATTCATCCGATGCATTCTCAGCATTATATACAACATTTGCAGTACATCCATAAAAAGCATCATTATTAACAACAGGTTGACTATCAAAAACAATCGTATCGACCGTTTTGAGGTTTAAAAACTCATACCCATTTATCTCCGATTCAGCAGTGAATCTTACCGTTTTTAGTGAAGGCGGTATATTAAAATAATATGTTTCTAACCAGCCTCTTCTAAGCAACTCATAGTGTTTATCTAAAACTACATCTCCAGATGGCGCGTTACTATATACGGAATAATAACTTTTTTTAAGGTCTGATTCAATTCCCACCGTTTCAATTGTAGTTTCAGCTTTTATGCCTACTCTCCGTGATTTCAACAACCATTCCACTTGACCTACATTTTCGTCAGCCCAAATGAATCTCCGAGGAAACCCATTTGACATTATTTGTATACCAGACCCGCTATCATATGGAACAAAATGCTTAAAATCTGAAAAAAGACATTCGATATCATGATCGCTTGGTATATTGCCGGGGCTATAAAACTTGCACCATGGTTTTATAGGATTACAGCTATGTTTTCCGTTCGATATTGGTTCCCCAAAAAGCATATAATCTTTATTAGTATTTGAAAGCGTCGTATTGCCAATACTGTATCGAAAAGCAGCTACATGGGCGGTAGAATTTGTTTTGTAATTATAATAAGAATTACTACTAATGGGCTTCTTGGAATAAATACACGGGGCATCATTTTGACCAACGCCAGCACAATTAATACAGTCCACTTCGCCTGCGCTCCGTTTATAGAATCCGAAAATATACCCAAAACACGATTGATGGCCTGTTTGTGATTGGGACACACCTATAAACGGCAAACTAATGCTTTCCATATTATTGCAACCCTCAAATGCCGCGCTATCAATCCAAGTTACACTGTCTGGGACAGTTACCTCAATTAGAGAGGAGCAAGACGCAAATGACTTTCGGCCTATTCTTTTTAACCCTTCAGGCAATTTAATGCTTTTTAACGATGTACAATTTTCAAATGCACTATCACCTATTTCCGTAACAGTACACTTGAATACAACTTCGTTTATATCTCTCCGGTCTTTAAAAAATTCTTTCCCTATTATCCCCCCATTTCCCTGGATAAACAAAATACCTTCACTATCCAAAGTATAGTAAAGTGATTCATCTATTATTCCGTCTTCAACCACTTCACTGCTCTTGACATTAGATGGATATAAGAGCACACAAATGGAAATGACCCATATCATTAGAATAATTCTGATCCCAATACTCTTAATTACCTTATCTGCCATCATTTTGGTTTCCTCCTGTATTATTTATAAAAGACTGCCTTGAGAACAAATAACTGTTACACTGTTTGCGTTTTGAAAGCCTGTCCTCTTTAGCATTTCTTCAATCTCATCCTTATTTGAATCACAGTCAGGTGCAAGAATAATCATTTTAATCATTGAGGGATCAAAGCTTACATCAATATGCGCTCGAGCTTCCTTGTTTTTATAAAAAAATAATATTTCATTTCCATTTAAGCGTGATTGGTTAATAGAATCCTGAATAATGTATTGGACTTCTATCCTCCACTCCTTCTCCGTTTTCCAAAAGTTGGTTTTAATAAACGGAGCTTCAGCAATGAATTCTTTATATGGATCTATAATACTTGAACTGCCTCGGAGCTTATTGGCAATTCTTTTATATAAACGGTTTGCGGAATAATATTTTACATCTCCAAATCTTGACAGAACGTTTTTACAGTTACTAGTCCAGTATACACCATCATAAACATGTATCCGCTCAGTCCACTCTATCACTTTGTCCTGATCAAATCCGATTGCCACTCCACCTCTGGCGTATGTAGACCACATATGTAAATCATCTTTTTTGCGTGAAAAACTGGCTACAAAAGCAATACTATTTTCAAGAACCTGTTTAGATAAGAAATGATTTGCTCCAAGTACACTTGGGTTACAACCTCTTTCCTTTAGGAACTTCTCATAGATTCCCCATAGATAATTGAGTTCTCTCCTATCATTTGACTTAGATACATCAGACAACCTGAATTCTTTGTGGCTTATTATTTTCATGAATGTGTCCATCGGACAATAGTGGTAAACCAACTTACACATGATAAAAATCACACCCTATCCATAATACCTGCTCACAAATCTTTTCTCTGTCAATTCCTCCATATTCAGGAGACAACATCCGACTCACATCCATTTTACCGACAATCTTGAAATACACCTTATTCACCTCAGGATAGAATCATAATCTTCATTATGTTGTATTCGTGTAAAAAGGACAAAAACATATGGATATATATGCGTTAGTGGAACGATGTATTGGATAGGAGAAATGTTTTTCAGAGTACAACCTTACTCCTTGGCTCTCTGGAAATGCTCTTAGAAGACTTATAAATCAAAGCGTAAAACATTTGGGCTTGTTCATTTACAGATCAAGCCTTTGTTTAGCTATAAAACTTATAATAAAATTGACAAAGCTACTGATTTATGCAATACTTTAGACGTTTTCAAGTGATAATATAGTAAGTTTTTTTATTGATTACATAATGAAGATTATGTCTTTTTCGCCTCTTCCGGCGATCTTTTTTATATTACAAGCTTCATGCTTTCCATACGTCGGCGATGTTCCTGACCTGTGCTGATGATATATATTCTGGTCGTATTGATGTTGCTGTGTCCGAGGATATCAGCAAGCTTTGCAATATCCTTATCCATCCCGTAGAATACTCTCGCAAACAGATGCCTCAGGTTATGAGGGAATACCTTGTTCGGACATACACCTGCCTCACTGCAAAGCGATTTCATATCACGCCAGATATTAGTGCGGCTAAGCAGTTTTCCGGTTCGTGTAATAAAAACGTTGCCTGATTCTATTCCATGTCTTGCAATGTATTTCAAAAGCTTTCTCTGCAAATCACGAACTATGAAGACATTTCTGATTTTATTCTTACACGATACCTCTGCTTCACCGCGTTTTACCGCTTCAACTGTAATATACTTTAACTCGCTAACACGTATTCCAGTGCTGCAAATCGTCTGAAGGATCAGTGATAAACGTTCATTATGAAGAGCTATGGACGTTTTTACCAGTCTCTCATACTCCGCTCTGGTAAGCTCTTTTTCCTCCGGACAGAAAACCTGCTGCTGAACTTTCAGGGTTTTCACACGTAGATTTATCCATCCCAGATACGACAATAGACTATTAATGCTTGCCAGCATCGAATTAATACTTCTTACCGCATATCCATCTTCTCTAAGTTTTTCTTTATAAGCTATCATTATTTCCTTAGTAATCTCCAACCCTGCGGTGTATTCCGCAAACGTCCTGACGTCTCTGCAATACTTATCAATGGTTGCCGGGGTTTTTTCTGACAACACAAGATGCTCTCTGAAATCTTTCAAAATCCTCTCATTCAAAATACATTTCATAGTCTGCTCCTTTTTATAAATACGCAAAAACCCGTTGAGTGCAGCAAACTTATCCGTCTGCAGACACCCAACGGGTATTGATTAGAACCCACTTACTCCGCCACCCAGTATCCGTCCTTGTTCGCTCCAATGCGCCTGACCAGGCCACGGTCCGTAAGACTCTTGATAGCTCTCTGAACCGTGGAGGGCGACTTACCTACTATGGCGCCTATCTCGGTTTTATTGTATCTCTGCTCTTTGCTAAGCACTGCGAGCACAGCCTTTTCTGCATCGCTCAGATAAAGCATTGGCGTCTCTTTCATTAGTATTCCTGCCGGTTCATTTATCTGATAATTAACCTGACTGCTGGTTCTGATAAATTCAAATGTGAACCCAAACTGATTGTTGCTGTAGCGGCAGCTATCCTCGCCGCAGAGCCGGAATACCCGCTCAAAACCCGTACCGAAAGCGTCTATAGTCCCGTTATAGTACAGGACCGTGGCTATCAGAGGATTACGGATCATGGAGCTCTGAGTTCCATTGGCAAACATCTTCGGATCTGTTCCGGGGACAAGCGGTCCGGGATTATAGATGTGCACTCGCGACGGGGTGATATAGATCTCGTTTGATGAGGAGAGACTAACCTTCATATGTGCAAAGCTGTTCACAATGATCTCGCGGAAAGCTTCAAGCGGGATCTCCGGCGACTCCACTCTCTTCATCCCCCGGATTTCCGCGCTCCAGCGGATATTATTCGTGACGTATTTGACCGCTTCTTCTATGCACTCGAAGATATTGCCCCTAAATTGTTTCATATCGCTGAAGCTGATTCGCGAATCGGTAGGATATGTCGCAAGTTTCAGCAGCAACGGACGCCTGTTTGAAAACAGATAGTATCCGGCATTGTTCAGCCGATCCGCATTCAGAAGCTCAAGCTTACGGAGGGTCGTATCTGCGTCGCGATACCTGAATCCGATACGCCCGCATTCATTTCCCTGGTCTACGTAACGAATTAGCAGATCCTCATCCACGTCATCCGGGCCAAACTCAGTAACTTCCTTTTCCCATTTGGAATAGTCGTAACTTTTCCCGAGGAAAAAAGCTTCGAGCTGGTCATTCGTCATGACAAGATCCTCATCGTCAAGCCTGATATAATATCTGCCATAAGCGGAATAAGGAGTATCCGTTCCCTGTGCTTTTACGTATATGATCTGCTTATCATCCTCGTTAATGATCTCTATAGACGGTATCACTGCCGGTTTCAGATGCTCCTTTATTGCGCGGGCTATATCAGATGTAGTGGACTGCCCGATCTCCAGACCACTTATCGTACCGTCGTTTTTAACTCCAAAATAAAGGGCTCCCGTACCGGATTTGTTCAGCATTGAGGCGAGTGAGATTACTCCTTCTTTCAGCTCGCTGGTAGTCTTTTTAAACTCGACAGTTTCACTTTCTCTTTTTTTCATAATGCTCCTCCGCGTCTGCGAGTTTATCATATCATTTATCAAGTCATTTATCAAGTCATTTATCAAGTCGTTTATCAAGTCATTTATCAAGTCGTTTATCAAGTCATTTATCGAATCATATTCAACTCGTCTCCGAATCAAGCATCCGTCCCGGCGGATATCCGGAATGGAGCATGCGTACAGACCGGCTTTTGCCCGGCGAACAGAGTCTGGTCATCACAGGCGCTCCGGCGCACTGAGCCGTTCACGGGTAAAGCGCACGAAAGTCTTCACTGCCGGCGAAGCGGTGGAAAGCGCCGATACCGCGATGCCGAACATGATGCTCTGAGGCGGATCGAGCGGCAGAACCTTAACGTTAAAATGCCACATATGCGTGCTGAGTTCATTTACCATCAACACACCCATATTATTCTCTACCATCGCGGCAGCTGTGGAAGAATTCCTGGTCGTGTAGACGATATTCGGCGTCAGCCCGTATTTTTCATAGATCGCCGAGATGTCTTTGTCGTTGCCGTGCGAGGACTGGATGATCGGGATCTTCTCACAATCGGCGAGCGGAAAGGCATCCATAGCCGCATATTCACTGTCGGGTCCTACCAGCGCAACGATGGGGTTGCGCTGGAGGTCGGTCCACTCGCCCGAGAAATCATGGTGATTCGTGAGAAAAGCCACGTCCGCGCGGCCGCCGGAGAGCGCATCCACTACGTCCTGACGTATGCTGTCGTCGATCCGGATCCGCACACCCGGATATTTCTCCTGGAAATCGTGAAGGATCTGCGGGAGCCAGGCCGCGCAGATGCTGGGATATGCCGCTATCACTATATCACCCACGATAAGTCCCCGTATCTCTGCCGCAGCCTCGTACATCTGCTGCTCCTGGCGTACTATGTTGTAAATGAGGGGATAGAGCCGCTTACCGTCGGAGGTCAGGGAGACTCCCTTGCGGCTGCGCCAAAAAAGCGTCACCTGCAGTTCTTCCTCCAGAGCTGAGATCAGCTGGCTGACCGCAGAGGCTGTGTAATTCATCTCTGACGCAGCAGCCATAAAGCTTCCGCCCTTTGCCGCCGCTATGAATGCTTTGTATCTGGCTGTATCCATTTCTTCCTCCTTCTTAAACGGACCCGGTTCAGGCCTGGAACGTGTTTTTTGATTTCAGGCCTGCTTTTTCTTCCGAGTTTACAGGCCTGAAGGGCGCTTTTTGATTTCAGGCCTGCTTTTTCTTCCGGGCTTGCAGGCCTGGAACGTGTTTTTTGATTTCAGGCCTGCTTTTTCATCCGAGTCGGCAGGCCTGAAAGGCAATTTCGACTCTCAGGCCTGCGTGCCTTTTTTATCAAAAATACAGTGAACTGTTCAACTGTATAAAAACCTTCAAAGATGATTCTATATTAAGTTTTACTTAATATCAATATAAATATCATTAACTTTACTGTATTTAAATACATATTATAATGTAGATATACAAAGGCAAAGCTGCGGCTGTCAAATGCCGGGCAATCACGATGGTGCGAACGCCCGCCTCAAGGCCGGGCGGCTGCTCACGGAGGAAGGAATGTCGATACGCACGCTTGATTTTGCAGAACCGTTTTATACGGTCAGATATATAGATAACGAAGCGGATTACCACATCGCCGAAAAAAGCATGGTGATCAACCTCGCCGAGCGCGAGCAGGAGCGGATCCTTCTCGACGGCGAGCGGACCGTCGCGCCGCTCAAAGCCGCCGTCGTACAGAATATGACCGTCAGAAATCTGGTCAGAGCCTTTGTGATAGAGGATTTTGAACGCTGCGATATCAGCGATCCCGAAACTGCCTCCCTGATCAAAAAAAGCTGGCGCACACTCTACGAGATGTCCGGCATCCCGCGTCACAAGGGCCTCCCTTACTACAAGTCCCCGAAATTCTGCATCGACGAAAACGGTCAGCACATTGAGCTCAATCTCTGCTTTGTCAGCGAGGGAATGGTGCCTTCCGGACCGCACCGCGACCACGACAGGGACTTTGACGAGGTGCATGCGCAGATCGCAGGCTTCGGCATGATGCGCATTTACGACTACGACGATAATACGCGCATACACCAGGAACTGCCCATGTCGCCGGGCACCGTGCACGACAAAATGTACGACTCGCAGGGCAGATATCCCTGGCACGAATATATGAGTGTTACGCCCTGCATCTACTGTCCCATCGAGCTGGACCGGCGCTGAAGGCTTCACCTCACAAAAACTGAATGAGCCAAATCACTTTTTATAAAAAAGCCTACTAATAAAAAGTCAATAGTTAATTGAAAAAATTTGAACCTTGAGAATTATGTACAACAAACAGGCCACTAAAGATTACCGGTCTGAAAGAGAGAGTATGAAGTAGAAATGTGATGCCTACTCAGCAGTTTCC
>JAFSTX010000022.1 GCA_017445585.1 Lachnospiraceae bacterium
AACGGTATCGACGATGCCAATGATAAGTTCACCGTTATCTATAAGGACGGAGATAACGAGCTTAAGAAGGTCGAGGATCTTGCAGTAGGTGCTACTCTTGATGCTTACACACCTACCAAGACCGACTACGTGTTCAGCGCCTGGACACCTGCCTGGAAGAGCACGGTAGACGCAGCTGACGCCAAGACCTCTGCCAACAAGCTTACCATCACCTACACTGCAACGTGGAAGGATGATAAGAACAATAACGGTATCGACGATGCCAATGATAAGTTCACCGTTATCTATAAGGATGGAGATAACGAGCTTAAGAAGGTTGAGGATCTGAGTGTAGGAGCAACTCTTACTACATACGAGCCCACCAAGACCGACTACGTGTTCGACGCCTGGACACCTACCTGGAAGAGCACTGTAGATGCAGCCGATGCCAAGACCTCCGCTGACAAGCTTACCATCACTTACACCGCAACGTGGAAGGATGATAAGAACAATAACGGTATCGACGATGCCAATGACAAGTTCACCATTATCTACAAGGATGGCGATACTGAGCTTAAGAAGGTTGAGGATCTGAGTGTAGGAGCAACTCTTGCTACATATGAGCCTGCCAAGGCCGATTACGTGTTCAGCGCCTGGACTCCTACCTGGAAGAATACGGTAGACGCGGCCGACGCCAAGGCTTCTGCCAACAAGCTTACCATCACTTACACCGCAACGTGGAAGGATGATAAGAATAACAACGGTATCGACGATGCTACAGAGGCTCACTACACCGTAACCTACAAGGACGGCGTAGACGGAGCAGACGTCTTTGCTGACAAGGTATTTGACAACGTACTTACCGGACTTGCGACACCTGGCTTCACCGCACCCGAAAGAACCGGTTACGTGTTCAAGGCATGGAGCCCTGCAGTCGCCGCAACGGTAACGGCAGACGCTGTTTACACCGCAACATGGCAGTTCTCGGCCGACAGCCTGACCGACGCCCAGAAGCCAACCGGCAAGGATGGCCTGATCTACAACGAGTCCGAACAGGATCTCATTGTTCCTCCGACCGAGCTTCCTGTCGGCTACACCGGCATCGAGTACAGCATTGACGGCGGCACCACCTGGAGCGACGAGATCCCTGTCGGAACCGACGCCGGAGATTACAATGTGATCACGAAGTACGTTGGCGATGAGAATCATGAGGACTTCACTGACGGCCCGATCACGGTGAATATCGCAAAGGCCGACCAGACGACTACGGCTCCGACGCCTGCTGCGACCGACTACACCGGTTCGCCTCAGCCGCTCGTGAATCCGGGCAGCACCGATGGCGGAACGATCGAGTACAGTCTCGACGGCACCACCTGGAGCACGGAGATCCCGAAGGCAACAGAAGTCGGTGACTACACGGTTCACTACAGATACATCGCTGATGACAACCACAACGCCGCTGACGGCGGGACCGTGGCAGTGTCGATCGGCAAGGCTGACCAGACCGTACCCGACGTTCCTGATGCAAAGGCCGAGACTCCAAACGCCGAGCCCAGCCCTAACACAGTAACGGTCAGACCTGCAAAGCCTGATGAGGAGTACAGTATCGACGGCGGAAATACTTGGGTCAAGCCGAATGACGGAGATGATTATGTCACCTTTGACGGACTGACTCCCGCTACCGAGTATGAGGTCATCAGCCGCAAGGCCGAGACCGATACTCAGAAGCCGTCGCCGGCATCCGAGCCCGCGAAGGTTACCACACCTAAGGAAGAGCAGGATTCTTCCGACGCGCCTGAAGTAGACGGCGTATCGCCGGTCAGCGTGACCGTAGACGCCAAGCCCGGAGAAGAGTACTCTATCGACGGCGGCAATACCTGGAAGAAGCCGGATGATGGCGAGGATACAGTTACGTTTGACGGACTGACTCCCGCTACCGAGTATGAGATCATCAGCCGCAAGGCCGAGACCGATACCCAGAACCCGTCCGAACCCAGCGGAAGCACCAAGGCAAGCACCACCACCGGTAAGCTTACCACCGATGTCCAGATCGGTGAGGGAGTTCCCGAGACTAAGGTTGAAGGTCTTACCGATGAGCTCGCCAGAGCGCTCTGCACTGAGGATGAACTGCACGACATACTCTACGGAGATACCGCGGTAGTTTACCTCAAGCTTACCGATATAACATCTTCTGTTCCTGCAGAAGACAAGACGATCTCGGAGGAGACCGCACGCGGCAGAGCCAGAAATGCCCGCGTACCTGTTTACCTTGACCTGTCGCTTTACAAGAGAGTAGGCGACAGCGCGGAGATCAGGCTTGACAGCACCAGAGGCAGCATGATCACGGTAACAGTGACTGTGCCCGAGGAGCTCAGGACCAACGATCCCAACACCGTAAGGACCTTCTATGTGATCCGCGTACACGGCGGAGCTGGCGAGGTACTTGCAACCAGCAGGGAGTACGTCATAACCTTCACCACCGATCTGTTCTCGACCTACGCTATCGCGTACAGCGACGTCGTGACAAAGAACGATCAGAGCGATGACGGTAACAAGGGCAATACCGATCAGATAGCGCCTCCTGCGCCGAAGGTCATCTCCAAGACCGAAGACAGCATTACCGTGAGCACGCCTGACGGACTGCAGATCAGTATTGATGACGGAAAGACCTGGATCAGCCCTGAGGACGGAGAGAAGACCGTCACCATAGAAGGACTCGAGCCCGGAACCGAGTACGAGATAATCGCCCGCAGACCCGGAGGCCCCGGAGTCAATCCGAGCCCGGCAAGTGAACCGACTGCCGTTACCACGGATAAGTCCAAGCAGGAAGCCCCTGAGGATGCTCCCAATGCCTATGCCAAGGATTCCACGACCGTAGTCGTCGATCCCGCGGATGCAGATAAGGAATACAGCATCGACGGCGGAAAGACTTGGGTCAAGCCCGGTCCCGACGGAAAGGTGACCTTCACGGGTCTTACGCCCGAGACCGAGTACGAAGTGGTGAGCCGCAAGGCCGGAACGGATACGGCTGAGCCTTCCGAAAACAGCCCTGCGACCAAGGTTACCACTCCCGCGGCTGAGGGCTCCGTAGAACCGACGCCGGAAACGCCTGAAAAGCAGGCAGCCGGATGGGCTCTTCTGAACCTTATCCTTGCGGCAGGTACGATCCTCGCTGCGGTCTGGATCGTGATCAGGAGAAAGAACGAGGAGTTCGGCAAGTTCAGGAAGTTTGTGGGACTTATCCCTGCTCTGGCAGCAGCGGTGACCTTCTTCCTGACTCAGGATCTCTCCAAGCCGATGCAGATCGTCGACGTATGGACTATCCTGATGGCGGTTTATCTGGCAGTCTTCGGACTGATCACCTTCTTCACAAGAAGAAAGGAAGATAACAGCAACAATCAGTAACAATCGGATATCTTTACCGTAAGTAAAGATGGAGCCGGAGCAGAGGGAAACCGATGCTCCGGCTTTTCATTCAGAGGAAAACGTCTGCCGTTGAAAGCGAAGATTTTTACGTCCGGATAAAGCCCGGAATAAGCTTTCTCCTTGCGTATAGCCTGCAGAATCTGTATAATAAAAAAAAACGGAGGTGACAGCCATGACCGATGAAAAAATAATACTTGAGATGCCCACGCCGGAAGCAAAAGCCGATGACGTCCTGAAGAGGGAACCCGCTCCCGGCGAGGGCTATATGGAAGAGGTGAACCTGTCCGATGAGGAAAAGCAGCAGGTCGCCGAGTTTGCAAAGCAGATCGATATCCGTGATTCAAACGTAGTTCTCCTCTACGGCTCTGCGTGCCAGAAAAAGATCGCCGAGTTCTCGGACAGCGCGCTTGAGGGTGTCAGGACCAAGGACCTGGGAGAGGTAGGAAATATGATCTCCGGGCTCGTCGCCGAGCTCAAGGGCTTTACCGTCGAGGAGGATTCAAAGGGCTTTCTTTCATTCTTTAAGAAAAAAGGAAATGCTCTGACAAGACTTAAGGCGAAATACAGCGCTGCCGAGACAAACGTGGACAAGATCACGGGCACGCTTCAGGATCACCAGAATCAGCTCCAGAAGGACGTCGTCATGCTGGACAAGATGTACGACTCCAACCTTACGTATTTCAAGGAGCTGACCATGTACATCCTCGCGGGCAAGCAGCGCCTCAAGGAAGAGCAGGAGACCACTCTCGTCGAGATGCGTAAAAAGGCCGAGGAGAGCGGGCTGCCCGAGGATGCTCAGGCTGCAAATGACTTTGCCGCGCTTTGCGACAGATTCGACAAAAAGCTGCACGATCTCGAGCTTACGCGCACTGTCAGCATGCAGATGGCGCCTCAGATCCGCCTTGTCCAGAACAGCGATACGCTGATGATCGAGAAGATCCAGTCTACGGTCCTGAATACTATCCCGCTCTGGAAGAACCAGATGGTCCTGGCGATGGGCGTCGCTCACTCGCAGCAGGCCATGGAGGCGCAGCGCGAGGTCACGAATCTGACGAACGATCTTATAAAAAAGAACGCCGAGACCCTCAAGGCAGGCAGCGTCGCCATTGCCGAGGAGAGCGAAAGAGGCGTCGTCGATATCGAGACGCTGCAGTACAGCAATCAGCAGCTTATCGAGTCTCTGGACGAGGTCGTCCGTATCCAGGAGGAGGGCCGCCAGAAACGCCGCGATGCAGAGGTCCAGCTGGGGATTATCGAGGCCGAGATCAAGAACAAGCTCCTCGACATCAGAAACCAGGGAGCTGCCGATTCCGGCAATGTAGTGGACGCGGAGCAGTAACATGAATAAAAAGACCGGGATATCGGGAATAGCGGTAGCAGCCATAGTTATAGTGGCGCTCCTGATCCTGCGCAACGTAATAGGCGGAGGGTCGGTGCTGGGCAGTGTGATAAAGATAGTCAGTATAGTCTTTATCGCTCTGCTCGCGCTCGCGCTTATCGTGCTGATACTCGCGCTGGTGACTGCCGACCGTAAAAACAAAGATGGCACTGGCGAACCGGACGACGAGCAGGCTCAGCTGATCAAGAACGCGCGCGGAGAGCTCATGTCCCTGCGCCGTGCCGGAATGAAGATCCGGAACGCAGATATAAGATCGGGCGCGGACAAGGCCGCAGCGGGCGTGGACAGGATCCTCACCGAGCTCAAACGGCAGCCTGACCAGCTTCCCGCGCAGAGACAGTTTTTGAATTATTATCTGCCTACCATCACTCAGGTACTGAAGAAATACGGCCATTTTGAGGAAAGCGGCGTCGCTGACGAGAGCGTTACGGAAAATGCGAAAAAGTATTTTACCGATGTGAACGCGGCGCTGGAAAAACAGTACGAGAATCTTTTCTCAAAGGATAAGCTTGATATGACGGTAGAGATGGAGGCCATGACCATCGCCGCAAGGCGGGAAGGTCTGCTGGAATAAGGAGATAACAAATGCTTCAGTTTGGAGGATATCAGAAGCTCACACTTTTGGACTATCCCGGAAAGCTTGCAGCCACCGTTTTTCTCGGTGGCTGTAATTTCCGCTGCCCGTTTTGCCATAACAGCGAGCTGTTCGCGCCGGAGGCGCTTTACCCGGAGGATGAGATATTAGCGATGATCAGCTCCAGGGCTGGGGTCCTCGAAGGCGTGGCTATCACGGGCGGGGAGCCGACTCTTCACCCGGAACTCCCGGATTTTATGCGCAAGGTGCATGATCTCGGATTGAAGGTCAAGCTTGATTCCAACGGGTACCGCCCGGACGTGCTGGAGCGGATCCTTGCGGAGGGGCTGGCCGACTATGTGGCAATGGATATCAAGTCATCCCCCGCGCATTACGGCGAAGTGGCGGGTGTAAAGGATCTGGACATGGAGCGCATCCGCCGCAGCGTGCAGCTGCTGATGCAGGGAAGTGTGCCTTTTGAATTCCGCACTACGGTCATACCGGAGCTTCACTCGGAGGAGGACTTTGCCGCGATAGGAGAGTGGCTGCGCGGTGACGAGGCCTATTTCCTTCAGGCCTTCAGGGATTCCGACATGGTCTATGAGCGCAGGTTTTCCCAGCCGACGGCTGAGCTGATGGAAAATATAAAGCAGATAGTTCTGCCTTATCTGCCGAATACACAGATAAGAGGAGTGGACTGATAATGAATACGTACCTTCGGGCGATAGGTTTTTCGGGAGTAAGGAGCAATGCTCAGCTCCGTCCCGTGCTGGACCACATTCTTAACGATCCCGAGACAAAGATTCTGATGTGCGAGGGAGAAGAGGCAAAGGGCTATTTTACCCAGAGCTTCGGGGATAATATAGGCATCAAATCGTACGTGGAGTATCAGGGAGAGGGCCCGGAACGGGAAGAGTATTATTTCCCGTATGCGGACTCAAAGACCCTGACCATAGACGGCAGCTGCGAGGTGGAGCGCAAGGGCGATATGAACGCGCTTCTGGGCATGTGCGAGGACAGCGGCCTGCCGATTTCGCTGATATTTTTTGTGAGCAACGCGATGGAGTACATATCCAGGAGCCACCGCGGGCCGGTAAAGGTCACGGGCGCGTATATCACGGGACTTTGCACCGAGGGCAAGGTGCTTCTGCCGGTCAGGTCTACCGTCATGCAGAGACAGCTGGCAGGCGTGGTGGCGAGCAAGCAGGCGGGTCTCGTGGAGGCCGCAAAAGATGGTGATGAGAAAGCCATGGAGACTCTTGCCATGGATGATATGCGCCTGACCGAGGAGGTCGCCGGACGCATCGACAAGGAGGATATCTATTCCCTTATCGATACATATTTCATGCCCTCCGGCATGGAGTCGGACCGGTACAGCATCTTTGGGCAGATAACACTTGTGGAGCAGCTCGAGAATATCCTCACGGGTGAAGATCTCTGGAGGCTTACGCTCAAGTGCAACGGACTTGATTTTACCGTGGTGATAAACCAGAAGGACCTTTTAGGGCAGCCCGCTCCGGGCCTGAGATTTAAGGGTGACGTGTGGCTTCAGGGGATACTGCGGTTTTAGGCGATGAACGCGCCGGAAAGCGCATCCCGATACAAAATAATGGTTGAAGATTCAGCCTAAAAAGTGTACAATATGCAAAGTGTCCGGCCTGACGGCCGTGATACGGGTCTGCGTAGCTCAGCTGGATAGAGCGACCGCCTCCTAAGCGGTAGGTCGGGTGTTCGAATCACCTCGCGGACGCTGATCTTTTCAGCGGAATTTCGTTTGCAGATCGGTATCGGATTTAGCAAAGCGGATTTCCGCTTTTTTTGTCCCGATTTAAGGAGAGTCTCAGGGACTTGCCGGAGATAAGCCTGACAAGCAGCAGACCTCCTCCCGCCATCAGTACCAGATACAGCGCCGGATAGAGCACCGTTTTGACTGCCGATGGATACGGCAGGGAACGAAGAGGCAGGACGAGCAGGCGCATGGCGCAAAACCAGATCTCATAGATGAGGAAGCGGGCCCCGGCGGGAAGGCGGAAACGCCTGACAAGAGAAAGGCAGACGGGGATACCAACGAGCGCCAGTATAAGTTCATAGAGCTGGGTGGGGTGGACCGGTTGGCTCCTGAGAGTCATAAACGGGGTCTGCAGGCCGTCCAGGGCGGTTGGGAATACCATGCCCCAGGGGAGCTCTGTATGGATGCCGGCGCAGCAGCCGTTAAGGAAGCAGCCTATCCGTGAGAGACAGAAAGCCGCGGCAAAGGGAACGGTAAAGGCATCCAGAACCTCCCGCAGCGGGCGATGCAGCAGCCGGGCAAAAGCGGCAAGCACCGGAAGGGCTCCCAATATACCGCCGTATACGCTGAGACCCACCATGCGGGGCGTGTACCAGGGGCGGAGAGGTCCGTAACTGGACGGATTGATCGCCACGTTCCAGAGTCTTGCTCCCGCCAGAAAGGCCGCGCACATGGAAAGCAGCATCAGGACAGACTGCTTCGCGTTAAAGCCGCATCGCTTCAAAGGACACCAGACCATAGCCGCACCGGTGAGTGCGGCTATGGCTGCCATTACCGAATAGGATTGAAGCGTAAGGCCGAAGACGTGCAACTGAGGGTGCATAGTTATTGCAGCGGTTTGCTGCCGGTCAGGACCATGTCGATATACAGTCCGAAGCCCTGCTGGTTCATTTGATAATGCAAGCTGCCTTTCATCTGCACTCCGGTCTTTGTCTGATCCGTATAGGTACATTCAAAACGCAGAGTCATGGTGCCTTCCTCCGTCGAATAGGGCTCCCCGGAAAAGATGCCGGTTTTTTCATCGTAATTGAATGCGACCTCGCTGAGACCATCCGCCTGATCCGATTCATCCGTGTGGGGTATGAAGCGGGCCGTGGTCTCGCTGAGCTGTTCGATATCGTACGGAGCCTCGTTGGTCTGGCCTACGATGGCAGACAGATCGATATCACAGGCCTCCTGCTCCCCGGTAATGGGATTCTCATAGGTACCGTTCTTCAGTGAGTTGACGATATCCTCCGGTCCGACCTCGGTCACTGTGGCCTGGCCGTTTTCGTAGAAGCCTGCCAGTTCCTCCAGTGTCGGGAATGGCGTATCGTTCAGCGGCACGTCAGTAGTCGGATAACTGAAGCGGAATTTACAGCTGAGAACAGGCTTGTCTTTTTCCAGATCCGCCTTTGGCTCGTAGACATCTATTGTGTCGGGAAGACCTGCGATAATGTAGCCGATGACGGTGACTTCCGTACTCGCGGTTCCGTCTTTCTTGAGCTTTCCCGTCCAGGTCTTGACGGCTTCCTTGCTGCCTGCCGCACCGCTCAGGGGAGAGAACCGGATCTGGTATTCTCCGAGCGTAGGCTCTTTATTCTCTTCCAGGACTTCGTGAATGTTGAACCGGATGCTCTTGTTCAATTCGCTTTTGATGTTATTCAGAGCCTTCAGATAGTTCTGCCTGATCTTTAACTCATAGTCCTTCTGCAGCTCCTTGAGGATGGCTCCGGAAAGTCTCTGGTACATGCGCTCCTTGTAGTTCTTGACGAGTTCCTCTTCTTCATCCCTTGTTATGACCCCCACCCTGGCGCCGGAGAAGTGTTCGGCAAAATCCGCCTGGATCAGCCAGGCTTCCGTGTCGATGGGGCCGTTGAAGAACGCCCGGGAGTAGGTATCGATCTCTGCTTCCAGAAGGTTTTTGAAGGCGTTGTCGTCTCCTTCGGATTCCTTTACGCAGCGGGCAACGACGTCTCTCCATTCCCTGCCGGTCCTTGCGTGGTAGCTGGGTGTGTTGTAGAGTTCATTGTAGTAAACGTAAATGTTGTTGACGCGCTCCACCCGGTAGCTCTTGGCTGCCTCGCCAAAGGACTGGATCGCCTTGTCCAGGACGGTAACGCCCACCAGGGCTATGCTGAGACTGTTTTCGGCTACGACGCCGAGCCCCCACAGGCCGATATCCTTGATCAATGCCGCGGTCTCCGCGTCTGTCCTGTCGCTCTTTACCATCTGGTTTACGATGTTGATGGTCCCGAGAGCAAAACCGACGTTGCCCATGCCTTTCCAGAAGCCCTCGTTGAATTTGGCATATTTTTCCGTAAAGAAGAACAGGTCGGAGAGCTGAAGGGCCGTGCCGGCATTGCCTACCCAGTCATTGCCTGTATTGGCGGAAGCAAGAAGCACGTCATTATAGATCGTGCTTAAGGGAAGTTCTCCCAGCTTGTAGCACTTCTCGCCGGGTCCTCCCTGCGCGGCATACTCCGCGAGGGCAGCCTTCTGCTGATCCATGTCCACGTCAAAGTCCAGATAGTCCTCATCGATGCCGGTGATATAGGCCTTGCGGAAACCCGCGTTGCGTACCTCAAAGCAGCCGAAGCGCGAGAAATGGTCGGTATGGATGACGACTTCCTTCGCTTCCGCGTCTACCTCGTGGAGCACGTCCTCCCATTCCTTTGTCTCTTCGTTGAAGTACATGGCCCCTACGCATTTGGCCGGATCCTCTCCGTTGTCGCAGAACTCCCCCTTATAGGGGATGCGGATTTCCACGAAGGTGTCCAGATCGTGCTGCCCGTCAAAGTCAAAATCATAGGCAGTGATCTGCCAGTCGCCGTTGACGGCTTTTTCCACGCCTGCTTCCCTGACGCTCAAGGTCTTTTCCTCATCATAATCAAAGAGGAACGAAGAAAGCTCCACGCTCACGCCGCTTTCGCTCCTGACAAGCAGCTGCTCCGCGGAGACCGAGTGGAACTCCGGATCCTTTCCGCCGGTCAGTCCTTCGCTTTCCATACCGGTAGAGCCGGTGCCGCTCTTGTTTAAGAAAAATCCCGGTTTTACCAGGCCGGTAAAGGCAAGGACTGCAGCCATGAAAATGCAGATTGCGCCGATAAGGATCTTTTTACTTTTCTTTTTTTTCGGCTGTATGCCCGGAGCGCCGGAGGCCCCGTTCCACTGCATGGGGGCACCCATATACTGGGGCGGCACGTATCCGTACTGCGGCCCCGGAGACTGCTGTTGCTGCACGCCGCTCTGAGCCCCGTAAGGAGGCTGCCCCGGGGGAGTCTGCCCCGGGGGAGTCTGCGCGCCCGGGGGCTGGGCCGTTCCCGCTACAGGCGCTCCGCAGTATCTGCAAAAGCGGCCTGTCGGGTTGATGGCCTT
>JAFSTX010000023.1 GCA_017445585.1 Lachnospiraceae bacterium
GGGACGAGTCCCTTGCGGGTTCTTAGGGCAGCGCCCTAAGCCCTCGGAAAGCCTTCAGCAGACTATATCTACAGATTTTCAAGGTTCTTTTGAGCCTTTTTCTTTGGCTCTATTTTTTCATAGATCACTTGACACTACCATGGTCTGCAAACCGGAAAATGTATTTTAATCCGTATTTTAACGTTGATATACTTTTACTTTTGTATTATATATCAGCTTTTGCAATAATGTTAATCAAACAAACTAACTCATCAAAACACAAATTTCGTATTGACAAATCTCCCGGAATGTGCGTATACTCCCCGAGGAAATCATTGGAGGTTTTTTTAATGGATCTATCTGTAAAGAATGACAGGATCTCTCTGACCGTCAGCGATTTCGGCGGTGAGATGACCAGTCTGAAGCTGGACGGTTTTGAATATCTCTGGAAGGCGGACCCGGCGTATTTCGGCAGGGTATCGCCTATCCTTTTCCCTATTACCGGCCGTTTTATGGACGGTTTTTATATTCACAACGGAAAAAAATACGAACTGAAGCTGAATGGCCTGGCTCAGGACGCTCATTTCAAGCTCAGCAGCCCTGACGGAAACAGTATCGTCTGCCACCTGCGGGCGGATGAAAAGACGCTTTCGGTCTATCCTTTTGATTTTGAGCTTACGGTCAGATACTGCCTCGACGGACAGAATGTGAATATCTCTTTCGAGGTGACCAATCACTCCGACGAGGTCATGCCTTACTCTGTAGGCAACCACACTGCCTACCGCTGGCCGCTGATCTCCGGCGAAGACCCCTCCTCGTATTTCCTGAGATTTGAAAAAGAGGAGCATCTTCGCTCCTTCAATCCGTTCGGATGGACGGCGGATTTCCTCTGCGGCGAGAAAATACGCCCGATATATCACGCTTTTTATGAAAACGGCACCAGAAGCTTCCGCGACCCGGCATCCGCCTGGATAGAGTATACGGGAGCCACCTGCGATTACGTCGTGCGCACCTGGCGCAGCGAGCTGCCCTTTACCGCGAACTGGGCCTCCGGCGATCCAAAAGCCGAGCTCGTCTGCATAGAGCCGACACTGAGCATCTCATCCCACGGCCCCGGTCTGTCAGACCGCGAGGGCATACACCTTCTCGGACCGGGAGAGACCGAGACAACGTCATATCACCTCGAGCTCTACAAAAAAAGCGAGCGCATATAACTCGCCCCGGGCAATCGCCGGCCCTCCGGCACGACAGACACGTATAACGAGCCCAAAAACATCTCTGCCATGCAGACAAACTAAATAAAGCCGCCGCATATCTGCGACGGCTTTAAAGTTTGAAAACAATTATTCTTCGTCTTTTGCAGGCTCGTCCTCTTCTGACTCTTCTGCATCGTCCTCCACGGACTCTGCGGCTTCATCATCGAGCTCGTCATCAAGCTCCTCTTCGGCAAGTACTTCCTCAAGCTCGTCGGTCTCTTCCGCAAGCTCGTCCCCGGGTACAGGCTCAGCCTCCATATCCTCGGGATCCTCATCGATAAGATCGCTGCCGTCGGTATCGAGCACTACGGAGCGGTATCTCTTCATACCGGTTCCGGCAGGGATCAGTTTACCGATCAGGACGTTCTCCTTCAATCCGTTCAGGGGATCGATCTTGCCGTTGATGGCAGCTTCCGTCAGGACTCTGGTGGTCTCCTGGAAGGAAGCGGCTGAAAGGAAGGAATTCGTAGCCAGGGAAGCCTTTGTGATACCGAGCATGATCTGGGTGCCCTGTGCGGGCTCCTTGCCCTCGGCCTCGAGCTTCTCGTTCATATCCTCAAAGTCAAGGATGTTCATGTTCGTTCCGGCGATGGCATCGGAATCTCCCGCCTCGTCGATACGGACTTTCTTGAGCATCTGACGCACGATGACCTCGATGTGCTTGTCGCTGATCTCAACGCCCTGCAGACGGTAGACCTTCTGTACCTCATGGAGCATATAGTCCTGTACGGCGCGAACTCCCTTGATACGGAGCAGATCATGAGGATTGATGCTGCCCTCGGTCAGCTCGTCACCGGCCTTGATCTCCTGATCGTCGCGGACCTTGATCCTGGATCCGAAAGGAATGAGATACGACTTGGAATCGCCGTCCTCGTCGTTCGTCACGACAACTTCTCTCTTGTGCTTATTGTCTCTGATGGAAACCCTGCCGTCGATCTCGCTGATGATGGCAAGGCCCTTGGGCTTGCGGGCCTCAAAAAGCTCCTCAACACGGGGAAGACCCTGTGTGATATCATCTCCTGCAACACCGCCGGTATGGAAGGTTCTCATCGTCAGCTGAGTACCGGGCTCACCGATGGACTGAGCCGCGATGATACCTACGGCTTCGCCCACCTGGACCTGCTCCGCAGTAGCCAGGTTCGCGCCATAGCACTTCGCGCAGACGCCGACGTGGCTGCGGCAGGTCAGCAGTGAACGGATCTTAACCTTCTCCACGCCTGTCGCCACGATAGCCGCGGCTTTGTTCATGGTAACGAGCTCATTGGCCTTTGCGATCACTTCTCCGGTAGCCGGATCGACTATATCCTCGGCCAGAGTCCTGCCGGTGATACGCTCCTGAAGGGTCTCGGTGACTTCCTTGCCCACAGTAAAGGCGGATATCTCCATATAAGGGATCTTGTCTTTGCCTTCGGAGCAGTCACGCTCGCGCACGATCAGATCCTGAGATACGTCGACCAGACGGCGGGTCAGATAACCCGAGTCAGCGGTACGCAGTGCGGTATCGGACAGACCCTTGCGGGCGCCGTGTGCGGAGATGAAATACTCCAGAACGTCCAGACCTTCACGGAAGTTGGACTTGATGGGCAGCTCGATGGTATGACCGGTCGTATCGGCCATAAGTCCGCGCATGCCGGCCAGCTGTTTGATCTGGCTGTTGGATCCGCGGGCGCCGGAGTCGGCCATCATGAATATGCTGTTGTATTTATCCAGGCCGTTGATCAGCGCATCCGTCAGCTCTTCATCGGTCTCTTTCCAGGTATCGATGACCGCGCGGTAACGCTCCTCGTCGGTCATAAGTCCGCGGTGGTAAGCGTTTGCGATCTGCTCGACCTGGGCCTCCGCCGCATGAAGCAGCTCCTGCTTCTTTGCGGGAACGGTCATATCCGAGATGGAGACCGTCATGGCTGCCTTAGTGGAATACTTGTATCCCATAGCCTTGATGCGGTCGAGCGTCTCGGCGGTCTCGATCGCGCCGTGGATATTGATGACTCTCTCGAGGATCTTTTTAAGGTGCTTCTTGCCTACGTGGAAATCGATCTCGAGCTTGAAAGCGTTCTCGGGCTTACTGCGATCCACAAAGCCCAGATCCTGCTGGATGATCTCGTTAAAGAGGAATCGTCCGAGCGTAGACTCGACAAACTCGCTGCGCATCTCGCCGTCGATCTCCTTGGTGATGCGCACCTTGATGCGGGCGTGCAGATCCAGGCAGCCGTTCTCATGGGCGAGGATGGCTTCGTTGATATCCTTGTAGACAGTATCCTGTCCCTTGATGGTATGGGTCTCGTCGTTGAGGCGCTCCTGCGTCAGGTAGTAGATACCGAGTACCATATCCTGGGAAGGAACGGCCACGGGACCGCCGTCCGAAGGCTTAAGCAGGTTGTTGGGCGAGAGCATCAGGAAACGGCACTCCGCCTGGGCCTCTACGCTCAGAGGCAGATGAACGGCCATCTGGTCACCGTCAAAGTCGGCGTTATATGCGGTACATACCAGAGGATGAAGCTTAATGGCTTTGCCCTCTACCAGGATCGGCTCAAAGGCCTGGATACCAAGCCTGTGAAGCGTAGGAGCACGGTTAAGCATGACGGGATGCTCGGTGATGACCTCCTCGAGCACGTCAAAGACCTCGGGCGAGAGGCGCTCGACCATCTTTTTGGCGCCCTTGACGTTGCTGGCGATCTTGCGCTCGGTCAGTTCCTTCATGATAAAGGGCTTGAAGAGCTCAATGGCCATTTCCTTAGGCAGACCGCACTGGTAGATCTTAAGCTCGGGTCCTACGACGATAACGGAACGTCCGGAATAGTCGACACGCTTGCCGAGCAGGTTCTGACGGAAACGTCCCTGCTTGCCCTTGAGCATATCGGACAGAGACTTGAGGGCTCTGTTGCCGGGGCCGGTGACAGGGCGTCCGCGGCGGCCGTTGTCGATCAGTGCATCGACGGCTTCCTGAAGCATGCGCTTCTCGTTGCGGACGATGATATCGGGGGCCTTGAGCTCTACGAGTTTGGCCAGACGGTTGTTTCTGTTAATGATGCGGCGATACAGGTCGTTCAGGTCGGAGGTCGCAAAGCGTCCGCCGTCCAGCTGCACCATGGGGCGCAGATCCGGAGGGATGACCGGGATCACGTCCATGACCATCCACTCTGGCTTGTTGCCGCTGTGGCGGAAAGCCTCGATGACCTCGAGCCTCTTTACAAGGTTGGGGCGCTTCTGCGCGGTGGCATGCTCCAGCTCCTCGACGAGAGCGGCAGCCTCCTGATCCAGATCGATCTTTTTGAGGAGCTCCTGGATGGACTCGGCGCCCATGCCCGCACGAAATGAGCCGTAACCCCAGTTCTCTACGGCTTCACGGTATTCCTTCTCGGAAAGCACCTGCTTGTACTCGAGAGTGGTCTTGCCGGGATCCAGCACGATATAGCTGGCAAAATACAGGACCTTGTCAAGCTGACGCGCTGTAAGTCCGAGAGCCAGACCCATGCGGGAAGGGATGCCCTTGAAATACCAGATATGAGATACTGGAGCAGCCAGAGTGATATGGCCCATGCGCTCGCGGCGCACGGCTGCTCTGGTGACTTCTACTCCGCAGCGGTCGCAGACCACGCCTTTATAGCGGATCTTCTTGTATTTGCCGCAGTGGCACTCCCAGTCTTTTGACGGTCCGAAAATACGCTCGCAGAAGAGTCCGTCGCGTTCAGGCTTGAGAGTACGGTAGTTGATGGTCTCGGGCTTCTTGACTTCGCCGCGCGACCAGCTGAGGATCTTCTCGGGGGATGCCAGTCCGATCCTGATAGCGTCAAATTGTAAAGGCTGATATGTTTCTTCGTTTACTGCCGGCATTTGTTCTCCTCCTTACTCTTCTTCGGAAGCTTCTTCGGCTTCTGCGAAGGCTTCTGCAGCCATCTCAGCGTATTCGTCGTTCTCTTCGTCTCCGAAGTCGTCCTCTTCCTCTACGTCGGTGAGTTCGCCGCTCTCATTGAAGGCCTGCTCGGTATAACCCATATCGGCAAAGCCTGCCTCCATGCGGCGCGGTCGTAAGTCGCCTTCGATAACGGTGCGCAGATCGCGCGGCGCCTCGGTATAGGTGCTCTCCTTGACCTCGACCTCGTTGCCCTCTTCGTCCAGCAGAGTCATATCCAGACCCAGTGACTGGAGCTCTTTAAGCAGGACCTTGAAGGATTCAGGTACGCTCGGAGTAGGGATGTTCGTTCCCTTGATGATGGCCTCGTAGGTCTTAACACGTCCCACGACGTCATCAGACTTCACGGTCAGGATCTCCTGCAGAGTATAGGCTGCACCGTAAGCCTCGAGAGCCCAGACCTCCATCTCTCCGAATCTCTGACCGCCGAACTGGGCCTTGCCGCCCAGAGGCTGCTGAGTAACGAGAGAGTAAGGGCCGGTGGAACGTGCATGGATCTTATCGTCTACCAGATGATGGAGCTTCAGGTAGTGCATATGTCCGACGGTGACCATACCGTCAAAGTACTCGCCGGTGCGGCCGTCGCGCAGACGGACCTTGCCCTCGCGTGTAAGCGGCACGCCCTTCCAGACTGCACGGTGATCCAAATGCTCCTTAAGGTAGCTGATGACGTCCTTGTCGAGGACCTTTTTATATTTCTTTTCGAAATCTTCCCATTCGCCGTTGACGTAGTCGTTTGCCATCTCGAGAGCGTCCATGATATCGTTCTCGTTCGCGCCGTCAAAGACGGGTGTGGTGACCTTGAAGCCAAGGGCAGCCGCAGCGAGAGAAAGGTGTGTCTCAAGGACCTGTCCGATATTCATACGCGAAGGCACGCCCAGAGGGTTAAGCACGATATCGAGCGGACGTCCGTTGGGCAGGTAAGGCATATCTTCTATAGGAAGAACGCGCGATACGACACCCTTGTTGCCGTGACGGCCTGCCATCTTGTCGCCGACGGAGATCTTTCTCTTCTGAGCGATGTACACACGCACACTCTGGTTTACTCCGGGAGGAAGCTCATCGCCGTTCTGGCGTGAGAAGACCTTTGCATCGACTACGATGCCGTATGCGCCGTGGGGAAGCTTGAGCGAAGTATCGCGGACCTCTCTGGCCTTCTCCTGGAAGATCGCTCTCAGAAGCTGCTCCTCAGCGGTCATCTCGGTCTCTCCCTTGGGGGTGACCTTGCCGACAAGGATATCGCCGGTGCGGACCTCGGCGCCGATGCGGATGATTCCGCGGTCGTCCAGATCCTTCAGGGACTCGTCGCCCACGCCTGGCACGTCGCGAGTGATCTCTTCCGGTCCGAGCTTCGTGTCGCGTGACTCGGTCTCATACTCCTCGATATGGATGGAAGTATATACGTCATCTCTGACCAGACGTTCGCTGATCAGGACTGCGTCCTCGTAGTTGTAGCCTTCCCAGGTCATGAATCCGATAAGCGGATTCTTGCCGAGGCCTATCTCGCCTCCGCAGGTGGAAGGGCCGTCGGCTATGACGTCACCCGCCTTGACCTTGTCGCCGGGATTCACGATAGGTTTCTGGTTATAGCAGTTGCTCTGGTTGCTGCGTTTGAATTTGGACAGCTTGTACTCGTCGCGCGTTCCGTTGGAAAGCTTGATCGTGATGCTGTCCGAAGACACCTTCTCTACCGTACCCCCGCGGGTCGCCTGAAGCGTGACGCCGGAGTCCACTGCAGCCTTGCCTTCCATACCGGTTCCCACATAAGGGGTCTCGGTAGTCATAAGCGGCACTGCCTGACGCTGCATGTTCGAGCCCATCAGGGCACGGTTCGCATCGTCGTTCTCCAGGAACGGAATCATGGATGTGGCTACGGAGAAGACCATCTTGGGCGAGACGTCCATCAGGTCCACCCTGCGCTTGTCGAATTGAGCGGTCTCATCGCGGAAACGTCCGGAGACGTTCTTCTTGACGAAATGGCCCTCCTCATCGAGGATGGAGTTAGCCTGGGCGACGATGAAATCGTCTTCCTCGTCCGCTGCCAGATAAACCACGTCGTTCGTGACCACAGGGTTCTCCGGATCGGTCTTGTCCACCTTGCGGTAAGGGGCCTCGATAAAGCCATATTCGTTGATGCGGGCATAGGTGGCCAGCGAGTTTATCAGAACGATGTTGGGACCTTCGGGAGTCTCGATGGGGCACATACGTCCGTAATGTGTATAGTGTACGTCGCGGACCTCGAATCCGGCACGGTCACGTGAAAGACCACCGGGGCCGAGTGCCGACAGACGGCGCTTGTGAGTCAGCTCGGACAGAGGGTTGTTCTGGTCCATGAACTGTGACAGCTGGGAACTTCCGAAGAACTCCTTTACGGCCGCGGTCACGGGCTTGATGTTGATCAGGGACTGAGGGGTGATCTCGTCGATATCCTGCGTGGTCATGCGCTCGCGGACCACACGGTCAAGTCTGGAGAGACCGATGCGGTACTGATTCTGGAGCAGCTCTCCCACCGCACGGATGCGGCGGTTGCCCAGGTGGTCGATATCATCCTTGCTGCCGATGCCGTGAGTAAGATGGATCAGGTAGTTGATCGAAGCGAAGATATCCTCCTTCACGATGTGCTTGGGGATAAGTTCGTTCAGGCTGCGCCTGACGGCTTCCTTCAGCTCGTCGCCCGAGAACTCACTGAGGAGCTTCATCAGGACAGGATAGCTGACGTCCTCGTGGACGCCCGCCTCTGCGGGGTCAAAATCCACATATCCGGACATATCGACCATGCGGTTAGACAGGACCTTGACCGATGCGCCGTCTTCTGCCTTGATGAAGACATAGGCCACACCTGCGTTCTGGAGATCGCGGGCAGACTGTCTGGTCAGCACGCTGCCGGCCTCGGCGAGCACCTCGCCGGTGGTCTCGTCCACTACGTCCTCTGCCAGGACCTGTCCCTCCAGCCTGCGGCCGAAGTTCAGCTTTTTATTGAACTTATAGCGTCCGACCTTTGCCAGGTCATAACGCTTCGGATCAAAGAGCATGCCCTCGATGAGGGAACGCGCGTTATCTGCAAAGAAAGGCTCGCCGGGACGGATCTTGCCGTACAGCTCGCGCAGACCCTCTTCGCTGTTCCTGGTCTTGTCCTGGGAGAGAGTCGTAGTGAGCAGCATGTCGTCGCCGAACATATCCGCGATCTCGGCATTCGTGCCGACGCCCAGCGCACGGATGAGCTGGGTCACGGGAAGCTTACGGGTACGGTCCACGCGTACCCAGAACACGTCCTTGGAGTCGGTCTCGTACTCCAGCCATGCACCGCGGTTAGGGATGATCTGGCTCGAGAAGAGCTGCTTGCCGAACTTGTCACGGGTTATATCATAGTAGATTCCGGGTGAACGGACCAGCTGGCTGACGATTACGCGCTCAGCGCCGTTTATGACGAAAGAGCCGCTGTCGGTCATCAGAGGCAGGTCGCCCATAAAGATCTCATGCTCCTTGATCTCGCTGGTCTCTTCGTTCACCAGACGCACGCGCGCCTTGATAGGAGCAGCGTAGGTGGCGTCACGCTCCTTGCACTCCTCTATAGTGTACTTTGCGTCTTCACGGCACAGCTTGTAGTCCACAAGCTCGAGGCTGAGATGTCCGCTGAAATCAGATATGGGAGAGATATCGTTGAAAACTTCCTTTAAGCCTTCATCCAGAAACCACTGATAGGACTTCTTCTGAATCTCCATTAAATTGGGCATTTCGAGAACTTCTTTTTGTCTCGAATAACTCATTCGAACACTGTTTCCGGATCTGACCGGACGTATCCTGTTTTTTTCCATTGACGATTCACCCCTAAAATAAAATTGGACAAATAAACTCCGGCGCTTCTGATCGATGAAATGCCATGCCCCGCGCCGTTCGAGTTGCCGCACAGTCTTCAAAAAACACGAAAAAACGTGGTTTTGCGAGACCTTTGGGCGCTTTAAGGGGCATAGGATTCCAAGATAAAGCAAACTTTATGATATCTCGCCAAAAAAGGCTTGTCAACAAGAATTTTTACCTGTTTTCAAAAACTTAAGAAAATAAAGTCTGCCTTCTATGTTAGTGACCTGTCACTGATGAAAAAAAGAGGTTCTACCTATAATAACCTCAGAAACGGAGGACATCATGAACACACACGAAGCGATCGTTAAGAGGATCTACGAGCTCTGCGACGAGCGTAACTGGTCCCCTAATCACCTGAGCTATGAATCCGGAGTCTCCCAGTCCACCATAAAAAGCATACTGCTCGACGAAAGCCACAACACCGGCGTCGTAACCATAAAAAGACTCTGCGAGGGCTTTAATATCACCCTCGCAGAGTTCTTTGTCAGTCCCGACTTCGAAGTACTCGACGACGAAGAGGAACTTCTGTAGACGTTATTGCCGGCACGTATCCCGTTCCGGCTTTTCCGGCCGGGAAACTCATCTCTCAGGGAGTGGCAGCGTATCCGGACGAAGATATGCCAAAGCGGCTCATGGCACGCACCACGCCGACGAGCGCATTGTCATCATCGTTCCACTTTGCGTGCAGATATGAATTGATGCTGTATGTCAGCTCACTGTAAACATTGGTGCCGTCGGTCAGCCTGACGGTGTATACCGTGTCGAACTGCTCCGCGTCCATATCTGCGGCAATGACCTTGTATACGCCGTCCTGCGCGGTAAGATCAGCCGTCATAAAGATCTGTTCCGTCACGCCGTCAGAGACGATGAGCCTGTCTGCGCTGCTGACCGTGAACCTGAAGCCGAGCATGAATCTGTTCGAAAGAGCTACAAAAGCGGAACTGATCCTGTCGCTGCCGGAGGTCTTCGTCACTGTAAGATCCGTGGCGGGAGCGTCGGTTTGCGGCAGTTTCGCCTCAGCTACCCAGGGGAGTGAGTCAGCCGGGTCGTCAGCTCGGTAACCTGTCATTTCCTGGACCCTGGCGCCGTAATCGAGCATATCCGCGAGCATGGTCTTCATCGCCGCGAACTTCTCCTCACTGATGCCAAGCTCGCCCGCAGTCGAGCGGAAGAGCGAATCGCAGTAGCTCCTGACGGAGAAGGTCTTTGTGTCCACCACATTCCCGTCCACTTCCACTTCGGCGGTTATGGGCTCAGTCATGTACTGGGCGCCGATACCGGTAAAGTCAAAGATGTAGGTACCGCTGACGGCATCATACGTGCCGGTCAGTTCCTCCCTCTCACCAGCGTAGGTAAAATTCATGACAGGAGCATCTGTCCCGTCCTCCGACTTTACATAGAACTGCATTGACAGATCGGAAGTGACTGTCAGCGAAGCGGCTTCCAGGTGTGTCTGCTGAGATGCAGTCAGCCTGACCGTATACTTGTCAGTATGGCCGCAGTACTCGATCTCAACCTCAAAATCGCCCTCACTGTAGGATACCTCATCGTAATACAGAGGACTGATCCTGTGTCCGTCGTACATTCCGTCGACGATATCCGAGGATGTGATCCTGACGGGATGCTCCATATCGCTCAGATAATAAATATCCATCTCGAGACCTTCGAGCGAAACCGGAGCGAAATTCACTGTGCCGTCCCCGTTGTCCGTGAAATAGAAGTCCTCACCGATCGTATACACCCGGGCCGGAGCAGTTACAACCTCGATATGATCGATCGTATTTGCTATGACCGTGACAGTATACTGTGCGACCCAGCCGCCGTAATTGATGCACACGTCCACAGAACCGGGTTCCGTAATATTGCTGCTCTGCGCGACGAACCAGACCACCGGAACACCGTTTATCTCTCCGTTCTCTATATCTTCCCAAGTCAGATGCTCACTCTCGCGCTCCGGATCCCTGTAATCCACGGTAAACTCGAGTCCGGTAAGATCCCAGGGGGTAAATACCGTGTCACCCCAATCATCCACTCTGAAGTAATCGGTCTCACCGAGCATATAGACCCTGTCGGGAGCCTGGGTGATTGTTATATTCGATATCGGGTTTTCATTAAGAGTGACGGTATAGTACGCCAGTGAGCCCATATACTCGAACTCCACCTGGACCTCTCCGGGCTGGAACTGGAATCCGTCCTCATATGAATCGTAGACACAGTTGATATGGTACGGTTCGCCCGCGAATCCCAAGTCAACCTCATCTTCCCAGGTATACCTGACCGGATGTGACAGATCAGACGTAAGATATACATCTATCTCAAGTCCCGTAATGTCCGTCGGGTGGAACATGAGCTGTGAGCTTTGCGTAGCGGTAACCCAATCCTCCCACCAGTATTCGTACTCCCCTATCACATAGTCATGCACCGGAGCACTTACGATCTCTATGTGATCTACAGGACTGGGAAGAATGCTGACCTCATAGGTATCGCTCCTGCCGCCATAGGTAAAAGTCACTGTAAAAGGCACTCCTATGGCAAAATCCTCACTGTCGAATCTGGTCTCATATCTTTTGCCGTCAATGATACCGTACTCATCGGCATCTGATATTGGAAAGACAGTGCTGGTACCGTCCGTATAGTTAACGGTAAACTCAAGGCCTGTCAGATCGTCAGGCACGAAAATCCATTTTCCGTCATCATGATAAAAATATCTGTGATCACCGAAGAAGTATTCGTGGACCGGCGCCTGAGTAATCTCAATAGAGGCAATTGGGTTCTCCACGATATTTACGGTATATGACGCAGTCGCTCCGAGGTATCTCAGGGTCACCTCAAAGGGCTCTCCCACCGCAAAGCCTGTCTCATCATATAAATACTCCAGATCGTACCCGCCGTACCTGCCGTTTACACAATCCTGCTCTGTAAATCTGACCGGATCGCCATCTTTATAATAAACGGTAAACTCCAGCCCCTCGTTATCCCAGGGCATGATCCGCATTTCTCCTTCATCTTCATAGAAGAACTGCGGATCTCCGTATACGATCTCGGTGCGGCTTGGCACATGATTGATCTCGATGCGTTCCACCGGGCTTTCTATGATATCGACATAATAGTCTGCCTGGGCTCCGCAGTAGATAAATACGACCCTCACGCGGTCTCCGGCCGCAAAGACGTTCCCATCCGTCCTGTATCCCCAGGACAAGCCGTCAAACAGCCCTTCTTCGTCCATGTCGTCAAATCCGAAGACCTTTGAGGTGCCGTCTTTGAAGAACGCTTTAAACTCAAAGCCTTCCATATCCCAGGGATCAAAAATACTGCCATCGGCATAGAAAAAATCGGAATCTCCGTAGATGTATTCGGTCCGGTTGGGTGCATGTGTTATCTCTATGCGCTCCACCGGGCTCTCGGTAATGGTCAGAGTATAGGGCGCAAGGACTCCGTTATAGGACAGGTAGGTCACATAATCTCCGGCTCCCGTCACCGGGTCGGGGCTGTCATTGAAACAGTAATATCCGCCTATTTTGCCCGTCTCATCCATATCCTCGTCATAGTTGAACACCTGAGGAGAAAGCTCCGTATCGGTATAGGTGACTCTGAAGACCATTCCGGAGAGATGATACGGATTAAACCTGAGTTCACCGTCTTCTTCGTGGAAATATTCCGAGTCACCCATCATGTATTCGTGTATATGCGGCAAGGTAAGCACTTCCACGGAGGCTATCGGATTCTCGACTACCGTAAAGCCTATTTCCGCGGAGGCATCCTCGCAGCTGACTACAAGGATTCCTTCCGTATCCAGCCTGTCCAGATCAAAATCCAAATAGTAATCACCAACGGCAAAATTGTAGTAAAAGTCATTTTCCGGCCACGCGACCAGACTGCCGTCACTCATGGTTATCTCCAGATGCAGACCGGCGGGGGAGATATTCTTTGTATACCTGACGTACTCCTTCTGGTCTGGAGAGCTGACAACCCTGATGCTTTTGGGGAACGGATCCAGATAGTCTTCTTCCAGATCGATCTCTTCTCCGCTTCCGCTCTCCTCTGCAATGAGGCCTCCCGTCTCCTGTCCGTTCTCGTCAGCAAAAGCGCTGACCGAAAGTGAACAGGCAGCCAGGGCCACAGCTGTCATCACTGCAAGGAACTTCTTCATAAAATCTTTCATTTTAGTACCTCTCTGAATCTGAGCCGGTCATGTCGTTCAGACCGCTGCGGTCTTTACGCCAATCACTTCTTTTCCTTTTTGGCGGCTTTTGCAGCCTTTTCCTTTTCTTTCTGCTGCTTTTTGGTCAGTTCGACACTGCCGCCGCGGACACTCTTGATACCGGTGATATACATGCCGCTGATCTCGACTTTGACCTCCTTCTTGACAGGCATTATATCAAAGACCTCCTGATCGGCCACGAGAGTCATTACCTTCGGACCGACCTTTGCCTTTACGATAGGAACCTTTTTCCAGCGCAGATATTTGGGCGTGGAATCTATGGCCAGCTGGGGCAGACCCGATTCGGTGATCTTCATCATCTTTTTATCTATGATAAGCATGGAAGTGACCATCTTGTTCGCTTCCATCTGCTGCTGTGCCTCGCCCTGACGGCGCTGCATCCTGCGTCCCACAAAATAAAGCACTCCGAGGATCACCAGGATCACTCCGAGGACTATCGCTACGATTCCCCAAGCATTCATGTTACAAATCAACCTTTCTGTTTCGTTTTTTTAGTGATCCCGAGCCACTCGCGGATAACTTTGTGAGCGGCGGCGCGGGGAAAATGCAATACAGGTCTGATGATCCTCCACAGCCTGCCCTGGAATCTGCTGACCGCGGTATCAAGTCTGTAGGTACGTCCCTTGCGGTAAAGCTCCGTGGCTGCGCCCCAGACCTGATCATAGGAGATCGGGGCATCCGGCCTGGCACATCCGTCCCCGAACGTGGTCACAGACTTATCATCAAGCTTCCACACACGGTGCAGGACGTTCGCGCCGTCCTTTCTCCTGAAGAGGACTATATCTCCCTTTCGGAGCGGTCCCGATATCGGATAGATCAATACGCTGTCGCGCCCTCCGACTATAAGCGGGCGCATACTGCTGCCTTTAGGTGTCACCGTGACTGCAACTCTGGCACCCGTAGAGGCGAGAGCGTGCCACGCATCCACATCCATCTCGAGGCGAGCTGTATCTGGATTTGCACGTGTTTCTGCCATAAACTGCTCCGTGTCTTAAAACGTAACGGAAATATACCACAAGGCAGGCTCAAAAACAAGTCAGTCTCTGCGGAAGATATCCCTCGTATAGACCTTGCCTGCAACGTCGTCCAGACACGCATCATAGCGGTTGGCGAGGATTGCGCGGCTGCGTTTTTTGAACTCGTCGAGATCGTTCACCACGAGTGAGCCAAAGAAAGTCTCTCCGTCCCTGAGCGTCGGCTCGTAGATGATGACGCGGGCCCCCTTGGCCTTGATGCGCTTCATCACGCCCTGTATTGACGACTGACGGAAATTGTCGGAATTGCTCTTCATGGTCAGGCGATAGACGCCGATCGTGACGTCCGCTTCGCGCCCCGGATCCCACTGGTCGCCGTATCCGTAGGCGCCCGCCAGAGCGAGGACCCTGTCGGCGATATAGTCTTTCCTCGTACGGTTGGACTCGACGATAGCAGAGATCATGTTCTGGGGGACATCGTTGAAATTCGCCAGAAGCTGCTTCGTGTCCTTAGGAAGGCAGTAGCCGCCGTAGCCGAAGGAAGGGTTGTTGTAATGGGCGCCGATTCGCGGATCGAGGCACACTCCGTCGATGATGGCCCTGGTATCGAGACCCTTGGTCTCGGCATATGTATCCAGCTCGTTAAAATACGAGACACGCAGCGCCAGGTAGGTATTTGCAAAGAGCTTTACCGCCTCCGCCTCGGTAGAGCCCATAAAAAGTACCGGAATGTTCTCCTTTACAGCGCCGTCCCTGAGCAGGCCGGCGAAAATCTCCGCCTGAGCACGCGTCCCATCATCACAGGATACGATGATGCGGCTGGGATAGAGGTTGTCATAGAGCGCTTTCGACTCGCGCAGAAACTCCGGACTGAAAATGATGCGGTCCGTGCCGTAGCGTTTCCTGACCGACTCGGTGTAACCTACCGGTATCGTGGACTTTATCACCATCATCGCTTCGGGATTGACCCGGAGCACCAGCTCTATCACCGACTCCACGGCCGAGCAGTCAAAGAAATTGAGCTTGCTGTCATAGTTCGTGGGAGCTGCTATGACGACGAAGTCTGCATCCGCATAGGCTTTTTCTCCGTCGAGAGTAGCAGTCAGATCGAGCTTTTTGTGCGCCAGATAATCCTCTATGCAGTCATCCTGGATAGGCGAAATACGTCTGTTGATCATCTCCACCTTTTCCGGAATGATATCCACGGCTGTCACATGATTGTGCTGGGCGAGAAGTGTGGCGATGGACAGACCGACGTATCCTGTCCCCGCTACTGCTATATTATATGAATCTTTCATTTATTATCTCCGATCCCGATCCGGTCTATTCCTGTGCCCAGCTGCGGCTGCGCTCGACGGCCTTCTTCCAGAGAGCTCTCTTCTGAGCCCTCTCCTCGGGCGTCGTATATGGATAGAATATCCTCTCGACCTGGCGGTTGCTGAGGACGTCGTTCTTGTCCGACCAGTACCCGACTGCGAGACCGGCCAGGTACGCTGCGCCCAGAGCCGTAGTCTCTACACATGCGGGGCGCACTACGGGGATACCTGCGATATCTGTCTGCATCTTCATGAGCAGATTGTTCGCGGTAGCTCCGCCGTCCACCTGGACGGTAGGGATCTCGATACCGGAAGCCTTTTCCATCTCTTCCAGCACATCCACCACCTGATAGGCTATGGCCTCGAGCGTCGCTCTGACTATATGGCACTTGTTCACCCCGCGGGTGAGTCCGACGATGGTGCCTCTGGCGTACTGATCCCAGTAAGGGGCTCCAAGCCCGGTGAACGCAGGTACGACAAAGCAGCCGTTGGAATCCTTGACCTCTTCGGCGAGATTCTCAGACTCGGCTGCATTTTTGATGAAGCCCATCTCGTCACGCAGCCACTGGATCGCGGCGCCGGCTACGAATATAGAGCCTTCGAGCGCATAGTAGACCTTGCCTCTGATGCCCCAGGCTATCGTTGTGACAAGTCCGTTCTCGGAGAAGACGGGCTCCTCGCCCGTATTCATCAGCAGGAAACCTCCCGTGCCGTAGGTGCTCTTGACCTGACCTTTTTCAAAGCAGGTCTGTCCGAAGAGCGCTGCCTGCTGATCGCCCGCGACGCCCGCTATAGGGATCTCTCCTCCGAAGACCGAAGGATCCGTGAACCCGAAGATGCCGCTGGAGGGCTTGACCTCCGGAAGCATGCAGGCAGGAATATCCAGCTCGGCGAGGATCTCATCATCCCACTTAAGCGTATTGATATTAAAGAGCATGGTACGGGAAGCGTTCGAATAGTCTGTGGCATGCACTCTGCCGCCGGTCAGCTTCCAGATAAGCCAGCTGTCCACCGTGCCAAAGAGCAGCTCGCCGGCCTCGGCCCTCTTCCTTGCCTCCGGGATATTCTCCAGGATCCAGCGGAGCTTCGTGCCGGAAAAGTACGCGTCTATCACAAGTCCCGTCTTGCTGCGGATCGTGTCCGTAAGGCCCCTGGCCTTGAGGCTGTCACAGTACTGGGCAGTGCGTCTGCATTGCCAGACGATGGCCGGGCAGACCGGCTCTCCGGTGACCCGATCCCACACGATAGTGGTCTCGCGCTGATTCGTAATTCCGATGGCAGCTATATCCTCCGCCGTGACTTCGGCCTTTCTGAGAGCTTCCCTTGATACATCCATCATGGTATTCAGAATATCAAAGGGATTGTGCTCCACCCAGCCGGGCTGGGGATAGTACTGTTTGAATTCTTTCTGCGCGACGGATACGATATCGCCTTTTTTGTCAAAGAGGATGCAGCGGTTGCTGGTGGTTCCAGCATCAAGAGCCATGATGTATTCTTTCATGATATGCCTCCCGGAATATTTCTGTAAGCTGTAAAAGCGGACCGTCAGTGATCTGCTGCCGGTCCGCCTGAACTCTTCTGTCAGTCTTCAAAAGGGAAATGATAATCGAGTCCCAGCTCATCACGGAGCTGGATAAACTCCTTCTGTATGGATTCTCCTACGGGAACGCCCTTATCCTTGCGCTCCAGCCAGGCCTCATACTCCTTCTCACCAGCCGTATAGATACGGTCCTGACCGGGCGCCTTGGCGCTCGCGCGAAGGGCGCGGCAGATCTCTCCAGCGGTCTTCTTGAAGGTCTCCAGACCCATAAAGAACTCGGGATTGATGACAAAGAAGAAGTGTCCGAGGTGATAGAGCTTAGGGCTGCCGTCCTCGTTTACTCCGTTCAGAGCCTTCATGAAGGGGCCGCCGCACAGAGCCGAGCTCATGATCTCTACGATAGTGGTAAAGCCATAGCCCTTGTAACCGCCGGTCTCCTCTCCAAGGCCTCCCAGAGGCAGCAGAGCTGCCTGACCCCTGCGCATATCCTTCAGGATCTTGCCGGACTCGGTCATGGTCTCGCCTTCGCGGTTCACTACGAGACCTGCGGGTGTATCCTTGCCCATACGCTCATAGAACTCGATCTTGCCGTTCTGGATAGTCGAGGTGGCACAGTCAAAATTGAACGGGAAGGGCTCATCGGTGGGGATGGTCCAGGTCAGAGGGTTAGTGCCCATCATAGGCTCCACACCGAAGGTAGGGGCCACGGAAGGACGCGCGTTCGTGCCGCTGATACCGATCATGCCGGCCTTTTCGGCCATGCCCGTCCAGTATCCGGCGATACCGTAGTGAGTGGAATTCATGATCGCGCCTCCCGCAAGGCCATACGTCCTGGCCTTCTCTATAAGCATGGTCATCATCTTATGTGAGGCGACCATACCCATGCCGTCATGCGCGTCGATGACCACCGTGGTGGGGGTCTCCTTTACTATCTCGATCTCGGTCACGGGTTTAAGGGTGCCGAGCTTGATCCTGTCCAGATAAATTGGCTTGAAACGGTTGCAGCCGTGGCTTTCGATGCCCCGGCGGTCAGACTCGAGGAGCACGTCGGCACAGATCGCCGCGTCCTCTCTCGGAACACCGTAGGCTTCAAAAACGTCGATCATAAAATCATTTACGAGTTTCCAATCTACATAAGGTCTGGTTTCTGTCATCTTGATCTCCTTCTGATATGTGAAGCTCCCTTGGGCGGGACATCACCTTCAAATGCAATGCGCCGCGGCGCCTGCTTTTTTATTATAGTACAATTAGTCAGATTTGAAAATCAGGATATTATGAATTTCCGCAAACGGATTCTTAATAAAAGTTTTATACATTTTCCGCATCTTGTACATTATAATACTTTTTATGAAAATAAGGCGGTACCTGCCGCCCGGAGGTATATAAATGAGAGAAAAGCTTCGCCAGTTCATGTATGGCCGTTATGGCTCGGACAACCTGTCCAGGTTTATTCTGGTGCTCGCGCTGATCGCGATCATCCTCTTCTATGTACTCAAACTCTACGTCCTGTATTACGTCGGTCTGGCGCTGCTGATCATCAACATCCTGCGCACCATGTCCCGCAACCACGCCGCCAGGCACCGCGAAAACGAAGCCTATCTGCGCATCAGGAACGGTATTACCGGATTCTTTACAGGTATATTCAAGGGCGGCTCATCCTCATCGTCCGCAGACAAGACTCACAGGATCTACAGATGCCCCTCCTGCGGTCAGAAGGTGCGTGTACCCAGAGGTCGCGGCCGCATCGCTATCACCTGTCCCAAGTGCAGGACGTCCTTCGTAAAGAAGACCTGAGTTCTCTCACACAGCACCGGCTGTCTCCCGTCTCATATCACAGGATCATGTTCGGATATATCATAGCAAATAAACCTGAATTAAAAATCAAGGACTACGAGATATATCACTCGTACTACTGCGGGCTGTGCCATACGCTCAAAAGACGTTACGGCAGAGCGGGTCAGCTGACGCTGTCATATGATATGACTTTTCTGTATATCCTGCTCTCCGGGCTCTACGAGCCGGAGGAAACGGACAGCGAGAGACGCTGTGTGCTGCATCCCGCAAAAAAGCAGCTTCAGAGAGAGAATCCCTACGCCGTGTACGCCGCTGATATGAACGTCCTGCTCTCCTACTACGATCTTATGGACGACTGGCAGGATGAACATTCCCACAAGTCGTTGGCTGCGGCGCGCATACTCGGCAAGCGCCTGCCGGAGCTTGAGGAGGCCTATCCCCGCCAGGCGGCTGCAGTGAAAAGATACGTGGAGGAGCTGGGGCGCCTCGAAAGCGCCGTCTGCACGCCGGACGCCGTAGATACCGGCGCAGGCGCGCGGAGTGAAGTTCTTGCTGCCGATCCCTCTTCACTGGATGCGGCTGCCGGTCTTACCGGTACGATGCTGGGCGAGATCTTCTGCATGAAAGAAGACGAATGGGCACTCACTCTGCGCCGGCTTGGTTTTTATCTGGGAAAATACATCTACCTGATGGACGCCTGGGAGGACCGGAGCTCCGACCGTGAAAAAGGTTCTTACAACGTCTGGCTGATGCAGGGGCGCGAGGTGGACGAACAGGAAGCCCGCTCCGTACTGAATCTGATGATGAGTGAATGTGCCTTCAGCTTTGAAGCGCTTCCGGTCTTGAAAAATGCCGAGATAATACGTAATATACTCTACAGCGGAGTCTGGATCAAATACGAACAGGTCAGGCAGAAGGAAAATGAGAGCAAAAACTGACCGAAAGGAAATCAGATGTTAAACCCCTATCAGGTACTCGGAGTGAGCGAGAGCGCCTCGGATGACGAGATCAAAAAAGCCTACCGTGCGCTGAGCCGCAAATACCACCCCGACGCAAACGTGAATAATCCGAATAAAGCGCAGGCCGAAGAGAAATTCAAGGAAATCCAGCAGGCCTACGATCAGATCGTGCGCGAGCGAGAACAGGGCGTGCGCGGCGGCTACAGCCAGGGATACGGCGGATCATCTCAGAGCGGATACGGCGGCGGTTACGGTCAGGGATACGGCAGAAGCTACGGCTCCTCAGGGGGAAGCTACAGCCGCGGCGGCTCCGAATACGACCGCGGAGACTGGACCTGGGGCTGGGGGCCCTTCGGTTTTGGAGGTTTTGGAGGCTTCGGTGATTACGGCGGCTCGGGATACGGCAGCCAGACTTCTTCGACGGATTTTGCAGGAGAGAATTATGATGAGGAGACTGTCTCCCGTCTGCGCTCCGCAGCCACATATATTAACGCGCGCCAGTACCAGGAGGCGATCAACGTCCTTAATACCATGCGTGATCATCCCGCGCACTGGTACTACTACAGCGCGCTGGCAAACTACCGCCTCGGCAATAACGCTACCGCGCTCTCTCAGGCCAGACAGGCCGTAGCCATGCGGCCCGACAATATGCAGTTCGAAAGGCTTGTTCAGATACTTGAAGGCGGCACAAGCGCCTATCAGGAGACCGGAGATTCGTCGTACGGACGCAGCAGCCTGGGGCTTCTGAGGTTTTGCCTGCCCTGCTGCGCCATGAATCTGTGCTGCAATTCCTTTGGAATGCTCGGCCGCGGACTGTTCTGCTGCTGAGCGGTCAGTACAGCCACTTGATATTCGGCCAGTAAAGCAAATACTGCTTGCCGAGGATCGTATCTATCGGGACATAATGCAGAGGATCTTCCGGATCACTGCTTCCCCAGTATCTCGAATCACGTGAATTATTACGGTTGTCGCCCATGACGAAGACGCAGTCCTCCGGGACATGGAACGGTCCCAGATCCTCGGCATCCGGAGTTTCCTTTAGATAGTCTTCTTCCAGAGGGGTCCCGTCGACGTAGACCTTGCCGGCCTTTATCTCCACGGTCTCTCCCGGAAGTCCGATCACGCGCTTGAGATATTCGGTATCCTCTTTCTCGGGCGAGTCAAAGACTATGATATCACCACGTTCCGGTCCCGAGAACCAGTAAGCGCATTTCAGACCCAGATGCCTTGAATCCACAGGCACGGTATTCTCCATGGACCCGGTAGGCGTATATGCATTCACGAGAAAGAATACCCTGATCACTACGGCGACCAGAATCACTGCCGCATAAAAGGAAAGCTCCTTCAGTATTTTTTTTGCCCGATCACTCATTACACTCTCCCAAATCCGGCCATACGCTCCGCAGCCTCAGCCACGTGAGCCGCCAGTATTGAAGTCGTAACGCCGCCGACGCCGCCGGGCACCGGTGTATAAGCACCCACCAGACCCTCAGCAGCTGCGCCGTCCACGTCTCCGCACATTTTACCGTCTTCGCCGACGTTTATTCCCACGTCTATGACCGTCTGTCCGGCAGAGAGGTACTCCGCAGTGACCATGCGGGCGCGTCCCGCAGAAGCGATCAGTATATCCGCTCCGCGGCAGATCTCCTGCAGATCGCGGCTCTTTGAGTGGCAGATGGTGACGGTGGCGTTCTCTGCCAGAAGCATCATAGCCACGGGCTTGCCGATGACGAGGCTCCTGCCGATGACCACAGCCTTCCTGCCGCGAAGATCTATCCCGTAGTGTCTGAGTATCTCCATCACGCTGCAGGCGGTACAAGGCGCAAAACCTGCTCCGCTCCCCTGATACAGGGCAGACGCGGATACCGAAGTGATTCCGTCTACGTCCTTGCACGGATCGAGCGCCTCGCATACAGCCTTCTCATCGATACCCGACGGCAAAGGCCGAAGTATCAGTACCCCGTGCACGCCATCATCGTCATTAAGGCTGCGGACCGCATCTATCATGCGTTCAGTCGTGACGTCCGCATCAAATGTCAGCCTGCGGACCTCTATACCGTTGTCTGAGCAGCGCTTTACTGCACCGCGCTCATAGTAGAGATCATCTTCCCTCTCCCCGACACGCACTATCGCCAGTGTCGGCGTAATGCCTCGGCCTCTGAGGGCTGCCGCTCTCTCCCTTGTGCGCTCGCAGAGCGCAGCGTTCACTTCTTTTGCCAAAAGCAGTTTTGCCATTTCTTTACTCCAGAATAATGGTAAAGGGTCCGTCGTTTACGAGCTCCACCTTCATATCGGCGCCAAAGCTCCCTGTCTGTACCACCGGTACGCATTCACGGGCTTTGGCGATGAAATATTCATACATTTCGTTTGCCTTTTCCGGCGGGGCGGCATATACGAAGCTCGGTCTGTTCCCGCGGCTCGTATCCGCACAGAGCGTGAACTGGGACACTATGAGCAGCTGTCCGTCCACATCGCCGAGCGACAGATTGATCTTGCCGGCTTCGTCGGGAAAGATGCGCAGATTAACCATCTTCCTGAGGATGCGGTCTGCCTCCTCCCTGCCGTCGCCATCAGCGACTCCCAGCAGTACCAGATAACCCCTTCCGATCTCTCCTATCGTCACGCCGTCCACTCTGACGGCCGCGCGAATTACGCGCTGTATCACAGCCTTCATGCCTGTTTTATCCTTTCACGCCTGTTCAGCCACGAGAAAAAGCCCTTGACCGTAGCTCCCGTGACAGAATGGCTCAGTCCCACGCCATAGCTTTCCAGGCCCGTATCCTGATCCCGCATCAGCACATATGCCACGACCTCCGAGTCGGAGCCGGTATTCAGCGCGTGCGAGGAGAATGTGATCATGCGCACGTTCATCGGGATCACGCTTCCTACCGCAGCCTCTGCCGCCTCGAGGGGGCCCTTGCCGAGTGCCTCTGCCATGTATACCCTGCCATTATAGGAGAAGGTAAGCCTGATCTGCGTGTCTTTGCCAAGCTCGGTGATCTGCCGGTTGCGGAGCACAAACGGTCCCTCGGGCTCGATGTAGCTGCGGCGGAAGATCTCCATGATCTCATCCGCGGAGAGCGAGCCCTTCTCGGCGGCGATAGGCTTGATGATATCTCCCATCTCCTGTCTGAGAAGTCTCGGCATCCTGTATCCGAAGGTGTCCTCCATGACAAAGGCGACCCCTCCCTTGCCGGACTGACTGTTGATACGGACCAGAACGCTTCGTTCGAGTCCTATATCGCCCGGATCGATCGGCAGGTACGGCACATCCCAGTGCGTATCTCCGCTCTGCTCCATATGGTGGATGCCCTTGCCGATAGCATCCTGATGCGCACCGGAAAATGCCGTAAAAGCCAGGGCTCCGGCATATGGCTGCCTGATTGGGACAGTCAGCCCTACGCACTGTTCATAGATCCTGACGATACGCGTGATATCTGACAGATCGAGCTGAGGATCGATACCGCGCGAATAAAGGTTGCAGGCAAGGGTGACCAGATCAAGATTGCCCGCGCGTTCGCCGTTGCCAAAGAGCGTCCCCTCGACTCTCTGCGCACCTGCCAGAAGTCCCATCTCGGCCGCAGCCACGCCGGTACCGCGGTCATTGTGAGGGTGGACGCTGAGTATCACACTGTCCCTGCGGGGAAGCTTTTGGCCGATCCACTCTACCCAGTCGGCAAAGACATTCGGTGTAGTACGCTCCACGGTGGAAGGGAGATTGATGATCATCGGACGGTCCGGGGTCGGTTCTGCCGTCTCTATGACGGCAGAGCACACATCCAGCACGTATTCCGGTTCGGCTTCCATAAAACTCTCCGGCGAATACTCCAGTATTATCTCCCCGTCAAAGCAGGCGGCACGGCTTTTAACGCCGCAGACCGTATCTGTGGCCATCTGCTTTATCTCTTGCTGCGATCTTCCGAAGACCACGTCCCTCTGGAGCTTCGAGACAGGATTATAGATGTGCACGATGCATTTTTTCAGCCCTTCAATGGCGGAAAAGGTGCGCTCGATGTATTCTGGTCTGCAGGGGATCATCACCTGCGGGATCACATCGTCCGGTACGAGATGTTCCTCTGACAGATATCTCAGGAAATCGTACTCCACAACCGACGAGGCGGGATAACCCACCTCGATCTGTTTGAAGTCCATATCCACAAGGAGGCGAAAAAGCTCTGCCTTCTCGGGTATCTTCATCGCCTCTTCCAGTGCCTGATTGCCGTCTCTGAGATCGACACTGCACCAGATCGGGGCTTTTTCTATCTGTTTTCCGGGCCAGGTCCGTCCGTCGTATCCGAAATCCGGATCCCGCCTGTATCTGTCGGCATTATTCAAATCTTAAGCCTCATATCATATGATCGGCGGTCAAAAGGTGCCGTGAAACATAACTCGCCTCTCAGCCGTCGTTCCCGTCAGCCCCGGATGACGGAGTATCGTCGACTGCCGTCTGCTCCGCGTCCTCCTCGATCGTCACGGTGACCTTACTCACGGATACCACCTCACAGCCCTGTCTGTTTACCGTGACCTGCGGTTCCACCTCGTGCTCCCCGACAGACAGGCCGTTCAGGTCCACGACAATGCTGATATCGGCTGTGCCTATCTGGTTTATGTCCGCAGCCAATCCCTTTACGGTGACCGGGACCTGTCCGGACATCAGCCTGACGCTCAGTTTTTCATCCGCAACTTTCAGTATGACGTCGCCCGGATCCACTTCTATCGTCCGCTCCTCGAGCTTCTCGATCTTGGCTGTGACGCTTACCGAAGTATTGTCCTTGTATACGTCCACTCCCTCCGGAAGCAGACTGCGTATATCGATTTCTCTGGTCAGGTCGGAATTAAGCCCCGCCACACTGATGGCAGGCAGAGGGATCTCCGATATCGCGGAGATCTTTTCTCTCGATCCGTAGAGCTTGACCGTGGATATATTGACGGAGTAACCGGTGTATGCATATCCCTCCGCTACCTTGTCGGTATCGCTGATGTTGACCACTACCGGCACAGCCTGAACCTGACTGATTTCTATCCTGGCCTCTATCACCCCGTTCGTGTTCCAGCTGATGTTCTTCTCGGCATCGACGTCTATCACATCGTCATTACCGTCATAGAGCCCCAGCTGAGCACTGACCGTCGCTGTCTCATTCATATCAGTCACGTCCAGAGCGACTCTGGCGCTGCGTACGTATTGAACGAAGGATTCAGGGCAGGTTATCGTCACGGAATCGGGGCTGAGGCTCACTCCGTTCACGACATATCCCGTCGCCGGCTCGCCGTTTATGGTATATTCGATGACACGCGTGACGTTCTGAAGGCTCTCCAGAGCCACCTCCACGCTCGCGCTCCTCAGCTCAATATCGGTATTCTTGATTTTGGTGTTAAGCGAAGTGACAGTAACGGGTACCTGCGTATCGCGGTACATCTTGGAATAATCGGCTACTGCGGAAAAATCATCTGCACTCAAAGAATTCACTATGCTCCGTGCCGACGTGACTTTGATCTGCACCGATTCCTCACCCACGGAAGTCACGACCATGCCGCGGTCGGCTATAATGGACTCGTTCGTGAATTCGATCGGTATCGAGAAGCCCTTGGACGTCTGGGGATCAGTCGTCTGGATGACAACGAACCACACGATAAAACTCAGCACCAGAGAAAGCAGCATGAATGGCCAGTTTTTAAGAATCTTTTCTTTCATCTTTGCGCCTCCTCCAGAATGCGAAGCTCCTGCGGCTCTCCTGCTCTTTCTCGAGCAGAGTGTCCAGGATCTGTCTCAAATCGTCTACTTTAAGATTGTCCATAAGCTCGCCGCCCTCTGCAACCGAGACATGTCCCGTCTCCTCGGAAACCACGATGATAATGGCGTCTGACACTTCGGAAAGTCCCAGGGCCGCTCTGTGCCTCGTACCGAACGACTTGCTGATGGAACTGCTGGCCGAGAGAGGCAGATAGCAGGTGGCGGAGACCACACGGTTGCCTCTGACGATGACCGCTCCGTCATGGAGCGGAGTGTTGTGCTCGAATATATTGATCAGAAGCGGGCTGCTGATGGAAGCGTCCACTTTGATGCCGGTCTTGATGTAATCGTCGAGATTGTCCTCGCGTTCGATGACGATGAGTGCTCCGGTACGCGCCTGGCCCAGAGAATAGGACGCCTTGATCAGCTCGTCTTCCACCAGCTCGGTAAAACCTTCCTCCGAAGGATTGCTCTTGCCTGCGAAGATGCTGCTCATCACCCGCCCTTTTCCTATACGCTCCAGAGTCGAGCGCAGCTCCGGCTGGAATACTACGATCAGAGCCAGAACTATGACGTCAAGCGAATGCTCGACGATGTAGAGTATGGTGTTCAGTTCAAAGATCTCTGCCAGAAGGATAAAGATCCCCAGCGCCAGGACGCCTTTGAGGATGGTCCAGGTCCTGGTCTCCTTCATCCATATGATCAGCTTATAGATGACGAAGGCGATTATCAGGATCTCTATTACATCACTGACGCCCATGGAGAAGGATGTGACCCCGAGATTTTTGAAAAACTCCAATATGGCGTTCATCTGCTCTCCTTCTTTCTTTCTTCTTCGTCTATGGCATCCAGCGCCTTCAGCGCCTCCTCGATGTCACGGTTCTCGTCCTCTTCGGTATCCTGAGGTGAAACGTCATGTATCTTCACGGCTTTTTTTGCTATCTTTATCTTGGGCACCGCCCTGACGTAATAGATATATCCCTCGTCCTCGTACTGCAGGTATTCGGCGTGAGCATAATCTGCGGCCACAAGCCAGAAGGCAGCTGCAAAAGCGATCAGCAGGGAAATGACACTGCCCAGGAATACTTCGGCGTAAGCGATATTCGCATCGGAAGTGAAGCCGCCCACCAAAAAGATCATTACATTCACGACGGCGCCTACGGCGACCGCGATATACATGGAATAATCCGTGGAGATGCGTCTGATGACTGAGACTATGACCGTAGCTGCCGCAAACGCAATGATGCTGATCAGCATCACATCGTTATCCTGAAGAATGGATATGATCTGCGGGAAGCGCTCGAGCGCTCCGGACGCGGAGCCTGTAGTGCGCATGAAGACGTCCGCGTTCTTTTCCACACCAAGCAGAAAATAGTACATCAGCACGCCGGCGGACGCGGGTATGAATGTGAGCGTCCCGCCCACGAGTCCCAGTATCAGCGGCACCATATAGGGTATCTTAAAGCAGAAGGCCACGGGTATGAGCACGGCTGCCAGTGAGAAGCCCGGCAGAAATATATACTGGGCCACTGCACAGATCAAGATGAGCGCGGCCGTGACAAAAGCCACCTCCCACGACATGGCAAAGGTATTGATCAGGAGCCATACTGCAGAGATAAAGGTCAGGCCCTTCCAGGGCAGGAGCGCGGCCACAAGGACCGTAAGCAGCACCGCATTCCAGCTCTGGAGATTCTGCGAGTATCCCACATGCGTGTTTATCACTAAAATGATAAAAAGCATGGTAAGTCCCTTGAGCGCGGGCTCGATCCAGGGCTCCCATTTGGCATAGAACTGTCTGATTCTCTGTCTGTATCCCAATAATTTGTTCATGGCATTGTCCTCGCTCTCATCTACTGTTCCAGGGTTTCGCTAAGGTCATGGATGACTTCCCTGTAGCGATGCATGCTGTCGGATGATCTCCGATACAGTCTGACATAGACGATGAGCGATATTATCAGAGAGACGACCAGGATCAGTGCATATATCCTGACATATCTGATCGCCAGATCTATGAGCGCGGTCACTGTGATCTCAGAGAGCAGCTCATCGGCCTCGCTGAGGAAGATCAGCAGCAATATCAGTACATATGCCACGGTGGCTCCCACGGCTGACCTCAGCATGCCGAAAGTGACATAATCAGAAGCAAAGAACTTTCTGGAATTGAAGAGTTCTCTCCTGTTTTGCTTTTTTATCATTTCGGCTTCCGTCATCAGACGGACCTTCTTCTCGTCAATCAACCTTCCGGCTCCTTTATACCGTCATCTTTTTGCGTACGCAAATAAGCCCTTACAGGCCGTTTTATTATAGCATAGATGATCTCCTATTATAACCCCTGATTTTCAGAAAGTGGAGCTGCCGACCCCGGCGTAAAACAGAAGTTGCGCGGCAGAGCATTCGGGCATAAAATATGCATATCGGAGGCTGCGATGAAAAACACTACTCTCTGCTACATAGAAAAAGACGGCTGCTGGCTCATGATGCACCGCGTCAAAAAAGAAAACGATCTGAATCACGATAAATGGGTCGGCCCCGGAGGAAAATTCGAGCCCGGCGAGAGCGCGGACGAATGCCTGCTGCGCGAGGTACGCGAGGAAACAGGGCTGACTCTCACATCATACCGGCTGCGCGGCGTGGTGACGTTTCTGTCAGATGTGTGGGAGGGCGAGTACATGTACCTCTATACAGCCGACGCCTTCACGGGCGGACTGCTGCCTCCCGATAGATGTAAAGAAGGCACCCTTGAATGGGTGCCTATAGACAAGTTCCGCGATCTCCCGATCTGGGAGGGCGATAAACTGTTTTTTGACGAGCTCGCGCGGGGCAGCGGCTTTTTCCGCATGCTGCTGCGCTACGAGGGCGATCGCCTGGCCGAGCACGATCTGCTTTACGGCACGGACCCGGCGCCGTGGGAAGACCGTCAGGATATTCGCTGAATGAAGTCAGGCCGCGGCGGAAATCCGGCGGGAGGCAAAAATCCATGCGAAGATCAGCGTCCATATGCTGACCACGGCCAGGCGTCAGAGCCGTCCCGCAAAAACGCAAGATAGCGTTACTCCTGCTCCTTTTTTTTATTTTTCAGAAGTCTGACGTAAAATACGGTGTAGCTCGTGATCGTCAGGATGCAGCTGACTATGCAGACGATAATGAGAACATTCGCCACCATCCTGTCGATGCCCGGGAAGAGTATCAGCAGGATGCAGGTCACGTACAGCAGGAATGTAAACACTTTTCCAAACCAGTTCGCGCCGTTGATGCTGCCATCCACCTTCATGACGATGAGGCCTTCGACCGCTTTGAGGATCTCAGAGAAAGCAAATACAACCACAAGCCAGACCATGAGCTCATATCTGCTCATCAGACATATCAGCATGGCTCCTTCGGTGAGCTTATCGGCCACCGGATCGATGATCTTGCCAAGGTCCGACACCTGATTAAAATGCCTCGCGATAAAACCGTCAGCCACGTCCGTCAGATACGAAGCCACTATGAGGATGATCGCAAGCTTGTAGTCATGCTCGCTCAGATAAGCCCAGAGAATAAAAGGGATCAGAATAAATCTGACAAGAGTGAGCAGGTTCGGGATGGTACAGATATTTTTCTTTGTAAAAAGGTCCTTTTTCATATCAGCCTTCCGTTTTATTACTGTATTTCATTCCCGCAGCTGCGGGACCGGTATATTATATCAGAACAGCCAAAAAAAGGACATATTTTTTCGGAAAGTCCTTGCCTTTTTCCCTGAAATCGTGTAAAGTATGTTCTCGGCAATTAAATATTGCTTTTTTATTCGGAGAAGTACCCAAGCTGGCCGAAGGGGCTCCCCTGGAAAGGGAGTAGGTCGTTAATAGCGGCGCAAGGGTTCAAATCCCTTCTTCTCCGCTCGCTGATGTCCCAAGAAATGACGTATTTACGTTGTTTTTTGGGCGTCTTTCTTTTTAAAATCATGGTTCCAAATGGTTCCAACGTGGTTCCAAATCTCATGAATACAGCAAATTCAACACTTTTTGCCTCTCCGACTCGTCTGAAGTTGAGAAAACATAGTACTTCGGAGCGGTCGTTGTGTTGTCCTATTATTCCAAGTTTGATCGTAGCTTTTTTGAAATGCTATCTCCTATTATCCTCATTCCGTTCGATAACTGACCCCGTTCACATTACACCTTGCAGAAAAAAATACATACTATTTTCTGCACATTGTCAAAATATCACTCATTGCTAAATTCCCTTCAATATAATTGCTCCGACCCTATAAAAAAATCCCATCGCACGACAGACTTCCATGCGATGGGACTTTGGATCAAGCCGGCTGTCAGTTATAAAGCAGCTTTGCAAGCTCCGAATCCTTGTCAAGGATTATGGTCTTTTCGTCTCCGGAGAGCGAGTTTTTCAGGGCGTCAAGCGAACGGAGGTAATTGTAAAAATCAGCCTTGTCCTCGGTGTTATATGCCTCCTGGAGGATCCTCATATATTCGGCCTCGCCCTCGGCTACAAGCACCTCGGCTTCTTTCTTAGCGTTGGCTTTTGTGATGGAGACGGTCTTGTCCGTCTCGTTGCGGATCTTCTGCGCCTCGGCGTCGCCGGCGGCCTTGTAGGAGGCGGCAATATTCTGACGCTCGGAGATCATGCGCGCGTAGACGGCTGCCTTGTTATCATCGGGCAGATCCAGCGCCTTGATCTCGGCGGTGATGACCAGTATACCGTAATCTCCGATATCGGAATTTGCCTCGTCGGTAAGCAGCTGGGTCAGCTTCTCGCCTCTGGCCTCGATCACCTCATCCTGAGACATGGAAGAAATGACGTTCTTCAGGGCGTTGTATACGGCCGCCTCGATGCGCTCCTCGGCGCGCTCCTCCACTGCGTCCAGAGTACGGAGATACTTAACAGGATCCGTGACCTTCCAGAGCACGTAGTTATCTGCGATCATGGACTTCTTATCTCTGGTGATGACGTCCGAAAGCGGTACGTCGTAGAGTTTAGTGGCCTTGCTGATGGTGCGGATGCTCTGAAGAAAAGGCACCTTCATATTGAGGCCGGGCTCCTCTACTACCTTTACGACCTTGCCGAACTGCTGGATAGCGACATATTCATTTGGCTGGACCGTGTAAAGCGAGCCTGTCAGTCCGACCGCCGCAAGTATGACTACCAGAGCAATGATAATGATTGCCTTTTTGTTCATTTTATGCCGCCTCCTTTCAGTTAAATGAATCGAGCGGGAGTATCTGCTCGCTCTTTCCGTCGGTGATGATCACCTTTGCGTCGGGCAGGACAGATTCTATGGTCTCATAGAAAAGTCTCTGTCTCGTGATCAGCGGATAGAGGACATACTGCTCGTAGGTCTTGTTGAATCTGACGACCTGACCCTCGGCCTCGGCAATACGGGCTTCCTTTGTCGCCTCGGCTTCCTGCACGATGCGGTCTGCTTCCGCTTCTGCGGCCGGGATCTGCTCGTTCTGGTATTGCTTGGCGTTATTGACGGCAGTGTCCTTTCCCTGCTTCGCGGTCTCGACGGCCTTGAATGCCTGGCTGATCTCCTCCGTCGGAGGCTCGGCGTCCTGGACAGTGATATTGACTACTTTCAGTCCGATATTCTGCTCGGCGAGCGCGGCCTGCATTTTTTCTTTGACGGTCGCCTGGATCTGCGATTTGCCGGTGGTCATGGCCTCGTCTACTGTGAAATCGATGACCGTGGAGCGGATGGCCGCAAGCGCGACGTTTTTAAGGATATATTCAGGCTGCTCGCTGGCGTACAGATACGCGACGGGATCCGAGACCTGATATTCCATATAAAAGTCGATATCTATCAGATTAAAATCCGACGTGATCATGATGCCGTCCGTATCGACCGTAAATGCCTGTCCGTCGCCGTCCACTACGTACCCTATGCCTGTACCGTGGATGGTGGTGTCCACTTTTGTCACGGTCTGAACCACGGGAATCTTGAAATAGAGGCCGGCAGTGTCGGTCCTCTCAACTTTGCCGAAGGTCTTTACCACTGCGATCTCCTGCTCTCCGACCCGGTAGAACGAGCCGAATACCACGAGCAGGATGACCACCAGGCAAAAGACCGGCAGGATCCATTTTCTGTTGATCTTCATGATGTGTTCCTTTCTGTAAAGCTCTGTCGGCTTTATTGTACTTCAGATCTTACTCCAGTTAAAGAGACAAATACATGATGACATAAGAAAAATAGACCCTGCTATTCTTCCGGAACGAAGATAAGACGGTTCAGGCTTATCGGGCGGCTTAACGCCGCCCGGTCTGCTCCCCCGCAGCACACCTCAGAGTTTCTCTCCTTCGGGTCCGTCTCTGTATCGCAGACAAACTTCAGTGATTCTTTCTCTCCTCCAGATCCTTCTCGATCTCGCTGCCCCAGTCGTCGGAAATGGACTCCGATGCACGCATGGCGCGGATAGGCGCGGAGAGCGCATCAAATACCTTACGTGTACCGACGCTGTCGGAACGGTAATTCACAGCACGCTCACGCGAGATTCCGAAGCTTTTCGCAGTCTCCACCGAATCGATGTTCGCTCCGATGAAGAGAAACTCCCAGCCGGATTCCTTCTTACGCTCGACCATGCGCTTTACCTGGTCGCTGGTATAGATGTGACTGGCGTTCTCATAACCGTCCGTAGTGATAATGAACATCGTATGTTCCGGCACGTCCTCGCTGCGGGCGTATTTGTGGATGTTCTCGATGTGATGGACGGCGCCTCCTATAGCGTCGATCAGCGCAGTGCACCCGCCTACGAAGTAGTCTTCCTCGGTCATCCTGCGGATCTCACTGAGGCTCACCCTGTCATAGAGCACGGTGCTCGTGTCGCTGAAGAGCACTGTCGATACGAGGCATTCTCCGCTCTGCTTCTTCTGCTTCTCGATCATGGAATTGAATCCGCCTATGGTATCGCTCTCCAGTCCGGACATGGAACCGCTGCGGTCCAGGATAAATACAAGCTCTGTGATGTCGTTCTTTTTCATTTCTGTGATCCTCCTGTATAAGTAATGGCTGCACGGAACTCATCCATGCAGCCATCAGTATAGAGGAAAACAAAAGAGAGATGGTCGCCCGGCAGGCGACATTTTCAGCCGGAAGATCCGGCGCCTGATCCTCGCAGGTCTACAGCGGCAGCAGCGTCTGGTCAAACTCGAGCAAGGCGTCGTTTATCCTGAAAAAATCATATATGCGTTTCCTGATATGATACTCTACGACTATATCAAAAACGCTGCTGCGCGACAAGGCATATCCGGCCTTCCTGAGCAGCTGTGCAGTCTCCTCTTCGTTCATCTCAAGCGCCAGAGCAAAGGCTATCGCGGTGATCTTCGACGGGCGGTACCCGGGATCGCTGCGCAGCTTTGAGAAAAGCTTCCGGTCCAGATGTGCCTTTTTATAGCACTGCACGTCACTCATCCCGCGGCTGTCGATCTCACGGAACAGTGCCTCGGCGAAACTCTCGTCCCTTTTCTCGATCTCGACGGCAAGTCCCTCCGGGACGCTCTCAGACGCGGCTTCCTTCATCCTCGAGGCAAAGACCTGCCTCCGTCCCATGGACGGCTTCGTCGCTCTCGGTGCCTCAAAGCTGCCATGCAAAGGCGCGCAGCACTCCATGAGCATATCGTTCTCAGGCACGTATCTGCTGTCTATGTATGCCTTCAGTTCTTCATATATCCTTCTGTCGATCATCGTTTCTGCCTCCACTTTTATCCTAATACATAATCCTCACGATATCAACTCATAGTTAACGGGTGCTCTCTCCTTCCGGCTTGACCATTTCCCCCTGTTATCCTAAAATATAAGAACAGAAAAGGAAGAGATAAATGAACAGGACTGAAGCAGCAAATCAATTCGAGTATGCCCTGAAAGCGGGCAAAAAATACTACAGGGACGCCATCCTCAGAGGACAGTATCCCTTTCCCACGGTGCTTGACGAGATCGTCGACGAGAACCGCATCGCATCAAGGGTAAGCATAGGTCTTACCGATATCCCGTCAGATTACATTAAAGGCACCAAGACGGCAGGACGCACGTCTGCACTGGCCGGGAACTTTATGCCGCTCCTCGACGCCGATACCGAGTTCGGGACAAAATGGATCAGTCTGTGTGAGGCGCATCTCGGCAGCCAGGGCATACACGACCCCATACTCTGCTACGAATACATGGGCCGATTCTATGTGCAGGAAGGGAACAAGCGCGTCAGCGTACTGCTGAGCTTCGACGCCCCGACCGTTCCCGGCATAGTCACCAGACTGATCCCGGAGTACTCGTCGGACCATGAAGTGATGGTTTACTATGAGTTTCTTCATTTTTACGAGCTGACCGGACTGTACGGCATCACCATGAAGCACCGCGGCGAATACGCAAGACTCCTGGCGGAGCTGGGCATGGACGACGATCATGTGTGGACGGAGGACGAGCGCAGGCGTTTCCGTTCCGGATACACCAGATTCAAGAGGATCTTCTATCAGGTAAAGCCCGCGAATCTGATGACCGCCACTGCAGAGGCACTTCTCGTCTGGCTGCGCGTATTTAGATTTTCAGATATCAGGGAATTCACCGACGAGCAGCTCGCCGCCGAACTGCGCACGCTGATGCCCGACATCAGGGCGATCGACGAGGGCGAGAGCGTGGAACTCTCGACAGGCCCCGACGAGAAGCAGCAGAGCCTGCTCGGCAAGCTTTTCGGCGGAAAAGCCACGGTAAAGGCAGCTTTCATCTATCCGACCGACCCCGTATCCAGCCCGTGGAGCCGCGCGCATGAGCAGGGAAGGCTCTACGCCGGAGAAAAGCTCGAAGGAAGAGCCGAGACACGTGTATACACCTGCTCCGACGGCGGGTACCTCACCTCCATGGAACAGGCGGCAGATGACGGAGCGGACATTATCTTTGCCACGACTCCCCCGATGATAGACGCCTGCCGCAACATAGCGCTCACACACAAGAATATAAAAGTCCTTAACTGTGCCCTCTCTCAGTCATATACCGGGGTGCGTACCTATTATGCGAGGGCATACGAGAGCAAATTCATCACCGGCGCGATAGCCGGAGCAATGACGGAGAACGACACCGTAGGCTATATCGCGGACTATCCCATATTCGGGACCATTGCCTCCGTAAACGCTTTTGCGCTGGGGCTCCGTGCGACGAATCCGAGAGCCAGAGTCGCCCTCAGATGGACGTGCCTGCCCGGCGAACCGTCAGCCGAATTCCTTTCCTCTGGGATCCGCGTGATCTCCAACCGCGACACGCTTGATTCCGGCAAACCCGGCTGGGCCGAAGGCAGAGGCACATATATGTATCTGGACGACGGCACCGTACAGCCACTGGCTATCCCCACATGGAACTGGGGCAGATTCTACGAGAAGACCATCAAGCTGCTGCTGCACGGCACATGGGAGGAGCCTCAGGACGGGCACTCCGTCAGCTACTGGTGGGGAATGGACAGCGGTGTGATTGACATCAGTCTGGACGATTCTCTGCCCGACGGCGTCAGGTCTCTGGCGATGGCACTTCGCAGCGGCATCATCTCTGGACAGATCGAGCCGTTCAGGACCCGTATCGTCGATGATCACAGCATCCTGAGAAACGACGGCAGCTCGTCGCTGGATATGGACAGCATTTTGAACATGGACTGGTTCTGCCAAAACGTGGACGGCAGAATACCGTCATTTGACGAGCTGCTGCCCATGTCCAGAGATCTCGTGCGTGTCCTGGGCATCTACCGCAGCAGCCTCCCTCCGGAAAAAGACAAAGAAGAACAGATATGAGACTACTACTGCTTGCAGATACAGAAGACCCCTCCCTGTGGGACTACTACACTCCGCAGAAGACCGCGGGAGTGGACCTCGTCATATCCGCAGGGGACCTTAAGGGACCGTACCTCTCCTTCCTCGTCACGATGGTGAACCGGCCTCTGCTCTACGTCCACGGCAATCACGACTCATCATACGAGAAGTGGCCTCCCGAGGGCTGCGACTGCATCGACGACGAGCTCGTGACAGTAAAGGGGCTTCGGATCCTGGGCCTGGGAGGGAGCCAGATCATCAGCGACGGATATTACTACTCCGAAAAAGACATGCGAAAGCGCATCCGCCGCCTGCGCAGGAAGATCAAAAAAGCCGGCGGCGTGGACATCGTCGTCACACACTCTCCGGCTCTCGGATACGGCGACGAGGACAATCCCTCACACCGCGGATATGAGACGTTTCTGGAACTCATAGACGAATTCCATCCGCGCTTTTTTATCTATGGACACGTGCATGAAAGCTACAGCCACGAATTCACGCGCCGGCTCAGCCGGGGCGATACCACGCTGATCAACGCCAGCGGCAAGTATTTTCTGGATATCTGAGGAGCACATGCGGTCCTCTTTATACATCCGCAGCTATCTCGTACAGATCGCTTTCCCTGAACTGAAGTGAATAGAGTTTTTTGTAGGTACCGTCCGCAGCCATAAGCTGCTCGTGAGTACCTCTCTCCGTGATGCGCCCGCCGAGGACCACTGCGATCTCGTCTGCATTGCGGATAGTGGAGAGACGGTGTGCGACCACGAGGGTGGTACGGCCCTTGCACAGCTCGTCGAGAGCCTGCTGGATCAGGACCTCAGTGGTATTGTCAAGTGCGCTCGTAGCTTCATCCAGTATCAGGATGGCAGGATCCTTGAGAAAGACCCTGGCTATGGACAGGCGCTGCTTCTGACCGCCCGAAAGCTTCACGCCTCTCTCTCCTATCTCGGTGTCATAGCCATGTTCGAGGGTCATGACGTAATCGTGGATATTGGCTCGCTTTGCCGCCTCGACGACCTCCTCATCTGTGGCGTCCGGTCTGCCGTAGAGGATATTCTCACGTATAGTCCCGACGAAGAGGAACACGTCCTGCTGGACTATGCCGATATTCCTGCGGACAGAGTCCAGGGTGAGGGTGCGGATGTCATGCCCGTCGATCAGAATGCTTCCGTCACCTTCGCCGAGTTTGTAGAAATTCGGCAGCAGATGACACATCGTAGTCTTGCCGCCACCCGAAGGACCTACGAGAGCAAGCTTTTTGCCGCTCTCTATCCGCAAGTCTATATCGTGAAGGATCTCGTGTGAATCGTTATATGCATAGCTTACATGGCGAAACTCTATATCTCCGTGTACGTTTTCAAGCGGGGTCGCATCCGCTGCGTCCTGCTCGGGCTGCTCGTCCATGATCTCGGCGAAACGTTTGAAACCGCTGGCACCGTTCTGGAATTGCTCCATGAAATTGATCAGCGTATTGACCGGGTTGATAAAGAGGTTCACCGAAACGATGAACGTGGAATAGTCTCCGAAGGATATCCTGTCCGCATACAGGAACAGGCCTCCCGCGATCAGGATTATCACATTGAAGATATCCGTGATGAATGCAGTGGACGAAAAGAATCTGGCCATGGCCGAATACGCATGACGCGAGGCCTCCACGAACTGAGAATCGCCCTCGGCGAATCTGTGGATCTCGGTATCGTAATTGGTATACGCTTTTGTCACGCGGATGCCTGTGATGCTGCTCTCGACGGCAGCATTGATCACGGCGTTGCTCTTGCGGCGCTCGTCGAAAGCGCGTCTCATCTGCCTGCGGAAATGCAGCGTCACAAAGAAAAGTATCGGCACGCAGGCAAAGATGATCAGCGTCAGATAGATATTGATCGTACACAGATAGATGAAAGAGAGAATGATCATCGTGGAGCTGATGAGAATATTCTCCGGACCGTGGTGCGCAAGTTCGGCGACTTCAAAAAGATCGCTGGTGATGCGCGTCATGATCCTGCCGGTCTCATGATCGTCAAAAAAGCTGAACGGGAGCCTCTCCAGGTGCTCAAAGAGATCACGCCGCATCTGCGACTGCATCTTCACGCCGATCATATGGCCGTAATACTGTACGAAATATCTCAGCAGCATCCTGATGATATACAGGATCAGGATCGCGATACCCGCAATGACTATAGTACTGTACATCTTCTGAGGGATGTAGATGTTCAGCATTCTGTTCGTGACGATGGGATAGAGCATACCCAGCACCGAGATCATCAGTGCTGCGAGCATGTCGAGCGTCAGCATCTTCTTATGCGGTTTATAATAACCGATAAATCTTTTAAACATATCGCTGCAGGCAGGTAACTCCATTACTTTCTCTGCAATAAAAAGGAACGGTTCACGTCCACGCCCAGAGCATCAGTCCGATGACTATGGCTCCGGCAACTATAAAGATCAGCACAAGAAGCAATCCGGCGGAAAGTGCCCCGAGGACCCACGCGGCGTTCTCGCCTTTAGTCTCGCGCTGCTCCCACGGACGAAACTTGCCTGCCTCGCCGGGTTCCATGATGACGCCGTCCTCCTCAACATATTCCGGACCAGCTGACGAGACTGACGCGCTGCCGTCCCCGGTGATCGGCTCCGCATTTACGGCAGGCTCACCGGAGCCGGTTTCGTCACCCTCTTCGCGCAGGAAAGGCTCGATAGGCTCACTCACCTCATCGTCATACCTGTTGGGCATAAAAAGATTGCGGCGTCGGACGCCGCTCATATCGGCGATCGTTCTTCCGTCGTCATCATCGTATACGCGTTTTTTCTTCTCTTTTTCAGCCATAATCTTTGTGTTCCAATACGATTCAGAACGCTTTTGCAGTCAGTGCGGCGCCCGGCTGCGGAAAAAACGACGGACTGCACCGCAGTCCGTCATATAAGTCACATTCAGGCGTTGATATCCGGAACGTCATCATAGAGATGGCAGTTCACGAAATGTCCGGGCTCGATCTCCTTCTGGACAGGAGCAACACTCTTGCAGCACTCCATGCAGTTCGCGCAGCGGGTGTGGAACTTGCAGCCCTTTGGAGGATTCGCCGGCGAAGGGATCGATCCCTCCAGAACTATACGGTTCATCTTGACCGTAGGATCCGGGATCGGGATAGCCGAGAAGAGCGCCTTGGTGTAAGGATGGAGCGGATTGCGGAAAATATCCTCAGTCGAACCGTATTCCACCAGGCTTCCAAGGTACATGACGCCAACCGTATCCGAGATATGCTCCACGACAGACAGATCGTGCGAGATGAACAGATAAGTCAGATTCCTCTTCTCCTGAAGCTCCTTCAGCAGGTTGATGATCTGCGCCTGAATGGAAACATCCAGAGCGGAAACAGGCTCGTCACACACCACAAACTCAGGATTCAGCGCCAGCGCGCGCGCAATACAGATACGCTGCCTCTGGCCGCCGGAAAACTCATGAGGATAACGGTCCTTGTGGAAAGGCTGCAGGCCGCAGTCATCCATGACCTGATCGATATAGTCATTGTACTCCTCGCGGGAGACCAGACCGTGCTCTCTCACCGCCTCGCCGATGATCTCGCTGACGGGCATACGCGGAGAAAGCGAGGAAAAAGGATCCTGGAAGATGATCTGCATCTTGGGACGCATCGCTCTCATCTCTTTGTTGTCCAGATCGTAGACCTCGCGTCCGTTGAAAAGCACCTGGCCTCCGGTCTTCTCGCCGGAAAGACGCAGGATCGTGCGTCCGGCCGTGGTCTTGCCGCAGCCTGACTCTCCCACGAGACCCATGCAGGAACCGCGCTTCAGATTAAAAGTAATGCCGTCCACAGCCTTGACATAACCGACGGTATGAGAGATCAGACCGCCCTTGACCGGGAAATACTTCTTCAGGGCATTTACCTGAAGAATATAGCGATCATCAGGCTCTACGGGGTCAAAAGTATTGTCAATACGGAGTCTTTCCTTTGCTTCACTCATCGTTCCTGACCTCCTCGCAGAATCTGTAGCAGCTTACCTTGTGGGTATCCGAAAGGCTGATCTCGCAGGGATACTCGCCGTCACACTTGGGAAGGCGCATCTCGCAGCGATCCCTGAAATAGCAGTAATCGGGCATATTTACGGGGTTCGGTACCTTTCCGGGGATGGAGTAGAGCTTGTCCACTCTCTTGCCCACGACGGGTTTTGAGGCCATAAGACCTATGGTATAGGGATGCGCGGGATTCGCGAAAATCTCCTGCGCAGTACCTTTCTCGACGATCCTTCCCGAATACATGACCACCACGTAATCCGCCATCTCAGCGATAACGCCAAGGTCGTGGGTGATGAGCATGATGGAGGAATTGATCTTTTCCTTCAGATTGCGGAGCAGATCGAGGATCTGTGCCTGGATCGTAACATCCAGCGCTGTAGTCGGCTCATCGGCGATGATAAGCTTGGGGTTGCAGGCCAGAGCCATTGCGATCATGACTCTCTGGCGCATGCCGCCCGAAAGCTCATGAGGATACATTTTTGCCACGCCTTTGCTGTTGGCGATGCCTACCATCTCCAGAAGCTCGATAACACGCTCGTTCAGCTGCGACTCCGGGACCTTGTCGTAGTTATGAAGATCCAGGACCTCCCTCAGCTGATCGCCGATCTTGAAGACGGGATTCAGACTGGTCATGGGCTCCTGGAAGATCATCGAGATCTCGTTGCCGCGGATCTTCTGCATGGCCTCAATGGGAGTCTTTGCGATATCGATGGCCTTGTCGCCGCGGTTAAAACGGATCTCTCCGCTGACGATCTGACCCTGCGGACGCTGAAGCAGCTGCATGATTGAAAGACTGGTAACGCTCTTTCCGCAGCCCGACTCTCCCACGACTCCTATGGTCTTGCCTGCGGGAACGTCAAAAGATATGCCGTCCACCGACTTGACCGTGCCCACGTCAGTAAAGAAATAGGTGTGAAGCCCTTCGATCTCGAGGACGTTTGCCGGATCCTTCATCTCAGTGCTGTACTCGGACTCGGGGACGTTCTTTCTCTTGTGCTGTTTTTCAAGCTTATTGGTGATCTTGCGGTTTTCTTTGGATATCCTTCTGGATTCCTTCGCCGAAAGATAGCCTTCTTCTTTTTTCTTTGCCATTATCCTCGCCCCCTTTACCGTTTCATCTTAGGATCAAAAGCGTCGCGCAGACCGTCGCCGACCAGATTGAAGGCAAGGACGGTGGCCAGCAGCAGCACGCCGGCAGGGATCCAGACAAAGAGATAATTCTGAAGTACGTAAGTATTGTTTACGTCGTTGATGATATTGCCCCAGGATGCGAAGGGGAACTTGACGCCCAGTCCGAGGAAGGACAGCGACGATTCCGTAAGGATCGTTCCGCCCAGACCCATGGTGACTGAGACGATCGTCTGCGGCACGACGTTGGGGATCAGATGCTGGAAGATCCTGCGCTTTACCGAAAGGCCTGTGGCTTCGGTAGCAGTCATAAACTCCTGCTCACGCAGCGAAAGGATCTGTCCGCGGATCATACGGGCAAGTCCCGGCCAGCCCAGAACACCGAGAATGAGCATCAGATAGACCATTCTCACGCCCGGTTTGACTCCCGCGTTGTCCATTGCCGCACCAAGTATAATAATGATCGGCATAGAAGGGATACAGTAGAAAATATCCACTATACGCATGATCAGGTTGTCCACCCAGCCTCCGAAATATCCTGAGATACCGCCCAGGATAAGAGCGATGACCGTAGCGATGATCTCGACGATAAAGCCGATCATCAGCGACACGCGTCCGCCGAACATCAGACGCGTCAGCACGTCCATGCCGTATTTATCGGTGCCAAGCCAGTGCTCTGATGAAGGCGCTGAATACGTATCGTAAACTCTCGTCATGGTAGCCTGAGTTATGGTCCACTTTGTGGTCTGCGGATCGTATTTCAGAGCATACTCATGCTCTACCTGATCCACGTCCGTAAAGACAAATTCGGTGTTGCCGGCATTTATCTCCTCTACCACCTGATCTTTAAATTCGCGCGTCAGAAAGACGTCGCCCATAAGCGGCTGGATATTATAGGTGCTGATAAATCCGAAATCCTTGCCGTCAAGCGTGACGTTGCCGTCGGAATCGACGTTGTAATTCTTACCTCCGGCGGAAAAGCTGCTCTGTTTGTTAAGGAAAGCCTTTAATGCCTCATACTGGGTCTCAAAACCGACCTCGGCTCCCTGTTCGACTATATTGAAGATAGGTCTGAAAGCCATTCCCACCTTAGTACCGTCAGGCAGCGCAGCGGAGTAGAGGCCGTCGCCGTCCTCTGAAAGGGTGTAGGTGGTGCCGTCCCACTCAAAGGTATCCTGGTGAGTATTGATCGCAAGCAGCATCTTGGCCTGGACCATGTTTCCGAAATCCTGACCCTCGGCGCCCTTGTAGCGCAGCTCGACGTTTTCTATAGCGCTCGCGAACTCTTTCTGCTGCGTGTCATAACGGTAGAAAAGCTCTGACTCGCCGTAGGGGGTCAGCCAACCTCCGAGGAAGGAGAATATGAACATGAATATGAGCACGATCATTCCCACCACCGCGGTACGGTTGCGAAGGAAGCGCTTTATGACCATTGCGCCGGGCGAAAGGACCTTGACGCGGCGGTCGTCATTGAGTGAATACTGCTCTCCGGAGACTTTTTCCTGCTCTGCATCGCGGATGTTTTTATCTTCTGCCATTGCTTCTGTCTCCTTTCATTAAGATACTCGTACTCTGGGATCGACCACAGCGTACAGGATATCGGCCAGCAGATTGCCCAGGAGGGCAAGCACCGCCGAGAAAGTCATATAGAACATGGAGAACGGAATGTCTCCGGCTGTCATCGCGTAATATGACGCATAGCCTATGCCCTGGATGGAGTACATGGTCTCTGTAAAAAGAGCGCCTCCAAAAAGTCCGGGAAGCGATCCGCCCAGGAATGTGACCAGAGGTATAAGCGTATTGCGGAAGGCATGTTTGTAGATGACCTTGTGCTCGGAAAGGCCCTTCGCCCTGGCCGTACGGATATAATCGGCGTTCAGGACCTCGAGCATATTTGTACGGACGTAACGCATCAGCGAGCCTATGCTGATGAGCACGAGTGTTACGATGGGAAGCACCATGTGGTTTACACGGTCCAGGAACTGCTGCCATGGCGTCATCTGCGCGTAGTCTCTGCTTATGACGCCTATGAGGTCAAACCAGCCCAGATTCATACAGAATACGAGCTTGAGCAGCGCTATAAGGAAGAACGTGGGCAGAGACATGCAGGCTATGGCGATGACCGAGATCGTATAGTCTGTCTTTGAATACTGCTTCCTCGCGGCGATAATGCCGAGCGGGATGGCGATGAGCCACTCAAAGAACATGGAGATGGCACTCATATAGAAGGAGATACCGATGGTCTCCTGGAATTTCTGGATAACGGGCATCGTGTACTGCCAGCTGTCGCCAAACTCTCCCTGGATCGCCTGACCCAGCCACTGGAAAAATCCTGCGATGATACCCTTGTCCATGCCGTATGCGGCTTCAAGCTGTACCATCCACTCCTCAAAGGATTTGGAACCGGGCTGTGTAGCCTTGGCTCTCGCCACATTTTCGATGTAGGATGTGGGGAGGCAGCGCATCAGGGTATAGATGATCAGGGCCACAAAGAACAGAATGACCACTGATAACAGGATTCGTTTGACAACGTATTTTAGTGTGTTCACTCGTTATACCTCCGTTCTCATTTTTTCCTGTTTTTGTAAAGAAGCTGCAAAGGAATGCAGCGCCTTTATAAAGACGGGAAAACCGCAGGACAAAAGTTCCCTTTAGACAGGCATATCTGCCTCGTGCTTTTTAGGGCACGAGGCAGGCAGCCTGCATATTATTCAATTTCAGATGAAATCGAAAATAAGCTTGAAAGAATCAGTCCGGCTTAGTTCAGCTCGGTGTTCTGGATCTCGCTCATCCAGCCATAGAAGGTGGTGATGTCAGGAGTGATGGTATCCAGGTTGACACGCTCGGTGCTGAAGAGGACTGCGTTCTGACGCTGATAGGTAGGGATCTCGACAGCATGGTCGATGATGATGTCAAGGCAGGTCTTGTAGACAGCCTTGCGGTAAGCCTGATCGGCAGAAGCGCGGGCCTCAAGGATCAGCTTATCGAGCTCGGCGTCAGCGATGGCGTACTGGTAGTTGGAACCACCGGGGTTAGCGCCGCCGTTGGCTACGTCAGCGTAGTAGATCTGATACATATCAGGATCGGGAGTAGCGCCCCATGCAGCAGCCCAGATAGCAACGGACTGAGCGGAAAGAGCGGTCCACAGATCGGAAGAGTTGGACAGATCCTTGATCTTGAAGGTGATGCCGATCTCTTCGAATGCCTTCTGAGCCTCAGAGAAGATCATGAAAGCAGGATGATCGCCAACGCCGTCAGCGGGGATCCATGCCTCGACCTCAAGGGAAGCACCTTCGGGAGCGGCGGTAACCTTGCCGTTCTCTACGGTGAAGCCGGCCTTCTCAAAGAAACCAAGAGCGGCTTCCTTGGCGGCAGCGTACTTCTGCTCATCTGTCATGTCGGAGGTGTAGATATCGTTGCCGTTGACGTCAACGGAGAAAGCTACACGGTAGCCGTCATCGGAAGACTGAGGAGCAGCCCATGAAGTGTTGGAGATAGGGTAGTTGATAACGGAAGCGCGATCGCCGTAGTAGGAATCGATAGCGACGTCACGATAAACAGCCAGGATGGTGGCATAAGCCTTACGGAGAGCCTTGGACTCCTCGGAGTAAGGATCGTTGCCGACCTTCTGGACCTTGGCGCACTGGCCGATGTAGCCGTAGCCGAGGTTATCAACAGTGTTGGTGGTGATGACAGGACCTACGAGCTCGCCGCCGTTGGCCTCCTCGATAGCAGCGATGTTATCGGTGGAGAAGGTAGGATCAGCGATATCGATGGTACCGGTGATGATGCCGTTAAGCTTATCACCGTCGTTCAGGCACTCAAGGAAGTTGACGTACTTGGTCTTGGGAGCGCCAAGGAAGTAGGTCTCGTTGGCTTCGAAGTTAACAACGCCATCCTTGAACTGGATGAACTTGTAAGGGCCGGCACCCAGAGGCTGGGTGGTGACGGAACGGACGTGAGACAGGTCGCCCTTGTCAAATCCGAACTTGTTGTTCTCATAATCGTACTTTTCGGTCTCGCCGTAGTAGTGCATAGGAGCGATGGTAATGCCGAGCTGATAGATGGCGGTAGCATCAAACTTGTCCATGACTATGCGGAGAGTGTTGTCGCCGGTCTTCTGGATACCCGCGATGTTGGCAACGGGATCAGCAACGGTGACCATGGAAAGTGCATAATCAGACCAGGTAGGGAAGTACTCGCCCATGGTGAGATTGGCCTTCTCCGTATCGATCATCTTCTGGACATCATTGCCGTAAGCAGCCCAGAGAGCCTCAGCAAAGGAATCGATGGTGTTCTCGGCAGGCGAAAAGCCCCATGCGCCGGCGGCAGTCTGAACATCGTTGGCGTCAGCGGCATATCCGGCAGCTACGCAGTAATCAACGATATCCTGTGCAAGAGCCTTAACGGCATCATCAGCCTCGGTCCAGAACTTAGTCTGAGTAGCCTCATCCCAAAGGGTGAAGTCTGCATTGTCGCGGCCGGCCTCAATAAGCAGGCTGGACAGAGCCTTCATATCGGAACGATAGGCTTCCATGCCCTGGATGGGCTGAGCAAAGAGAGTGGAGGATCCGTCGTAGGAAGGATCGCACAGAACGTACATTGAGAAGATAACATCGTCTACGGTGACAGGCTCGCCATCGGAGAAGGTGATATCATCACGAAGCTCGAAATCGTAGAAAACGGTTCCGTCAGCGTTCTGGGTAACGGTCAGGTCGGCAGGTCCGTAGTAGGTATAATCGGTGCCGTTGTAAGGACGGGTCTCACCGGTCTTGCCTTTCTCTACGATAGCGCCCTGACGGTCGGAGGTAAGCAGTGACAGAGAAGTCATAGCATACACATCCTGATCATAGGCAGTCTCTGAGAAGAAAGGAGAGAACTTATTGCTGAAGGCTGAATAGCCAACAACCAGAGGAGTATCACCCTTAGCTTCCTGAGAAGGATCTTCGGTAGCAGCGCTGGTATCTGCAGCTGCGCTGGTATCAGCGGGAGCCTGAGATTCCTGATCGCCACTGCAGCCTGCAAACAGAGAAGCAGTCATGACCATGGCAAGCAGAAGCGCCAAAACTTTTGACAACTTTTTCATTTTTTTTCTCCTTTTTTTTATATTCTCGGGCACAAAACCCAGAGTAAACTATTCAATCTCTCCGCTCTCGTCAGCGGCGGCAGACGTCACTGATCTGAGGGAGCCCGAAGGCATCGACTGGCCAAGCGGAACAAGGCTCCACGACGATCTCTTCGCATAAAAATGATAAAACAGTGCGCACGCTCCGCAGATGCAGGCCATGACAGGCCTGATCAGACAGAGTACCGTGCTCTCCGCGAGACCGTTTATCATCAGATAGACGCTCTCCTCCGCCGTCAGCGCAAAAGCAAAGCACGCAAGCAGCAGATAAAAGAGAGGAATCCTCGCGGTGGTCTTATTGTAAATGTGCTCCTTGATGGGGTCTTTGCCCCACGCGGTTTTCCAAACGTAGTAGGCGCCCAGTCCCGCGGTAAAAAGGTTCCCGAGCCACAGTACTGCCGTCAGCGGATATCTGCTCACCGGAACGGAGGGAAGCACCTCCGGAACGACGGTCAAAACAAGCGTCAGTACTGCAGCAGCCAGGGAAAGACGAATATATACCCTGTGGGCGTCCTTTCCGCCGTCAAAGCTGTAGAGCTTTCCGCGGTATTCATAGCCTCCCTTGCCATCGGGCTTGTAGTCGTTCAGGTATGCCCTGCGCCCCCGGCGTTTTTTTTCGGCCATCAGTCGATCCCTGTCAGGTCGTAGGCGTCAAGCCATTTCGCGGCTTTCCTGCAGACTCCCTTGAGGCACTCCTCATCGAACGGACTTGTGAGCCCGGCCTTTTCCAGCATTGCGGTAAACGTATCGCTCCCGCCCTGGCTCGTGTAGGCCATATAGCGCTCCCATGCGGCGCTGCGGTCGTCCTGTATCATCGCCCAGAACTCCAGCGCCACCGTCTGAGCCAGACAGTAATCTATATAGTAGAAGGGCGAGGAATAGATGTGGTGCTGTCTCTGCCAGCCTTCGCCGTCCGCGTAGAAAGGTATGTCTCCGTCCAGACGCATCCACGGCATATAGATGCCGAGGAGCCGTTTCCAGCAGTCGTGCCTCTCGCGCGGGCTCCACTCGGGATTCTCGTATACGAGATGCTGGAAGTGATCCACCATCGTACCGTAGGGAATGAACTGGAGCGCTCCGGACAGATGGCTGTAACGGAACTTCCTGGTGTCGTCACCGAAGAAAAGCTCAGCCCACGGCCACGCGAAGAACTCCATAGACATGGAGTGGACCTCGCAGGCCTCCATGGTGGGCCAGATCGTGGACTCGGGGACTCTCTTGATATTGAGCCAGGATTCGAAAGCATGTCCTGCTTCATGTGTAACGGTCTCCACATCCGCGGAGGTACCGTTGAAATTGGCAAAAATGAAAGGCATATCATAGTCGGCCAGCTCAGTGCAGTAGCCGCCGCCCTGCTTGCCCTCCGTAGAGAGGACGTCCAGCATCTCTCCCTCCAGCATCTGGCGGAAGAAACGGCTCGTCTCCGGAGAGAGCTCGTCGTAGAACCTGCGTCCCGCTTCGAGGATCTCATCGGGAGTCCCGCAGGGACGCGGATTACCGGAGCGGAAGGACAGAGCATTGTCTGCGAAGCTCATCGGATATTCCTTGCCGAGGCGTTTAGCTTGCTCACGATAGGTCAGATCAGCCACTGGAACGAGATATTTCACTACAGCCTCGCGGAACCTCTCCACGTCTTCCTTTGTGTAGCAGTTCCTTCCCATACGGTAGTAACCAAGCTGTGTATATCCGTCGTATCCGAGCTTACGGCCCATCTTGTCACGCAGATGAACGAGCTGGTCGTAGATGTCGTCAAGCTCTGCCTGATGATCCTTGTACCACTGTCCCTCTGCCTTCCAGGCAGCGAGCCTGCGTGAGTCATCCGCATCGCTCTTTATCGCGCCGATCTGTGATATGGTATAGACTCTTCCCTCAAAGGGGATCTCGGACTTGGCAAGGAGCGCCTCATATTTCGTAGTGAGTTCATTCTCCTGCTGAAGCTCGGGGATAATCTCCGGAGAGAATGACTTGAGCTCGATCTCCGCATTTATGAAGATGATGCTGCCGAACTCCGCCTCGAACTCTGCTCTGAAAGGGCTCTCGAGCAGTGCCATGGTCCACGACTGTCCCGCCTCCTGGATCACAGGCATGGCGTTGTTCCAGAATTTCCGCTCATCCTCATAGAACGCGTCTCTGGTGTCGATAGAGTGGCGGATGCTGGCGAGCGTGACCTGAGTGCCGACGTGTCTGCTCTCCGCATCATAAGCTATAAAGACCTCACGGGCTTTCTGATAATCAGACGCAGCTCTGAGCTCTTCGGTGTGTTTCTTTATGGCGGCCACTACCCCGTCCAGATCGGGACGGCTGTAGGGCATCTCTGAAAACTTCATATAAACTACCTTCGTATTACTGTTTAAGGGTTTGCTTTATTGCTTTACCGCAATAAACCAGCAACCTTAATATATGTCCATAAGACAAATATATGGTAATATATCGCATTTCTTACCTATTTGCAAGAGGAGATTTTTTCTTTTTCGGGCCGTGCGCTTCGCGGTACTCATCTATAATCTCTGCATATTTGGTCCTTACGGCATCCACCACCTTCTCCCAGGACTTAGGAATAGTACGTCTCGCTTCCTCTCCTGCCCGCTCCTTCAGACCGTCTTCCGAGAAAATCCTGAGGATCTCTGCGCACATTGCGGCCGGATCCTCCGGAGCCGTAAAGCCGTTAACATCCTTTTCCACGACCTCGGCGGCGTTCGTCCCTTCCGTCAGGAGCGACGGCAGGCCAAGCGCGGCCGCCTCGCGCACGACCAGGGGCGAATTGTCATATACGGACGGGAAGAAAAAGAGGTCTGAATATGCGAACATTCCCGCCAGCAGGTTCCTGTCGGTGATATTGCCCAGAAATCTCACTTGTCCCGGTGCAAATGCAAGACTGTCGGCGTATGCGCGTATTTCTTCACCGTCATAGCCCTCTCCTGCGATGACAAGTCTGAAAGAAGGATCCCTGTCGACGACCAGACGGAACGTATCCAGCACCAGTCTCAGATTCTTGTGCCAAAAGAGATGTCCCGCAAAGAAGATCGTCTTTACACCTTCAGGCATATCCAGCTCCCGTATCGCCCGGCAGCGGAGCTCCTCCCGCTTCTCATCGGAGAAATGGTACGCGGTACCGTTGTCCATGACAAAGATATCTCCCTTGTATCCGTAGCTGCGGAGTGTTTCCGCAGTACCCTCGGAGCACGCCCAGACGCTGTCGGCGCGTTTATAGAGGCTGACGATATATTTTACCGCGATATTTGCCAGCAGCCTGGATTTGGTCACATTGAGCACATCGTCGAAATACTTGGAATGAAACGTTACCACGCAGGGGATCCTGTGTCTTTTCGCGTAATCCACCGCGTAGCTGCCCAGCAGCACGGGCGAGTGCACATGGAAGATGTCCGCGTCAAAATCCAGCAGATACCTGTGGAGATATTTGTCCATCGGAGCATTCGGAAGCGTGTATTCATCGTAGGGGACGATGCCCTTGATCTTTCGGACGGGTACTGTCTCATACTTCAGGCGGCTGTAGGCAAAGGGCTTCTTTGGCGAGGGGAAGACGACCGCGGTCGGCGCCTGACGGTTCATTACAGTGGCGTAGTTGTGCACCGTCTCCACGACACCGTCGACGATCGGAATATAGGTATCGATAAACTGTACTGATTTGATTCTGTTTTTGTCCATTGATCCTCCTTGTCCTGCCGCATTTTGCGGCGGATCATTCCTGCTGGTCCGAGCGGGCGGCACGTCCGCGCAGCTTCTCCACCGCGGAGAAAGCGTAGACCAGCAGGCCTATGATTATAAAAGCATAATAGCACAAAAACCGCCAGATGAGCATCGCCCAGAAGAGCCCTGTGGTGTCCAGCTGGCTGAAAAGCAGATAAAAGGAGCCCTCTGCAGCGCCAGAGTTGCCCGGGGTAGGGACGATGGTGACGGATGCGTATACGAATACGCACATACACAGTGACTGGATAAAGCCCAGATCTCCTCCGAAGGTATGAACCACGAAATACGGTATGGAGCAGAGTGCGATCTGGTAGAGTACCGACAAAAGCAGGAGCTCTGCCAGCAGCCTGGGGCTCTTGGCTATGTGTTTCAGACTGTCTGAGTATTTTTTGAGATTCGTTTCAAGCTTTTCGATCTTTGCGTCCGGATCTCTGACGATACGGAGCTTTGCGCCAAGTCTGACAAAGAAGCCGACTATAGCCGCGGAGGTACGCGGGGATATGGCGGAGACCACCACCATGGTGGGCACCAGAGCATACATCACAGTTCCCACATATGCAGCAAGTCTGATCGGGACAGAATCTATGACATTATTATTGAAGATAAAGACTGCAAGCGCCACGATTACGAATCCGTACTGCATAGTTACAAAGCCCGCAAGCGGCATGGACGAGGACGCGCCGGCCGAATATCCGTGAGAGTGAACATACCATATCTGAAAAGGCTGTCCGCCCGCGCCGGACGGAGTCACGCAGTCGTAATACTTGCCCAGAGCAGCCGTCTCAAAGGCAATCCTGCCGGATGCCTTCTCGTCGAGACGCTTCATCATAAGCATGTATTTTACGGACTCCGCGGCAAGGACTACCGCAAGGCATCCCACTGCGCCGAGCAGATAGAGCCAGCTTCCGGGAGCGAACGAATCCGTGATATGCGGCGCGTCCTTTGAGAAGTCCGCCCGCGCGGTAAAAAAGAGAACCACGGCGTTCATGGCTATAAATATCGCGATCCAGATGATACGTTTGGTTTTTTTGGACAAACTCTTTCTCATGTTTTTATTATTATATCGGTCAGAGGAAAAGATTGCAAGCAGGGGCGGAAAATGCTATACTTTTAATTAATCACAAAAGCAAGCCGAAAGGGATTATCATGAAAAAGGAAAAGACTCTCCGCTTCACCGAAAAGGAATTTGTCGACACGCTGAACGCGTTTGCGAACGCCGCCTTCGTATCCGATCAGGATGAGAGCGACGGCCTCATGCTGGCCGCCACCCCCGAGAGCGAATGGGTTGACATGGAAAAGGCCATCTCTCTCGACTGCCGCACTCCCGAGCACATCCGCATCGAGAACCTCATCCGCACCATGGTCTCCGAGAAATACGGCGAGAAGATGACCGGTCTGTATTCGGATCACGCAGGCAATGTAATGATCGTAGTTGAGTGAGCTGATACAGCACAGCTGCTGCTCCGATAATATTAAATCCGACCCGTTACGGGTCGGATTTTTGTACACTTTTGCACACGGTCTATAGGTTACTTTTTGGCTTTTGTCCTGCGGCGCTCACGGCGGTGCTTTTCCTGAAGCTGTTCACGGCGCTCTCTGATCCTCTGCGCATCCTCTTCACTTGCCAGCTTTACAGTCCTGACGGCAAATTCTCCGCCCGGCGCAGGCTTCATGCGGATCTTGCCCTTCACATATCCGTGGCGCGGGCACTTTACAAGGCCGAGATAAACTCCGCTGCTGCCGGTGGAAAACCACTTCTGCTTGCGCCATACGGGCATCTTGCACTTGGGACAGGCCAGAAGCGTGACACCTTTGTCATTCATCGCCGCCACTTTGTCCGGGAAAACTCTGGAAACGAACTTGGAATATGTCGGAAAGTCCAGGTTTATCTCTTCCTCGCGCGTCTGCGGCAGATGATAATAATCCACCGAAAGATAGTCCCTGACGGCCTTGAAATCGATCTTCTGCATGACCTTCGCGGTATAATAGGCGTCATCGTATGCCCTGTGAAAGGGGATGTCCTTTTCTATCTTCAGTATATCCACCGCATCCTCCAGCGCAAGGCGGCTCTTGCCGTCATCGTTCAGGATGCTGTATAGCTTCTGGAGATCATAGTAGAGCAGCGGCTTGCCAAAATCATATCCGATGCGGTAATAGTCGAGATTGCGCTGCAGCTCCATCACGTCAAGATTACCCCAGGTAACGAAGCGGAACTCCTCATCCCCTATCCATTTGATAAAATCTCTGGCAACTCTGGAAAAAGTCCTGGCACGCGAGAGTTCCTCTTCGCTGAGCGGCACCACTTCCTTCATGCGGAAATGCAGCTTATGATATACGAGCGGTCGAACAACTTCGGAGAATGTATCCACCTTCCTGCGGCGGTCATTTAGCTTAACCGCTCCGATCTCTATGATCTCAAAAGGCATTCTGGGATTCTCGTGGGCCTTACCTCCCGGACTCTGGTTCCATTCCAGATCAAAAACAATGTAATTCATATAGTCATCCTATCCATGGTTTCGCGATTAACTGTGTAATTATACAACAGACATGCTTCCTGTTCAAGCAGTTGACAGTTCAAAAAAGCATCGCAAAAAAGCCATCGCAAAAAAGCATCGGTCCGATGCATTTTCAAATATAAATTTTTTGTGAAATACTTCCTTATGATATTTACATTTTTTCGAAATCGGATAAACTATATGATATGAAAATCGAGAGACTGAGCGACAACCAAATAAAATGCACACTGAGCAGCCGCGATCTGGAGAGCCGTCATGTTAATCTCCGGGAGCTTGCTTACGGTACCGAGAAGGCGCGTCAGCTCTTTTCCGATATGCTGGAGGAGGCAGGCGAGCTTGTGGGATTCCATGCCGACAACTCTCCTCTTATGATCGAAGCCGTGCCCATGGGAGGCGACGGACTCGTCTGCTTTATCACGAAGGTGGATAACCCTGATGAGCTCGATACGAGATTTGCGAGATTCGCGCCATCCATCATGTCACAGCTGAGCAGCTCGATGCCTGACAGCACCGCGCCGGCACGCAGCTCTGCGGAGGAAGTCCTGCGTGCGTTCGGACGCTTCATAGATCTGGCCACACGCGAGATCACACAGAATAAAGAAGAGACCGCCGAGCCCGGGGATCTGTACCGCGCGTTCTTCTTTGACGATATGAAGGAAGCAAAGGCTGCCGCGTCCATCGTGCGCAGATTCTTTGACCAGACTTCCAGCCTGTACGAGCGCCCCGAGGGCGGGCTCTATCTCGTACTCCACAAGGGCTCATGCGATGCGGAGATCTTCAATAAGCTCTGCAACGTCATGACCGAGTACGGAGCTCAGGTCCGTACGAACTGCATGAGCGAGGCATATTACCGCGAGCATTATTCCACGGTCTATGACGGTGATGCCGTCGGGCGATTGTGCAGAAAGCGCTGAATCAAAACTACCGATACACAGGCGGACGTGAAAACGTCCGCTTTAGTTCGGCCGTAAAGGCCGGCGGCAGTCCTGAGACTGCGTGAGAAAAGAGGGAAAATGGAAAATAAAAAATCCGACCATATCTTTACCCGCAAGGCGATAACCGCGCTGCTCGTCCCCCTGCTGATAGAGCAGGTGCTCGCCGTTACCGTAGGCCTCGCCGATCAGATCATGGTCTCACAGGCGGGCGAGGCTGCCGTCTCCGGCGTATCGCTCGTGGACAATATAAACCATCTCGTGCGTCTGATACTCTCTGCCCTGGCTACGGGAGGTGCGGTAGTCTGTTCGCAGTACATCGGGCACAGACAGCCCGAAGCCGCGCGTGAGGCTGCCGGCCAGCTGCTCCTCGCGGAGTCCGGCATAGCGCTCGCCTTCACCTGCTTCATGCTCCTTGGCGGCCGCGGGCTGCTCGGCTTCGCCTTCGGAAAAGTCGATCAGGATGTCATGGACAGCGCCATGACTTATTTCATCTTTACTGTCCTGGGCTACCCGTTCCTCGGTATCTATAACTCCTGCGCAGCGATATACCGCTCCATCGGCAACTCGGGTATCTCCATGCGCGTCTCGCTGATGATGAACCTGATCAATATCGCCGGCAACGCTGTCTTCATATTCGGATTGGGCATGGGTGTGGCAGGCGCGGCCATAGCCACTCTGATCTCCCGCGTCATCGGCTCCATGACCATCCTCGCGATGCTCCATAATAAAAAGAACGCCATCTACGTCAGCAGCCTTCACAAGCTGCGTCCCAAAATGCGCGTCATCAAAAAAATCCTCTCTGTCGGTATACCCACCGGCATCGAGAACGGCATCTTCCAGCTTGGCAAGATTGTGGTGCTCTCGCTGGTAGCTGTCTTTGGCACGTCTTCCATCATGGGCAACTCCGTAGCATCCGCCCTGTGCGGATACATGATCATCCCCGGCACGGCAGTCAGCCTGGGTCTCGTGACCATCGTGGGCCAGTGCATCGGCGCAGGCCGTATCGACGAAGCGCGCAGATATACAAAGATCCTGATTGGCGTCTCCATAGCGGCAAACGTCCTGGTCGGCATCGTAACCGTGCTGCTGCGGCCATTCCTGCTCGGACTCTACAATATGAGCTCCGAGTCCAGCGAGATCGCTGCCACGCTCATCCTCTGGCACACCATAGCGAATCCTGTCTGGTCGCTGTCTTTCAATACACCAAACACCCTCCGCGCTGCAAACGACGCACGCTTCACCATGGTCGTCTCCATGATCTCGATGTGGGTCTTCCGGGTAGGCGCCTCATACCTGCTCGCGCTCGCCTTTGACATGGGCGTCTACGGAGTGTGGCTGGCCATGTTCCTCGACTGGGCGGTACGCAGCATCGTCTTTATCATCAGATTCAGCGGCCACAGCTGGTACAAGCGCAAACTGATATAACGGAAATAACATAAAAAGACCCCTCCAAAGCCGCCTTAAAGGCAAAGCCATGGAGGGGTCTTTATCGCAGAACCTATCAGCCCTGGGAGATAGCTCCGGTGGGGCAGGCAGCCTCGCAGGTACCGCAGTCGAGGCAGGCATCTGCATCGATAACATACTTGCCGTCTCCCTCAGAGATAGCGCCTACAGGGCACTCACCTGCGCAGGATCCGCACATAACACATTCGTCGGAAATTACGTATGCCATAACAATATCCTCCTTTTAAGTCTTCTGTATGTGTATGCACATTTTAATACATGTATCGTGGAAATTCAAGCAATAAAGTGTTGAAAATAAACAATCTTTGTAATATACTAACCTCCGGTCCGCACAGGGCCGAGGCATTCGGCCGCAAGGCCGTCAGAAAACGGAGGTGATCATTATGGTAGTAACGAAAGATATGACTATAGGCGAGATCCTCGCTGCAGATATAAGCATCGCACCCATTCTCATGAACGCCGGAATGCACTGCGTAGGCTGCCCTTCTTCACAAGGCGAGACCCTCGAGGAAGCCTGCATGGTCCACGGCATGGATGAAGATCTGCTGATCGAGGACATTAACACTTATCTCGCCTCAAAGTAAACCGTTCTATGCGAAAGCGCCCGGAGCAGCTGCCCCGGGTGCTTTTTTATACTCATATGCGCTCCGGCCGGATCACTGCGCCGTCTCAGTGCTTGAGCCGTTTGTCACTCCTGATCGCCATCTTCGTGCCCAGGCTCTGGAAGACCTGTACCAGCACTACCAGCAGGATCACCGCCGCGAACATGACCACGTATTTGTATCTGTAGTAGCCGTAGTTGATCGCTATCTTGCCCAGGCCGCCGCCGCCGATGATGCCGCTCATCGCCGAGTATCCAAGTATGGTAGTGATGGCTATGGTGCCGTTTGAGATGAGCGAGGGTACGCTTTCCGGGATCATGACCCGGATTATGATCTGCATCGGCGAGGCTCCCAGACTCTGAGCCATCTCTATAGTGTTGGGGTTCACCTCGCGAAGGCTGCCCTCTACCAGCCTGGCAATAAAAGGAAACGCCGCGATCACAAGAGGAACTATCGACGCAGGCGTGCCTACGACAGTACCCACGACAAGGCGCGTCAGGGGGAATACAAGTATCATAAGGATCAGGAAAGGAACTGAACGCAGGATATTCACTATCACATTCAGAGCCTTCATAAGCCCCGCGGGCAGCGGCAGAACGCCGTTCTTCTCGCCAGCCACAAGCAATACGCCCAACGGCAGCCCGATGATGATTGCAAAAGCTGTGGAAAGGATCGTGACGTATATGGTCTCCCAGGTCGCCAGCAGGAACTCGGACTCTATGATGCGCCATGCATCCGCCCATGAAGCGCCGTTAAACAGACTGTCAATCATTGATATGCACCTCCTTTGCGGATACGTCAGGCTTGCTGTTCAGATATTCGAGGGCCTTCTCCAGATCACTGTATGAATCCACGCCAAGCACGAGCGACGCATATGCGTGATCTCCTATCTGTTTGGTGGAGGCCGCGGCTATATTCGCCCGTACTCCGACATCTATAGCCATGTCAGCGATGAGCGGAGCATTTGCCGAAGCGGCTCCCTCAAAGACGATGCGCAGGAACTTCTGGTTCGAGCCACCTATGATAGGCGACTCGTTATCCGCGCTCTCCGGATAGACCAGACGTCTTCCGGCAGCAGACGAAGGATGTGAGAAAACTTCCCTCACGTCTCCCTGCTCAGCCACGACGCCGCCGTCGAGGATCGCCACACGGTTGCAGATGTCCTCCACAACGCTCATCTGGTGAGTTATCACTACGACAGTGATGCCTGTCTTTTCATTTATCTCCTTGATCAGCTGCAGGATGGAAGAAGTCGTGGCAGGATCGAGCGCACTCGTGGCCTCGTCGCACAGCAGGATCTTCGGATCTGTGGCGAGTGCCCTGGCGATGGCTATGCGCTGCTGCTGCCCGCCCGAGAGCTGTGCGGGATAGGCGCCGGCTTTGTCCGGCAGACCTACGAGCTCGAGAAGCTCCATCGCTCTCCTCCTGGCCTCGGCCTTGGGCGTGCCGATCAGTTCCAGCGGAAAAGTGATATTCTTAAGGCAGGTCCTCTGCATCAGCAGATTAAAACCCTGGAAGATCATCGTGACATTCTTCCTTGCAGCGCGAAGTTCCTTCTCGCTCAGCTTCTTCAGATCCACTCCGTCGATCAGCACTGTGCCATCCGTGGGCCTCTCGAGCATGTTTATACAGCGCACCAGCGTGGATTTGCCTGCACCGCTCATGCCGATGATTCCGAAGATATCACCGTCGTTGATTGTGATAGAGACGTTTTTGAGCGCCTCGACATACTCTATACCTTCCGTGCTGGATCTGAAGGTCTTTGTCAGATTCCTGATCTCTATCATAGGCTCCTCCGTGGGCATGATCTGTCGTCAGCTGTAAACACAAGTCACGTGCGAAGCTTCGCGATCAGGATCGTGAAGTTTCGTACGTGCCCGTATGTCTGATAAAGGCAGCCATGAGCCACGGAGGTCATCCGTGGCTCATGACGTCATAAAAAATTACTTCAGCGCATCCAGCGTGGTCTGCTTGCCGCCGTAGATGCCCATGGGCTCTACGTGGACAGGTCCTACGGATACGATGTGGGTGCCGTTTTCAGCATTGAAATCGTCCATGTAGGGAACGTGCTGGAAGTAGTTCGCATCGATCTCTCCGCTCTCGACTACGTTGTTGGGCTGAACGTAATCAGTAAACTCCTTGATCTCAAGCGTGATATCCTTCTCGGCGAGGATCTCCTTTGCCACAGCCAGGATCTCGGCGTGAGGGGCGGGGCTGGCGGCAACGGTGACGGTCTGGCCGGCGAGGGCCGCATAATCGACGGAAGCATCAAAGCCGTCGCCTGCGCTCTCAACTACGGAAACTACAGCGCCGTTATACTTCTCGGCGATAAAATCCTTGACCTTCTGGCTGGAAAGAGCTGCAAAGAGGGCCTTGATCAGAGGCTCGTTCTCATTGCCTTCCTTTACGGAAAGGATGTTGGCGTAGGCAGAAGCTGCGCCCTCCTGTCCGAGTGCGGCCGTGGTAGGATCGATCCCGGCCTCAAGAGCGTAGTTGGAATTGATCACTGCGTAGTCCACATCCTGAAGGACGCTGGGCAGCTGAGCTGCCTCGACCTCTTTGAACTCGATGTTCTTGGGATTCTCGGCGATATCCAGGATAGTAGCGGTGATTCCGGCGCCTTCCTTGAGCTTAATAAAGCCAAGATTCTCAAGGAGCAGAAGCGCGCGGGCTTCGTTAGTCGTGTCGTTGGGGACAGCTATGGTGATCTTCTCACTTCCGCCGCAGCCGGTAAGGGCAAAAGCGGAAACCGTAATGCATGCAAGTACAAAAGCTAAAAATTTTTTCATCTTTTTTTCCTCTCTTATTATGAAAGCAGGAGCTTGTCATCTGCTTCTTCGCTGCCGCTGACGGCGCTGAATTTCGCGAGCAGATCGGCGACCGTCAGCTTTGACTTTTCCTCACCCCGGATATCCAGGATGATGTGTCCGTCGTTCATCATGATCAGTCTGTTGCCGTGTTTTATCGCATCGCGCATATTGTGGGTGATCATCATCGTGGTCAGGTGGTCACGCGCTATGATCTCTTCCGAAAGCTCAAGCACCTTTGCCGCTGTCTTGGGATCCAGGGCCGCCGTATGCTCGTCAAGCAGCAGGAGCTTCGGCTTTCTGATCGTTGTCATAAGCAGCGTCAGCGCCTGTCTCTGTCCTCCGGAGAGCAGGCCGACCTTTGACGTAAGGCGGCTCTCAAGCCCGAGGCCGAGCCCCGCCAGCGCCTGCCGGTACTGCTCGCGCTCCTTTTCGGTGATGCCCCAGCCAAGTCCTCTGCGCTGTCCGCGTCTGGCCGCGAGAGCGAGATTTTCCTCGATCTGCATGGTCGGCGCGGTACCCATCATGGGATCCTGGAAGACTCTTCCGAGATACTTTGCGCGTTTGTGCTCAGTCAGCTTTGTGATGTCCTCGCCGTCCAGTATGACCTTGCCCTCGTCTACCGGGAAGGTTCCGGCTATGGCGTTGAGCATCGTCGACTTACCGGCTCCGTTGCCGCCTATCACGGTAACGAAATCACCGTCCTCGAGAGTGAGATCCAGGCCCGAGAGGGCTCTTTTCTCATTTATTGTGCCCGCATTGAAGGTCTTGCATATGCCTTTTAATTCAAGCATTTCCATTGCCTCCCTTCACGGCGCGCTTTCCCGGGTGCTTTCCCTTTATATAGGGGATCGTCAGGAAAACGGCGACTATCACTGCCGTAATGAGCTTCAGATCGTTTGTATTGAGACCCATCATCAGTACAGCCTGAAGGACGATGTAGTAGATGACGGCGCCTATGACGACCGCAAGCAGTGTGAGCGCAAAATTCTTGAATATCTTTCCAAAGAGGACCTCTCCTATTATCACAGCCGCAAGGCCGATGACGATAGCGCCGCGTCCCATGTTGATATCGGCCGAGCCCTGGTACTGAGCCAGTAAAGCTCCCGATACCGCAACTATGCCGTTTGCAAGCATAAAGCCGAGGATAGTATTACCGGCTGTATTGATGCCCTGCGCGCGCGCCATAGCTGCATTTGCGCCTGTTGCCCTGATCGAGGCTCCTTTCTCGGTTCCGAAAAACCAGTAGAGAATGCCGATGATCACGATCGAGGCTATAAGGAGCAGGACGATCGGATTCTGGAAGCTCACGCTCCCGGCGTTACGGGAGGAGACCAGCAGATCGTATTTGTCTATACTGACTGGCTGGTTTGCCTTGCTCTCCATGATCCGCAGGTTTATCGAGTACAGCGAAAGCTGAGTCAGAATACCCGCGAGGATGGCAGGGATCCCGCATTTTGTATGCAGGACGCCTGTCACCAGACCTGCCAGAAGACCGGCGCCGAAGGCCGCCGCAAGGGCGACCCACGGATTTATCCCGCTTCTTATCATCATTATGCAGACAGCGCCTCCGGTGGCCAGCGATCCGTCTACGGTCAGATCAGAGGAATTCAGGATCCTGAAGGTGATGAACACACCTATGGCCATGAGTCCCCAGATCATACCCTGTGATATGGCCCCGGGAAGGGCGTTGAGTAATGCTGACATTGATCCTCCTTACTGGATCGGCTCGTAACCCTCCACAGGGGAGATCCCAAGCTTCTCGCACATATCCGCGTTGTACAGCTTAACAAGCTCAGGGGAGTACTCGATAGGCATCTCTTTGACGTCAGCCTCACCGGTCAGGATCTTGACTGCCATCTTGCCGGTAGCAACTCCCAGATCGTAGTAGTCGATGGAGATGGTGGCCACGCCGCAGCCCTTGCAGATATTGGACTCTCCCGCGATAACGGGTACGGCGGCCGGGATGACGATATTTGCGATGGCTTCAGCATTGGAAGCGGCAGTGTTGTCGGTAGGGATAAAGATGACATCGCTGGCATCGCAGGCAGCCTGTGTAACGGCGGCTACGTCATTCGTATCGGTAAAGGCAAAACGGGTGCCGGTCAGTCCGAGATCAGCAAAGTATTTTTCCATCTCGCTGACCTGGAACTCGCTGTTGGCTTCTGCGGAGCAGAAAAGCAGTCCGACGTTCTTTGCCTCAGGGAACCATTCCTTGATCATCTTTGCCTGAGCCTCAAGGTCAGCCAGGTCAGAGGTACCGGAGATATTGTTTCCAACGGTGCCGGTCCACTGATCAAGCGGGATCTCGAGAGCTACGGGATAAGCCGTAACGGAAGTGCCGAGGATCGGGATCGTGTCAGTAGCTGCAGCGGCCGCGGTAACGGCAGGAGTGGCGTTAGCCATGATAAGATCCACGTCTTTTGCGATAAAACCGTTAACTATCGTAGTGCAGTTTACGCTCTCTCCGGAGGCGTTCTGCTCATCAAAGCTAACCTTGTCGCCGAGGGCCTCGGTAAGCGCGTCCTTGAATCCCTTTGTAGCGGACTCAAGAGCGTCGTGCTGAACGAGCTGGCAGATACCTACAAGAAATGTCTCGTCACCGGTCTGTCCCTGTTCCTGGGACTGGCCCTGAGCCTCAGAGCTTCCCGCAGGCTGGGAGGCATTCTCCTCGCTGCCGCCGCAGGCGACAAGGCTCAGCATGAGACATAAAGCAACACCAAACGATACAAACTTCTTCATGACTTTTCTCCTTTTCTTTTTTGATAACCAAAAAGCGGTTCCGCCTATGCGAAACCGCTTGGTAAACAATACGGAAAATACGCTCAGGCGAATGAACTAATACACGCAGCGAAAATAGCCGTACATGTAGCCGGCCATCTCCATATACATATAATAGTTTTTCCTCGTCTGTGTATTCATGTGATGTAATTTAGCACTGTAAAGTGATGATGTCAACGGGTTTTTTAAAAAAACATTTGTCAAGATAATTTACCATTTTACGAGAGGTTTTCGGTCGCATCTCAGACAAAGAACTTCCGGTGGAGGAATTCGCGGAGCGGACGGATGATGCCGGCAATGATAAAGAACAGCCCGATCGCCGTAAAGACCGTCACCGCATACAGCGACCAGACGAACATCTCCGAGCCGAAGGTAACATGCTGGAAGAACTCGACCAGAATGCAGCTGGCCCCGACCGCTATGAAGAAACCGCCGGTGATAAAGGCCCGCCCGCCGCGAACGTAGCGGTAGAGCGCGATGACTGTGCAGATCAGCAGCGTCACTATGCCTACCACGGGGAAGGCAAAGCTCAGGAACCAGTGTCCGCCGGTCACTCCGTTAATATAGAGCAGGTATCCGCCGAGCGCCACCAGATCCACTCCCGCAAAGATCACGGGATTGCGGTGCGGGAACCAGAAAGGAAACACCAGCCAGATCCAGCCGAGTGCTATCCCAAGCATCGCGTATCCCGACCAGGCGATCTCTCCGTACATATTGATGCACATGATAAAGCACACAAGCGCGACCGCGATCATGATCGCAGTCACAAACGCCAGACTCAGATACCTGACGTGGGTTTTTTCTTTTGGAAAGAGGTCCGAATACGTCAGCTCCCGATCGCTCTGCAGCTCCTCCGGCAGAAGGACCGGTGTATGGCAGAGGGGGCAGGCTTTCGTGCCCTCCTGAAGTCTGACTCCGCATTTTACACAATACATATTACTGCCTTTCGTTCGTTTCTATATCCACGGGGATACCCAGCTCCACCAGCCTCGAAAAGAACAGCCTCTCCAAATCGGTCTCATGGATGTTCCTGATCATATTTATATAGGTATTGCCTCCGAAACTCGCCACGGAGCAATTGTTGGGGTAGGAATACTGCTCGCCGATGATGAATTCAAAGCGCCGCACATATCCGGCGACCTTTTCCGGTAAAGCAATCTGCCCGAGATTAGAGATATTGATGCTTCCCTTGCGCTCTCCTGTTGACGAATAGACCATGCTCATTATCACATCCTTTATCACACGCGGGACAACCCGGATCACGGGATTCCTCTGTGGTGCGACGTTTTCTTCAATGCGTCCGGACATGGTCTGAGGCATGAGCTCTATGGCAAGCTGATGTGTGATGATACGGATGATATCCTCCAGCGGATAATCTCCGTAGGCCGGATCAAAGCCGGGATTCACAGCCAGCACGAAGTTGCGCATGGTCCTGGTAGGGAAGATCCGGCGCAGATTCGCTGCAATCGTGATCTTCACGGGCTGAAGGGCGCTGCCCGGAAGGCGGCGTTTCTCGAGCTTCATGATCGACTCGGCCATAACGCCGGCGAGGAACGATGTGGCCGTAGCCTTGTACTCGTGGGCTTTTTCCAGCAGTGTTTCCGTAGGCACCACACCGGTGATCAGGTGGTTGAAGCCGCTCTCATCACGGGTACCCGTCAGACGGTAGGCGTCCTCCTCTCCTCTGCCCACGGCCTTCGGACCGGCAAAACGGTAAAATCCGTCCTCCAGCTCTTCAGGCTGAGGGGAGGCATGTATATCGACGATCTCCCCCTCAGGGGCGACTTCGACACCGTATTTATGATAAACATATCTGACGAGCAGATTTTTGAAAAAGACGCTCGCTCCGCCTCCGTCGCTGACCGAATGGAACAGCTCCATAGCAATGCGGTTCTCGTGCCAGAGCAGCCGCATGCAGCTGCGGCGCAGTTCTCTGGTACTCATATGCGTGAGCGGATAGGCGTAATCGCGCCGGATCGGGGCAGGCTGATCAAGTCTCTCCAGATAATACCAGAAAAAGCCCGTACGAAGACGGACGAAAAAAGTGGGAAAGCGCCGCGACATATCCATGACGGCCCTCTCCAGGGCTTCGAGGTCCACGCTCTCATTCAGAGTGGCAGAGAGCCTGAACACGTTATTCCAGTTGTAACGCTTGATCGCGGGAAAGATCAGCGCCGCGGTATCAAGCCTGAACCATTGTTTTTTCTTCAAAATGTGTCCCGCCTATCGCAGGATACGGGACTGTCCCGTACTCCGCCCGGTAAATAAAAAGCAGGGCATCCCTGCCCTGCTCCTCAAGTGATCTCTGATTATTCCTCGTCATCCTCTTCAAGGAGCTCGGCGATCTCGTCATCATCGAGATAATCCTCGTCCTCGAAATCCTCGAACTCGTCCTCAAAGAAGAAGCGGTAGACCGCATAGGCGATACCGGCCACTGCCGCAACAGCGCCTATGATAATGAGGATTGTCTTAATAACGCTGCTCTCTGTATTCCTGTTTTCCATGATGCCACCTCCTGAAGCTTTTTGCGGATTTATTATAACATCACAGGACAGCTTTCGTCACCCCTTTTTTGGAAATATTGCAAAAAGAACTCACTGACCGCGGTAAGCTTTCGCCGCGACGCCGAGAGAGTAAACCGCGCGCGCCAGATATCCGGCATCGGGATCGGAAGCCTTTGCACAGCAGTAGCTGTTCACGCTGTAGGTCACGGTGCTGAGCGTATTGCCGTCCCTCATAAGGCGCAGCGTGTATACCGTGTCGTACTCCCAGGGGAGGAGCTTGTCCAGTGTCACTGCGAGTGTACCGTCGAGGCGTCTGCGAACCTGCCCGGTCTGCCCATCCGGGACCTGTGTAAGATCCAGTGTGCTGGTCGTCCCCGAGCTGCTTTTTCGGATCTCCAGCGCAAGACCTTCGTAATCATTGCTTCTGATCCTGAAGAAAAGCCCGACCCGGTTCTCTATACTGAGCCCGGCGGAAACGATGCGTTCCCATCCCTCAGATGCGAAGCTCCTGACATCATCCGATGCAGGGTCCGGGATGGTGCTCACGGCATTTACATCCACCCACGGCATGCTGCTGCCTGCGAGGCGTCCGGTCATATGACCGGTAAAGCGCTGTGCTGCCTGGCCCAATTTAAGCAGCGTTGCCATAAACGCGGTCAGCTGTCCGTCATCCGGATGTGAGGCATGCAGCTCACTGCAGTAGCGTTCGATGCTCCAGCCTTCCGAAACGGGAATATCCGCCAGGACGCTGCCCACCCCGTCAGCATCAAAGCCTACGAGCTGCGCGGAAAAGACTTCCGACATGCGCTGCGAGGTAATTCCGTCACAGGTAAATGAATATATACCGTCGCTCTCTTTCACTCCGGAGATAAGTCTGGATGCGGAGTTGCTCTCAAACCTCATGCGCAGAGCAAAGCCGGTGAAGGCCTCCCCGAGGTATCTGACATCCGCTGTAAAGTCAGCCGACAACATATCATCCACTCTGAGACTCATGGAAAGCTCCGGCTCTGCCTCGTCGAGGTCAGCGCTCCATCCCCAGCCGTCGTCTCCGGTATAATCCTTTGCTACTATGATATTATCCGACGCGAGATTCGCTGTGAGCCATTTGTTCGAAGCGTTGTTGATATTGCTTTTTGCATTATACACGGTCGAACTGGCGGGCCAGAGAGCAATAGTGGGGGCAACGGCCTCATAGAGTGCGGGCGAGACCGATCTGTAGTAATAGCCGTGATGGCATACCGTGATCATATCGGCATGAAGAGCAGTATCGAAGGTGCCCAGCAGGACCTCCTCGGTATACTGCGAAGCATCGCCGGTAACGAGAATCTTCTTTGAACCAGCGCTTATCATGTATATTACCGAGGTTTCATTGATATTTGTGATGAGCTTAGGTTTGACAAGCTCGGCGGTATAGAGGACATCGATCGCCGCTCCCGCGATCTCCAGATGATCGAGAGGGTGTGGCTTTACCACCTTTTTCGCGTATACAAGATCCTTCACATTGTCCCGCCAGGCGGTATTTGCGCTCTTGTTCACGTCATCGCCGCCGTGAGGAGGTTCATACTCGTAATCCGGAGGGAAGTTATATATGAGCCGCTCCAGAGTGACTTTAGAAGCATACCTCGAAGCGAAGCTACAGACCGCTGCGGCATGGTCGTTGTGCGAGTGTGTGATGAGCCACGCCGATATGACCAGCCCGCTCGTACGTCCGCCGGACAACTCGACCATCTTATTATACAGTCTCGTAGATGACGTATCCGACGCACTCGCGTACAGACCGTCGCGATAGCCGCCGTCCACTACGACAAAGCTGCCGTCTGAGAGCCGTATCAGCAGACTCAGTCCGTATCTGGTGTTCTGAGTGGTCTCTTCGTTGGTCTCGTCAGCGAGATTGATAAGTACGACCTTAGGCATCACCGCGCCCTCCGGATGCACATAGAGACCCGTGTCGCTGCAGGCGGCAGGCTCAGCTATAACGCGCATGACCGCATCGTATTCGGAGTAATAGATGAGAAAACGTGTGCTGCCGTATACCGCACAGGCTCTGGATAGTCCGTCGATACGAGTCCTGTCAAGATCGATTCCGAGCCTGCTCTCAGTCAGGCTCACATATGCATCAAAGGACTCAGCCGTGGCGGTATAGAGTGCTTCCTCCGTCTCGTCGTCACCGTCGGCGTAACCTATCAGGATGCCCCCGTCATACGCCGGGAGGAGCGAAAGCAGAGACGTCCTGCCGGTCTGCATGAAGTCTTCGCCAAAGAAAAGGCTGCTGCTTCCTCCCGCTATGTACATCTGATCCTCTGCGCCGTCAAAATGGCATCTGTCAAAGTATGTGAGCGAAATGCCGCTGAAGACCTGGCTGCCGGAAGAAGCCGTGTTCCCCGAAAAAACGCAGTTTGACACAGTACACCCTGTAAAGGATGCTTCGGAGGTCTTTGCGGGCTGGTACAGTCCGCCGCCTTTGCCTGAAGCCGTATTGTTTCTGATCACGCAGTCCCGGACCGTGATATTCTTTGAATTGAGCGTAATACCGCCGCCGTTGCCCTTTTCCGAAGTACAGTTCTCTATGATGCAGCGGGCGAGCAGCGTCTCTCCGGGCGTATCCGTACCTTTGCTGACATACACTCCGCCGGCGCCGTTGTCGCCGGAAGCGCTGCTCCTGCCTCCGGTCACGGTGACGCAGCAAAGCTCGGCGCCTGCTCCCGTGGAGACGTAGACGAGACCTCTGGCGCGGGATTTATTTCCGCCGTCGATGATCAGGCGTGCATCCGGGCTGCCGATCAGACGCGGATGGCCCGAAGAGAGGTATATGCCCCATTTTGCGGAATTATCCGAAGCAGAAGCGGCGTCAAAATCCATGTATATGGTACGGTCGCGTCCGTCGGGCCTGATCGTGACGGATCTGTCTACGCGAAGCTGTCCGTCAGTCAGGTGTACGTCCGCAGTCAGCAGTATCTCGTCGCCATCAGAGGCCTCTGACACGGCTGTGTGCAGATCCGTGTACCGTGTCCCGGTGGAGGAATTCAGCGCCACATATTCTTCTGAGCTGGTCCGTGCAGGCGAAATTGCGAACAGCGCTGCAAGAACGACGAGGACCCAGAGTGCGAAGAGCACCCTTTGAAGCGAAGAAACAGTCCTTCTGCCCGCACAGATAATCCTCCCGGCCGCACCCGATGTGCCCCGTGCAGTATCACGTGTCTGTTTTTTTCTCGTAATATCCATATTCAGTATTAAAGCATTCTTTTTCCGGGATGGCAAGCAGACTGTCATATGACTGATCTTCGGTCGTTCGTGCCATCTCCGATTCTCATTATGAGTATATTCTATCCTGTTTACAAAACAGCGGGCACCGCCAGAGACGATGCCCGCCGTGTCATGCTGTCAGTCTGTCAACCGACGGTTCTATTACTCCGCGTATGCCGCAGCGGCAACGCCGTAATTGTAGATGGCCTTGACCAGATTCTGAATGGCCGTTCCATCGCCGCCGAACATGTCAGCACAGTAGGTATTTACACTGTAGTTGACGGTGTGGGCCACTGCCGTTCCGTCGAGTTTGAGCTCGGCCTTGAAGACCTTGCCATACTCAGAAGGATTGATTCTGTCTGCTACTACCACATAGTCATCTCCGCTCTTTGCACTGAGCGCATAGTCGGTACCGTTCACAGTAAGGACTGCTGCGGAAGCATCCGCGCTTTCAGGCAGGGAAACGAGAAAGTAGATGGCGATCTTGTTCATGATGTTAAGACCGGCACCCTTGATGGATCCGTTTGCCTTGTCGGCGCCCTCGGCGAACCTGGAGATCTCGTCCTTTGCGACTGTAGCTACAGGATCGGCGGTCTGAACTTTGCCGTCCATCCATGCATGTCCCGCGTCAGCGAGGTTATCGACCCTGAATTCCGCGTACTTCTGGCACTCTGCGCCGTAACGGAGCATATTAGCCAGGAAGCCGAGGAGCTTCTCGTTATCGGGATAGGCTGCAGCCAACTTGTCGCAGTACTCGGCGATGCTGATGCCCTCGAAATCTCCGAGGACTGTCTCGACTTCGCTCTTGATACCGATCACGCTGCCGCTGAGCTTCTCAGTCATGTGCTGCGAGAAGATATTCTCAAAGTCATACTCAAGCTGTCCGTCCGCATTCTCGGTGCCGGTGAGATCCACGGTGCTGCCGTCGCCGAGCTGCACGCGCATGATCACGCTGTCGTACTTATCAGCAGGTACTGTGTCTTTAATGTCGACATAGAATGCCGCGGTAATGGTATCGCCCACTTTGGCTCCCATCGTGATATCCACCTCGCCGGTGCCGCCGCTGGCGGTGCCGTCATCGGGAGCAGTAACCTTCGCGACTACCTCGGCGGTCGTCTGATTGCCGGGGAATGCGAAGCCTTCCTTAGCAGTGAAGGTATAGGTATAGGAACCGATCTCCTTCACGGTCGCAGGACCTGCGCAGGTCATCTTCTCCGCATCATAGCCTTCGAAGAGCTGCTCAAAAGCGATATCCAGACTGGTATAGGCCGCGTTCTTTGCGGTAGGAACAGCGATCTCGACGACGTCGATGACGAAGGTGTTGGGGTTCTCTGTGGAAAGAACGATGTGGCCCGACGCATTTCTCGCAATAGCCTCTGCCTCAGTCTTATCAAAGGTAGATCCTGCGATTGATCTGACTACATCAGCACTGTTTGCCTCGCTGATATCAGCATCCGATGAGCTGTTTCCGGCAAATGTACACCCTGTCAGCTGCATAGCGCCGTTCAGACGGATGACGCCTCCCTTTCCAGAAGCCTTGTTATTCTCAAACGAGCAATTGGTCGCGGTAAAGGAAGAATTGCTTGCGCTCTGTACTGCACCGCCGGGGCCTGCTGTATTCTCGTTGTTGGATAAGGTACATCTCGTCATCTCCACAACGCCTGAAGCTGTCATGTAAAGTGCACCGCCGCCGTCCGAGCTTGATGTCTTGTTGCTGTCAAGCACACAGTTCGTCAGTTTTGCCTTTCCTGTTGTGACATAGAGGCCGCCGCCCTTATACGACGAATTGGAGTTCTTGATCGTCACATATTCAAACTCAGTATCGCATCTCTGTGAAAGGACTGTGCTCTTACTGTTCGAGGCACCCTTTGCGTCGATTATCAGACGAGAATCTGCTGATCCGATAAACTTAACGATAATATCAGATGCGGCATCAGGGTTTGCCTGGACTGCAAATGCGGTGGCCACCGCAGATGCATCGATGGTCAGATCATGATCAGCGCCGGTAGCAATGGTAATGGATTTCTTGATGATAAGAGCCGCTGAAAGAGCAATGTCTTTGCACAGCACTACCGTATCGCCGGCGACTGATGCGGCTACGGCTTCAGGCAGAGTCGCATAGCGGTTCGCTCCGATAGTAGCCTCGTACTCGGAGTAGGTATAGAAACCTCCCTCGGCAACGGTCATGCCCGCATTCGTCAGGGTTCCGAACTTGCCTTCCCACTGATGCTCAAATACGGTCGTATTCGCTGTGACGTCAGCGGCAAAGGTGGTATTCGTGAAGGTAACGTGGGTCAGGTCCAGAGGAAGTGCCGCCGCGGAAACGGTAGCATTCGCGATGGTCTTCTCTCCCTGGAACTCTACACGCTTGCCGATTACGGCAGTATCGATATCCTCAAGGAGCATTACCACTCCGCCGACCTCGGCAGCCTCGATGGCCTCGCCGATGGTGGTGTACTGGGTCTCACCAACCTGAGCCACATAAGCTACAGCCGCGGTCACTTCAAATGTAAAGGTCGTAACTGCTTCATCGGCGAATTTATAGTCATCGCCTGCAGTCACCGTGATGGTGTATGTACCGGGTTCCTTGACCTCGGCGGTCTCGGCCGGA
>JAFSTX010000024.1 GCA_017445585.1 Lachnospiraceae bacterium
CTGGTGTACCGGTTGTCGTGTCAACGGCATAGCCGGGTAGCCAAGTTTGGACGGGATAAACGCTGAAGGCATCTAAGCGTGAAGCCCACCTCAAGATAAGATATCCCATTCGAAAGAAGTAAGACCCCTTGAAGACTACGAGGTAGATAGGGCAGAGGTGGAAGTGCCGAGAGGCACGGAGCTGACTGTTACTAATCGGTCGAGGGTCTTGATCTCGGAAGCGAATTGAATTTGGTGAAGTATTTCGGTATGCGGTTTTCAGGGTGCGTCCCTGTATTCCTCCTTAGCTCAGTCGGTAGAGCATGCGGCTGTTAACCGCAGTGTCGCCCGTTCGAGCCGGGCAGGGGGAGCGAGAGATCCCTTCTTACGGAGGGATCTTTTGTTTTCTGTTTTCGTTTTTTTGTGGTTTACGTTTTTTTCTTCTGGCTGTATTAACTATTTTTCTGTTGATATGGTATCATGCTTTTGCTATAATTCTGTTAATTTCCGAAAGAGGCTTTGCAATGCGAAAAGATGCCGAAGGCAGCGTAGGAGGCCTACACCTTAAAAAGCTGATCTATATTATGGTAGTGATCTCCATCCTGATCTCTGCCCTTCTTAGTTTTACGACTTTCCGTACTGAGAACGCGTATAATGAATTGTATCAGGTCACCGGCGAGTTCATCGAGTGGCAGCTTAATGTATCGGATATGAAGATTGCCTCGGACTATCTCACAGAGCAGGTCAGATGCTTTGCCGAGACGGGCGAGGATCAGTATCTGGATAATTACTTTACTGAGCTTAACGAGACCAGGCGCCGTGACAATGCCTTAGAGGCTCTGCGCGATGAATTTGAAGGCACCGAGCTGTTCTATCAGCTCGAGGATGCGATGCTTCTCTCAGAGACTCTTACCGACAGAGAGTTCTTCTGTATGAAGGTCAAGCTCATAGCCACCGGCCGGAATCTGGATGATTATCCGCAGCAGGTGCGCGATTATAAGCTTACAGAGCCTGTAGAGTCCCTGCCTCAGAACCAGCTTGACTATATGGCCAGACGCATCGTCTTTGATGCAGTATACCGCAGTCTCAAGAATTCCGTCAATGTCAGCGTGGAAAACTGCATGAAGCAGATCCAGGACGAGATAGATACACGTCAGCAGGCTTCGATAAACAGACTTCATGATCTTATCTTTTATGAGAGACTTTTGATCATTGTCCTGATCATAGCTCTTATCCTGATGGTCACCACGGTCATTCTGGCGGTTATCAAGCCGGTGGTCAAGGCAGTCCCCCATATCACGGAAGGTGAGAAGATCCCCGAAGAGGGTTCCTATGAGTTCAGGTTCCTTGCAAAGACTTATAATGAGATACTGGAGACCAACTCCAAACAGAAGGTGGAGCTGGAGCATGCGGCGCTTCATGACCAGCTGACGGGAGTCCTCAACCGCAGCGGGTTCGACAGCTGTCTCCGCACGCTTGATTTTAATACCACCACGCTTCTTATCATTGATATCGATAATTTCAAGGAAATCAATGATACATACGGTCACACCATAGGCGACAGCGTATTAAAGCGTGTTACCGATACTGTCCGTACTCATTTCAGATCGGACGACATAGTCTGCAGGATCGGAGGCGACGAGTTCGTCGTATTCATGCGTCAGACAGGGCCTGATCAGAAGGATCTCATCATCCGCAAGATCTCTGATATCAACGACAGTATCGGAGTTCCCATCGGAAATATTCCCGCCATATCCATCAGCGTCGGAGCTGCATTCGGCCGGAATCTGAAACCTGAGGATGTATTCAAGAAGGCCGATAAAGCGCTCTATGAGTCCAAAGAGAATGGCCGCAGTTGCTGCACCTATTACGAGTGATATGTCTTCCCGAGCAGATAAAGTAGCTAAAAACATGCGGACTGCCATAGTCTGCCAGATCCTTATGGTTCTGGTTAATTTTGTGCTCCGCAGGGTGTTCGTCGTCACTCTCGGAAAGGAATACCTCGGACTGAACGGCCTGTTTGCGGACATCCTGGCAATGCTTTCCCTGGCCGAACTTGGTTTCGGAGTCTCCATTATATATAGTCTGTACAGACCGGTAGCAGAGGGCGATACCGTAAAGGTAAGATCCCTTATGAGGCTTTACCGCAATATTTACCGGGTGGTGGGGGCCTTTGTGTTTGTGGCGGGACTTGCCATCACTCCATGGCTTGATTTTTTTGTCAGGGAGATGCCGGATATCCCCGAGAGTATCCGCCTGATCTATATCCTGAACGTAGTAAACGCGTCTATTTCCTATTTCTTTATCTATAAGGCGTCGCTACTCTTCGCAGATCAGAAGAAGTATGTGGAGCTCGTGATCACTACAGGCGTCAAATTCGCCGCCGCGGTCGCGGAGATCTCAATACTGCTGATCTGGCGGGATTATATAGCCTACCTTGCGGCGGTGATAGCAGGGACTATCCTGCAGAATCTGCTTATATCGCGCCGGGTCGACCGGCTGTATCCGTATCTGAGGGAGAGCGATGTGCAGTCTCTGCCGGATGAGGACCGGAATCTGATCCGTAAAAACGTCGGAGCAATGGTCTTTCATAAGCTCGGCTCCGTGGTCATATTCAGCACGGACAGTATCCTTATGGCGAAGTTCGTCAGTGTCGCCGCTGTGGGTCTGTACTCCAATTACATGCTCATCCGAAAAGCTCTTTCGAGTGTGATCGAGCCGGCATTTACCGGGATCACCTCGGGGCTGGGCAATCTGAATGTGAGCGAGGACGATGACCACAAATACAGATCCTTTTGCAACGTGCTTTTCTTTGCAGCCTGGGCATTCGGGCTGTGCAGCATCTGTCTGCTCAATCTGTTCAACCCGTTCATATCGCTGTGGCTTGGAGATGAATATACCTTCGGACCTGTCCTGGTCTTTCTGATCGTCATATCTTTTTATCTGTATGCGATGCGCATGCCGGTAGGATCGGCACGCGATGCGATGGGGCTGTTCCTGAAGGACAAATATAAACCGATCCCGGAGTGCATCCTCAATCTGGGTCTCTCCATACTCTGGGCCAGGCAGCTGGGCGAGTTCTACGGACCGGAGGGCGGTATAGCGGGAGTGGTCCTGGGTACTATAGCAAGCACGATTTTAGTGCCTTTCTGGGTTGAACCTTTCGTAGTGTACAAATATGGCTTCAACAGGAGCGTATGGCCTTATATGGGCCGCTACGCGCTTTATACGGGCATCACTGCTGCGGCATGTGCGGCGTGCATGTGGCTGTGCTCGCTGCTGCCGGGCGGTATAGGCGGACTCGTGCTCCGTGCACTGGTATGTCTTACGGTACCTAATGCGATATTCCTGCTGTGTTATCACAGAACGGGAGAGTTCGGATATCTGAGATCATATCTGATGTCCAGGCTCCGGAGATGATCTCTGTCACGGCGAAAAGCGCTGAAAAGCCGCTGAAGCCTGGATGTTTTTTAAAAAAATACTTGCATTGAGAGATGCTCCATGCTATAATCTTTCATTGCTTGCGGGAATGCTGGAATTGGCAGACAGGCATGACTAAGGATCATGTGTTCGAAGGACGTGAGGGTTCAAGTCCCTTTTCCCGCATAAAAATGCTCCGGTAAATCCGGAGCTTTTTTATGCAGGAAAAGGAACTTTCACCCTACGGGTTTCCTAAAGGACTAGCCGCGCGGGCGCGGCGTCGCAAGTCCCTTTTCCCGCAGAGGGCTCCGGTAAATCCGGAGCTTTTTTTATTCTCAGTCTTCCGATTTATCTGTGCCTGTGTGTATCGAGTATTCTTTCTCTTTTCCTGCAGCGTACTTGAAATTAAACATGAATTAAAGTACAATCAGCCATATGAAAACGGACAGATCAAGCAGAATAATTTTTTATGTGGTCGTCATGCTGATCGCTGCACTGATGCTGTCAGGCTGTGCGAAAGTACAGGAGGCATTACTGACGCCCGACACATTAGCACAGGCCGAGACACATACGGACAGCATTTCTGAGGCTGAGGCGTACAGTCAGACTGTACCGGATCAGAGCCTGGAGAGCGAAGAGCGCACTCCAGGCTCAGATCCGTCATCTGAGACCGAGGCTCCGGGGATCGATGAAGACGGCGTATTTGATTCGAAGGAAGATGTGGCGCTGTACCTGCATATCTACGGACATCTGCCTCACAATTACATCACAAAAAGCGAAGCCAGGAAGCTCGGCTGGAGCGGAGGCTCCGTAGAGAGATATGTGGAGGACGGCGTGATCGGCGGAGACCGTTTCGGAAACTACGAGAAGAAGCTTCCCGAAGGCAGGAGCTACCGCGAGTGCGATATAGACACACTCGGCAGCAGCAGCCGCGGCGCAAAGCGCATCATCTATTCCGACGACGGCTATATCTACTATACCGGGGACCACTACGAGACTTTCGAACTGCTGTACGAGGGCAGGTAATACTTATTCGGGGGAAGACATGGAATACATACTTGACTGCAATGAGATGACCGACATGGAACGCGCACACGAATACATCGCAAAAAAGCTTGGATTCCCGTCATATTACGGTAAGAATCTGGATGCGCTCTTTGACTGCCTGGGCGAGATGCCGGAGGGCTGCAGCGTGATCCTGGAAAATGTGGACTCGCTCTACAACAGCCTTGGGAGCAGGGGTACGGAGATAGTGGACGTCTTCGGTGATGCGGCGAATGAAGGGTTTATAGATCTGGATATATACTAAGGAGATCGCTATGAGAGCAGTGGCATACTGGGGAAGACCCGACTGGCAGATGAATATCGAGAAAAACTTTGAAAGGCTCAGCGGCAGCAATTACGACATTAACCATGTGTTCCATGCGTCGGGATACGGATGGCCGGGAGACTGGGAAGGCCGGGCGCTGCTGGCCTTTGTATGCCATTACCATATCAGCGGGCGCAGGATACCGTGCATGGACGAAATGATGGATCAGCTGCAGGAACGCACGAATCGCCATATGTTCTTCGGGCCGGAATCAGACGGACAGATCGCGGATGAACAGCAGCTCTCCGGCAACAGCTGGTATTTGCGCGGACTGATGGAGTATGCGTCTGCGTTTGACAGCGGTAAGGCTCTGGAAGCCGCAGCAAGCACCTTTGAGAACCTCTATGAGAGAATACTGCCTCTGTATGACCGTTACCCGCTGGAGCGCGGGGAAGGCGGCGGAGTGAGCGGAGAGGTCGCCGGTACGGTAAACGGCTGGAGGCTGTCTACGGACGTCGGCTGCGCTTTCATGTGCGTAGACGGCGTTTCGCATTATTACTCGGTCACGCGAGATAAGAGAGCCGGGGCTTTCCTCAGAAAGGTAATAGACGTTTTTGCCGGCATAGATATCGTAAAGTACCGTTTCCAGACGCATACCTCGCTCACCTGCATGAGAGGGATACTCAGACTGTACGAGACCGACGGCGATACGGCATATCTCGAACTGGTAAGAAAGCTCTTTGACAGGTATATCAATGAAGCTATGACGCTTACGTATGAGAATTACAACTGGTTCGGCAGACCTCACAGCTGGACGGAGCCCTGTGCCGTAGTGGACAGCCTGATCCTGGCTGTATGGCTGCACAGACTGACAGGAGAGGACAGGTACCGCACGCTGGCCCGCAGGATCTGGATGAACGGTCTGCAGTTCTGTCAGAGAGAAAACGGCGGTGCAGGGCCCAACTCATGCGCGATACCGGAGAACCCTGTACTCGAGGTGCATATGTACGAAGCGGACTTCTGCTGCACGATGCGATACGCAGAGGGGCTGCGCTGCTATGCTCAAAGCAAGGCTCTCTTTGATTGGGATTCCGAGGCGCCCGAGACGGTCGATGAATACGGCAGGAGATTTGTGGATGACCGGCTGCTTGTAATGGATGAAAAAGGAGTCAGGCCGATCTTTTCATGCAACACTGTTCCTGCCGGGGAAGCAAAGAAACTCCGGCTTAAAGTGCTGTACTGAATAATGACTTCCATAAGAAAAAGTTGTTGACAGCGCAGCTGTTTTATGAGTATAATACCATTTGCGTTTGCGAAATCCAATCGGGGTGTAGCGCAGTTTGGCTAGCGCGCCTGATTTGGGATCAGGAGGTCGCAGGTTCAAGTCCTGTCACCCCGACGCAGCCAGCGGGTGTAGTTCAATGGTAGAACACCAGCCTTCCAAGCTGGACACGTGGGTTCGATTCCCATCACCCGCTTTCTCAGTTTTCGGGCTTAGCTTTCGTGCAGGTCTGAGGGTTGAGAGGGGAGGGACCAACCTATTTGGTCCTATATGGTGGGTGTGGCGCAGTTGGTTAGCGCGCCAGATTGTGGCTCTGGAGGCCGTGGGTTCGAGTCCCACTACCCACCCGCGGCACTTTCGCCAGCGGGGGCGAGGGTGCCTTGTTTTTTGTCATCTTGGGCTATAGCCAAGCGGTAAGGCACAGGACTTTGACTCCTGCATTCGTTGGTCCGAATCCAACTAGCCCAGTAGCGATTCGGATCGCAGAACTTAATAAGGGCCATTAGCTCAGGCGGTAGAGCACTTGACTTTTAATCAAGTTGTCCCGGGTTCGAGTCCCGGATGGCTCATTTATAAGGACCCTATACGTATGGGGTCTTTTTTGTGCCGTCAAAAGCCGGCTGTCATTGATAAAACGCCTGGAAGACGCGGATGCGCGGAAAAAACACATTTGCGGTCAACGGCATCTTGAAATGGATGTTCAGATGTACTATAATCACACTATCTTTGATTTTTACAGGAGGTGGATATGGGGTATTATTATTATGATTACAATCCCTTTGGGGGACTGATTGTGATGACTTGGCTCATTGCCATTATAGTCATGGCTCTTGCGGTAGTTGGTATCATTGGAAAATGGAAAGCCTACACAAAGATGGGACTTCCCGGCTGGGCTGTTCTGATTCCCATCTACAATCGTTACGTGCTTTTCAAAATGTACTATGGAAAGGGCTGGAAGCTTATCTATGAGTGGATCCCATTTTACGGTACATACGTAAACATCTCTCTCAGCCTTCGTATTGCCAAGTCCTTTAAAGAGGACGGAGGCTTTGGCTGGGGTCTTGCGCTTCTCTCTACTCTGTTCTGGATCATCCTCGGCTTCAACAAGGATACCTTTGACGGTCCTGTCAGCGACGTCGCTGGACGCTGGCTCAAGAGCGTTATCAGGGACGCCATGAAAGGCAACGATGAGAGCTACAGCGAGGAAAGCGATCCTGTCCGCAAGGCCTGGAAGGAAGAGCAGGCTCAGAAAGCGGCTCAGGCCGCCCAGCAGGCACAGTGGCAGGCTCAGCAGCAGGCCCAGTGGCAGGCTCAGCAGCAGGCCCAGTGGCAAGCCCAGCAGCAGGCCCAGCAGCCTCAGCAGCCCGTTACGCCTCCTCCGGCACCTCAGACGGGCAATGTCTGCCCCAAGTGCGGAGCCAGCAATGCTCCCGAAGCCGGTTACTGTGTGAACTGCGGTACAAAGCTGAATTGATACGGTCATAATTACTATATGTTTTAAGCCCGCCATACGGCGGGCTTTTATAATACACTTTTCATGAAATGTCTGAAAAAATATATTATTTAAAGATTTACAAATCGGAATTACACTACTATAATGAACTCAAATATGTTTTTTTTTCTAACAGTGAGTGATCATGAAAACCAACAGAGTAATGGATCTTAGCGGAAAGTGGAAGCTTCATATGTACCCTGACGCAGAGTCGGGGCAGTATGAGGCGCTTTTAAATTCCGGACAGCCTTTTTTATCCAAACATCCGGGAATATCAGGCGTGCAGGATTTTTGCGGTCGTATTGATACTTCGGATCTTATATGCGTTGATGCACTGGTCCCAGGCAGCTACGAGCTGGATCTGGAAAGGGCAGGTATCATACCTGATCCGTACGTGGGCATGAATATGCCTATGCTCGAGAAATACGAGTATTACCATCTTGTTTACGAAAAGATATTTGCGCTCGATCATGAACCGACTGGATATGAACGCTTAATTTTTGAAGGAGTCGATACCTTTGCAGATGTGCGTATTAACGGTACGTGCATCGGTTCCTGCGACAATATGCTGGTCAGTCATGAGTTCCCTGCTGCGTCCCTGAAAAAAGGAGAAAACCTGCTCTCAGTGCATATTTATCCTACGGTGCTGCGCGCGAGAGAGTTTGGCTGCACAGCGCTGAGTTATGCATTAAAGTATAATTACGATAGTCTGAATGTGCGCAAATCACCGTCGATGTTTGGCTGGGATATATGTCCGCGCATGGTTTCCGGAGGACTCTGGCGCCCTGTGAGCCTTGTCGAAAAGGCGGATATCGGCCTTGTTCAGGCATATTTATTTGCGGAGAGGATCGAGCAGGAAAAGGCAGTCCTGCAGTTTTTCTACGAGGCAGAACTTGGAAAGCAGGAAGCTTCGAGATTCAGAGTCGAGATAACAGGCAGATGCGGCAGCTCCAGGTTTTTCTATTCGTCGAGGATCTGGGGCAAAGCCGGCAGGGACTGGATCGCAGTTCCGAATCCGCAGCTTTGGTGGCCGAGGGGCTATGGAAAACAGTCGCTTTACGATGTGTCTGTAAGGCTTTTGCGCGATGGTGAGGTCGTGGACGAGCAGAGCTTCAGAACAGGTATCAGGACCGTAAAGCTTCTGCGAACCAGCTATGTAGACGAAAACGGCGAGGGCGAGTTTTGCTTTGAGATCAATGGCATGCGGATATTCGTACTCGGGACAAACTGGGTGCCGGCGGACGCGCATCCTTCACTCGCGGATTTGAGAGCAGATGATGTCCTTAAAGACGTGCTGGATATCGGCTGTAATGCAATACGCGTCTGGGGCGGGGGACACTATGAAACGGACGGGTTTTATTCACTCTGCGACGAAAAGGGACTGATAGTCTGGCATGATTTTATCATGGCCTGCGGTAACTATCCCCAGACTCCGGAATTCTGTGAGAAACTGAGAAAAGAAGTCGTACAGGTGGTCCGTGCCCTCAGACATCATCCGAGTATATGTCTTTGGGCAGGAGATAATGAATGCGATACAAACTACAGATTTAATATCAATTTTACAGATCCCAACGATAATATCGTGACAAGGCGTATTATCTACGACACGCTTCTTGCTGAGGACTTTTGCAGGCCCTATTTGCCCAGCTCGCCCTATTATGATGAAGAATACTGTAAAAAAGGCTCCGTTAGCTCTACGGAGGAGCATCTCTGGGGAGACAGAAAATACTACAAAGCGCCTTTCTATAAGGATGCTGCAGCCCTGTTTGCCAGTGAGATGGGATATCACGGCTGCCCTTCACCTGACAGCCTCAGGCAGTTTATTACTCCGGGAGAGGTCAGTAATTACAAAGGACAGGAGTGGCTTTTGCACGCATCCTGTCCGGATCCTGATCCGGGCGAACCATACGCCTACCGCAATGAGCTGATGGCCTCTCAGATCAAGACGCTCTTTGGAGAGATCCCCGGGGATATAGAACGTTTTGCTCTCGCAAGCCAGATCTCGCAGGCGGAGGCATTGCAGTTTTTTATCCAGCATTTCCGCAGCAGAAAGGGACGCTGCAGTGGTATTATATGGTGGAATATCCGCGATTGCTGGCCCCAGATTTCAGATGCGGTGATGGATTACTATGGCAGGAGAAAACTGGCTTATCACTATATCAAGCGCTGCCAGCAGCCGGTCTGTCTGATGATCGAAGAGAGAAAAGAGGGAATGCTTTCGCTTTACGGAGTGAATGATACCGGGACCGAGTGCGATCTTGACTATCGTATAGTTAACTCCCGCGGCATCTGTTACAGCGGCCGTGCGGTGATACCCTGCGACAGGGCGGTGCTTATTTCGGATTTTCCTGCCCTCGATATAAAGGAGCTTTGGAAGATATGCTGGGAATACGATGGCAGGAAGGGCGAGAACAGCTATCTGACAGGCACTCCGGTTTATTCCCTGGATGAATACGTCCGCCAGGCTGAAAGCCTCGGATTGCTTGTAACGGAAGGATTTTGAAGCAATACAGAAAGAAGGGATTTTAAATGAGATTCGATCCGCAGCATACCCAGAAAAACCACTTCTCGAACCACGTGCTCAGACCCGGAAACAACTACGACTATGTCTGGTGCCAGATAGACGTGGATGCCCATACTCATGAGGATTTCTATGAACTCCTGATGCCTGCGGGGGGAGACTATTATCATTTTCACAACGGCAAGGAGCAGCTCATAAGCCCTAATACGATCTTTCTCTTTATGCCGGGAGAGACACACGGACTGATCAAGGCGTCGCCTCAGAGTGTCCATTTCAGCTTTTTTGCCAAATCCAGTTTTTTCAACCGCTTTTTTGAGGAAAACCCTATCCTCAAGGGCGTCTTCGGAAACCAGACTTTCGCAAGCTGTGAGCTGACGGACATAGAGCATAACTACCTCTATAAGCTCGCCAATATGCTGATATATCAGGAAAGTGAGTATCAGAAAGTCTCGCTGTTTTTGTACAACGCCATCTCGCTTTTGATGCTTCATAACGAGAACGGACAAAACGAGACAAAAAAAGATTTCGTACTCGACCTGGTAGAAAAGCTGAATAATTACACATATCTGACCACTAAGGTTCGTGATATCTACGGCCAGTACCCCGTTGCGAAATGCACGCTGATCAAGGATTTCAAGGACTATACAGGTATGACTATAGTGCAGTACCAGAAAAAGCAGAAGCTCACATACGCTACGCAGCTTCTGACGAATTCCGAATGCCAGATAACGGAAATCGCCGAAATACTTGAATTTGACTCGCTCAGCCACTTCCTGAGGATATTCAAGGAACAGTACGGGCTCACGCCAAAAGAGTACAGAAGGCTCAAAAAGGGCCGCCACAGCCCGACCGCAGCTAACAAAATATAAAAAATCGCTAAGTTTTGGTAACTCTTCGGAAAAGCGTCAGTATCCGCAACTAAGAAGATTCTTTTGCAATAAATGATGAAAAGAGTGAATATTATGCCTGCAACAGGCGGAATATTCACTTTTTTTATTATTTTCATGAATAATCGGCATAGATAAAAAACATAAAAAAACACATAAATAATAATACAAATTAGCAAGGAATAAAAAGCTAACATTGTTAAAATAAGTTATCAAATAATATAAAAGGGTTAAAGGGCAAAAAAATGACGGATTTACGTGTAGAAGATATTATTCTTCCCGGCGTTGATTTTCACGGAGTCAGCCCGCTTCCGGCCATCTCCGAGAACCTCCGTCTGACCTTTATGCAGGATAAATTCGAGCTTGACGAAGAGGATGGACTTTTTGTCAACTACGGCATGGTCGACTACGGCTTTCCCTACAAAGCTCAGGACAATTACGACCGCGAGCTTTGCGAGAGGCCTTACCCGGCGGTGATCCTCGAGAATGAACATCTGCGCGCTATCTTTATGCCGTGCTTCGGCGCCAAGCTTTATTCGCTTTTTGATAAAGACGAGTGCAGAGAGCTTCTCTTTGTCAACGATGTCGTAAGACCGTGCCACCTCGGCGTCCGCAATGCGTGGATGAGCGGCGGCGTAGAGTGGAACTGCGGCTATGTCGGGCACAATCCGTTTACATGCGACTGGATGCACACGGCGAGAACGCGTCTTGAGGATGGCACGCCCGTGCTCAGGTTTTATCAGTTCGAGAGGATCCGCTGCATAGTCTATCAGATGGATGTCTTTCTGCCGGAGGGTTCAAAGCTGCTCTATGTACGCACGAGGCTCGTAAATCCCAATTTCAGGGTCGTCCCCATGTACTGGTGGAGCAATATCGCCGCTCCGGACGCGCCGGGCAACAGGGTCATCATCCCGGCGGACAGCACCTTTACAGCCAGAGACAGTCATCCGGTCAAGATACGGATCCCTGAATACAACGGCATAGACGTCACCTATCCTCTGGATAACGTGATCTCGATAGATTATTTCTGGAACATACCGCAGGCGGAGCGCAAGTTTATCTGCCAGGTCGATTCAAAGGGGTACGGCCTGATACAGACGTCCACGAGGCGGCTGCAGGGACGCAAGCTCTTCCTTGTCCTGGCCGTCTGGACCATCATAGTACTGTACATGTTCTTCTGGGCGCTGATGAGTGCCTTCAAGACGAATATAGATTATCTCAGAGAGCCTCTGTCGCTTCCCGACCTGCTGCATCTGCAGTGGGAGAACTTCACTCTTGCGATAGATCTGCTCGAGTTCAACAACGTAGGCTTCTTTGGAATGCTGTGGAACAGTATATGGCTCGTTTTCGGTTCGTCGATACTTGCCTCGCTTTCCATATGCGTGACAGGCTACATATTTGCCCAGTATGAGTTCAGGGGAAGAGAGCTGCTTTTCAAGATAGTGCTTTTTATAATGATCATACCTATCTACGGCTCGCTCCCGGCCACCTACAGGCTGATCTACAGTCTGGGGCTGAATGATTCGCCTCTGTATCTGGTGACGCAGATCGGCGGCTTTTCCGCAAATATGATGATCACCTACGGCTTCTTTAAGGGCGTGCCCAGAGCTTACCGCGAGGCTGTGTACGTGGACGGAGGCAGCGACTGGAAAGCTTTTACCACCATCGGCCTGCCTATGGGTAAAAATATCCTGATAGCATTTTTCCTGCTGAATTTCGTACAGTTCTGGAACGATTACAATACTCCGCTGCTGTACTTTAACGAACGCCCCACTCTGGCGCTTGGACTCTATGCCTTCCAGCAGGAGATCCAGTACGCGGCCAATTACCCTGCATACTTTGCCGGCGCGCTTATCGCCATGATCCCGATACTGCTTATCTTCATATTCTTCTCGGATAAGCTGATGGGTCAGATGTATTCCGGCGGTCTCAAGGGATAAAAACGGGAGAATATGCATGAAAAAGATCAGTCTTAACGGTACATGGAGGCTTTGCGGAGCGGGATATGAGTGCGAGGGCACGGTTCCCGGGACGGTTTACTCTATCCTGCTGGAGCGGGGACTGATGGAGGATCCGTTCTATCGCTGCAACGAGCTGGATGCGTATAAGCTTCTTGAAAACGAGTTTACGTTTTCAAGGCAGTTTGACTTTGAACCGGACGGCAGCCGGGTGCTGCTGCGCTGCGAGGGTCTTGACACGCTCTGCGATATATATGTGAACGAAAAGCATGTCTCGCATACCGAAAACATGCACAGGACCTGGGAATTTGACGTGACGGAGCTCCTTACGAGCGGTACGAATACCATCCGCATAGTCTTTTATCCCCCGATACCGTTTATCACGGAAAAACAGAAGCAGGAGAGGCTGTTTGAGCCGTGGCACTGCACTGCGGGAGCTGGATATATCCGCAAGGCTCACTGCATGCTCGGATGGGACTGGGGTCCCAGGCTTCCAGATGCGGGTATCTGGAAAGATATCGCTCTTCTCGTGCTTGACAGCGCCAGGATAACAGACCTTCGCATAGTCCAGCGCCATGAAGACGGCCGCGTATGGCTGACCGCCTCCGCTCAGACTGACAGGGAGGCTGACGTAAAGATCACGCTCACTTCTCCGGACGGGGAAAGCTGTCAGATCCCTCAGGGCACCGAGGTCGAGGTCCAGGATCCTCAGCTGTGGTGGCCGAACGGCCTTGGCGCGCAGCCGCTCTACACCGTGACCGCGCAGTGCGGAGACTGCGTGGAGACGCGCCGGATAGGTCTGCGCACTCTGAAGCTGATCCGCGAAAAGGATAAATACGGGGAGTGCTTCTGCCATGAGGTAAACGGCGTCAGGTTCTTTGCCATGGGCGCAGATTACATCCCCGAGGATAATATTCTGACGAGGGTCACTCCCGAAAAGACGTATGAACTGATAAAACGCTGCCGCGACGCGAATTTCAACGCGATCCGCGTGTGGGGCGGCGGTGTGTACCCGAGAGATCCGTTCTTTGACGCCTGTGACGAGATGGGTATCGTGGTGTTCCTCGATATGATGGTCGCCTGCGTGACCGTGAGCAATGAGCCCGAGATGCGGGATAACATCAGGGAGGAGATCCGCGACAACCTGAGGCGGATCAGACATCACGCGTCGGTGGCTCTCATCAGCGGAAACAACGAAGTAGAGGAGATGTACGCCTACGGGGAGGCCAAGGACTACCCGGATATGGTCGACACCTACCTTTACCTCTATGAGGAGATGATTCCGGAGCTGGTAAAGGAGCTCTGCCCGGAGATCTCGTATATTCCTTCCTCGCCGACGAGCTGCGGACATTTTATCGAGCCGAGAAACGAAAACGCCGGAGATTCCCATTACTGGGAGGTCTGGCACGGTGAGAAGCCTTTTTCCGATTACAGAAAGCACTATTTCAGATATCTGAGCGAGTTCGGCTTCCAGTCGTTCCCGAGCGAAAAGACCATCAATGCTTTTACCGAGCCAGAAGACCGCAACATATTCAGCCGTACGATGGAGATGCACCAGCGCAACGGTCTCGCGAACGGCAAGATACTGAATTATCTGTCCCAGACCTACAGGTATCCTTCGCAGCTCGGGACTCTGGCATATGCCTCGCAGCTCCTTCAGGCCGAGGCGATGCGCTACGGAGTCGAGCATCTGCGCCGCAACCGCGGGAGATGCATGGGCACCCTCTACTGGCAGCTCAACGATATCTGGCCTACAGCGTCCTGGTCGAGCATCGATTACTACGGCAGGCTCAAGGCCCTGCACTATTTTGCAAAGCGCTTCTACAGCCCGGTCATGATCAGCTGCAGGGAGAGCGGAGAGAAGGATGCGAGATACTTCCCTACGGAGGATCCGAGAAACGGCTTTGTGCCAAAGGCCGCTCTGTGCGTGACCAACGAGACCCTCGCCGACGTCGAAGGAGATGTGGTCTGGGCGCTGCGCAGCCGGTCTGGAGAGGTCATCAGGGAAGGCCGCAGTACGCTGACCGTAAAGAATATTCCCGCGTCCGCTTTCTCCACGCCTATAGAAGTTACCCCGTTCTGGGTCACCATGGACGGCACGCGCGTCACGGGTACAGCGAGGACTATCTATATCTACAATTCACTTTCAGATGATGAATATGACGCCGACGGCTCGCAGTTCGGCCAGCTGCTTTCGCTCGGCTCTTCCGTAAAGGTGGAGCGCAGCGATATATCGCGTACCTACTCCGATGGCGCTTCTCTCAGCTATAAGGCTGTCAGAAATGAATATGAGAGCGCTCAGCTGCTGATAAAGGGAACCGGCTCCAATGAATTCGAGCTCGTCCCCTCAGATCTGACAAGCGGAAGCCAGGTGTTCCTTGCGTCGAATTTTGACGTGTATGTAGAAAAGTATATCCCCTTAAGCGATACCGTTTACAACTACGGAAGCGGGCAGATGCCCGATGCGCTTCTGCCGATGAAGGCTGCAAAGTCGGCCGGAGAGAATATGACCGCGTCAAATGAGAACAGCGCGCTCTGGGTCACTGTATTTGTTCCCGCAGATACGCCTGCAGGGACGTATTCGGGCGACTTTACGCTCAGGCTCGGAAGCGACCTGATAAAGATACCTGTTTCTCTCGAGGTCGCCGGGTATACTCTGACCGACGATGTAAACGCCAGGACGCTCTTTTCATGGCGCTATGACAGAGTCGCGACGGGCGAGCTCGACGGAAGTCTCGAGATGATGGAGAAATACTATGAGTTCTTCAAAGACTACCGTATATCCCTCCAGAGCATGCCTATGGGCTCGCTTACGGGTGAGGAGTTTGCCGATTATGCCGATCGGTACTACGATGAAGTTACCTCCTATACGATCCTGACCGAGACCGGAAACATCGGCGAGAATTTCTGGAACTACGATCCTGAAGCGAAGGTAAAGGAAGTCGTGATGGCGCTTGCGGAGCGCAGCTATCCCGGAAGGAACCTGCTCGATAAGGCGGTATTCTATTTCTTTGACGAGCCGGATCTGTCCAACTCCGATGTGCGACAAATGCTGACAGACGGGCTTACCCGGCTGAATGGTATCCTCAATGATACTGCAGATGCGATAGCTGCGGATACAAGCGGAAAGTACAGCTCCTTCAAGAGCATCAGCGGATGGAGAAGCTACGTGACCGGTATCCCCAACATCATTCCGATAGTTGATTCTCAGCTGGATTGGCTTATGGACAATCAGAGCACCGCGTCCACGCTGCTTAATGCGATGAGTACGCTCTGCCCGCTTTTTTCGGCATTTAAAAATGAGAGCCGGATAACCAGCATCAGGAATCTGTGCAGCACGTACGGACTGGAGCTGTGGTGGTACGGAAACAGTACGCCCGGCGCGCCCGGTCCCAACTATCATATCGGCGATACGAACCTGCTGAACGCCCGCACTCTGTCCTGGATCCAGGAACTGTACGGTATAGAGGGCAATCTTTACTGGGATGCCGCAGCTTATACCACCGAGAACGAGAGCACTTATAATGAGTATCTGGATATATACAGCACGCCTTACCGCAAGACGGAAAGCGGCGTGAACTGGCCTTCGGGCGACGGTTTCCTTGCCTACCCCGGAGCTCCGTACGGCGTTTACGGACCTATCCCGTCGATGAGGCTTATGAGCATACGCGACGGCATGGAGGATTATGAGCTTCTTCGGGCAGTGAGAAACGGAAAAGGCTACAGCGACAGCCAGATGAAGTCGAAGTTCTGCAATAATCTCTATGAGTTCAAGGAAGAGCGAACGTGGAGCTGGAGCTCGTTCACGTATAAGTATTCCTATGAGATGTGCATGCGCAACGACGGCAGCAACGGACTTGACTTTGGCGCGCTCCGCTCCGCTCTGGTCGATGAGGCATCGACCTTGAGCTCGTCCGGCGGTTCGGGAGAGAAGTGGACGACTGAATATCTTCCCGCATTCAAGGGTACTACTGTAGCCTCTCCGATCGCCAGCGACGGCAGCGTACTGATGTCCTTTGATTCCTATGAGGCGATAACCGGCGCCGGACTGAGAGTCAGCAAGCTCCTCGGAAAGACTGCGGTTAATAAGGATGCGGCCTATGTGAGCGAGGGAACCGGCTCATGGATGATCATTCCGGAAGGTGCGTATGCTGAAAAGTACAGCGATCCCTGGTTCAGGTTCAACTGCAATGCGTCAGGTTTCGGAACGAAGAGCTTTGGAAACTTCAGCCGGATCATGATGGATGTCTACAATGACTCGGATGAGCCGGTATCCGTCAAGTGGAGCTTTACTGTTTATGATAACGAAAGCCCAGGATACGAGATCCCGGACGAGGTGATATATACTCTTGCGCCAAAGGCCTGGAATACGATCGCGTATGATCTGACCGATCCGATCTATGCGGGCAGATTCGACATCAATAACGTGAAATACATGACAGTCACCTTCCTGAGCGGCAAACAGAGCAAAACTGATGTGACGGACGCCCTGTATTTTGACAATCTGAGGGGTATCGCCGGAACTGCGGGAAGCAGCGGCGCGGCCTTCAGCCTCAATGAGGATGCTCCGTCCGGCTTTGAGAGCGCCTGCGATATGAGCCATTATTCCGTAAAGGACACCTATCCGGTCGCGCTCAGCACCTCCAGAGTGAGATATGAGAATTCCGCTCTCGAAGCCGCGGCGCAAACGATCGGACTCGGAGAGTACGGACTGGCAGGCGATGCGACAGGTTCCATCTGGCCGGAGATCACGGTCTCGCTTGGTGAGACCTGTGCAAAGCAGAGTCTGCTGAAATTCTGGATCTATGTGGAGACAGATCCGTCTGCGGCAGGAAGCCAGACGTTTGCGATCGAGTCAAAGTGCGTTGACCGCAACGGCGCATCCAACAGCGTCATGGGATCAGGATTCAGGTTCAACACCTGGGAGGAGGTCTGCATCGACCTTGGCGCTGCGGCTGATTCTGTCTGGATGTTCGTAAATCTTGACAAGAACAACAGCAGCATGCTCGGCGACGCGAAGGTCACGATCTACATGGACGATTTCAGGATCACGCCTCCGGGCACCGGCTGGGGTCCGCTCATGTAAAATCCATGTATTAATATTCAGACAGCGGCGGCTGTAATCAGCCGCCGTTTGTGCTATAATAACAGACCGTATGACAGGAAAGCTCTGCAGGAGGAAGCACCTTGGAGGGAATGTCTAAAAACGAACCGCGCATACTAAGCTTTTTAAGCAGGCTGGCGGACCTTGTCCTGCTTAATCTGTTGACGCTGCTGTGCTGTATCCCTGTGCTCACGGCAGGCGCATCGATCTGCGCGTGCCACTACAGCGCGAGAAAGATCATCAAGGATGAGCTGCACGTGGCGACCTCTTTTTGGCGAGCATTCAGGGACAATCTCATCAGGGCAGGGATCCTTTTCCTGATCTTTGCCCTTGTGATCGGCGCCTCCGCGGCGACCTATATTTTTGCGCCCGCCTTTTTTGCCGGCAGCATGCTGGCCATGGTGAGAGGCTTTGAGGTCTTTGTGATCATCGCAGCGGTAATGATCGCGCTGTGGGCGTTTCCGCTTCAGGCAAATTTTGTTTACAGCATAAAATATATCTTTTATAATTCAGCTGTTCTGGCAATAAGATATTTTCCAAGAACGATCGGAATGCTGCTGCTGTGGGCGCTGCCCGCGGTAATGGTGCTGAGTTTTCGCTTTGCGTGGATGCTTGCGGCCTTTTTCATCGGGCTGTCGGTCCCGGCATATTTCTCGGCAAAGCTGTACCGTCCGGTTTTTGAAGATATCGAGGAAATGATAAACAGTAAAAACGAACAGGAGAGAAAATGAAGAGATCAGAAATCAACAAGGCCCTCAGGGAGCTTGAGGAGGCCTGCAGGAGAGAACATTGCTATCTGCCGCCTTTCTGCAATTTTACGCCCGAAGAGTGGGAGAGCAAGGGTCACGATTACGATGAGGTAAGAGACTGCATGCTGGGCTGGGATATCACGGACTACGGCCTGGGAGATTTTGACAAGGTCGGGATGAGCCTCATTACGATCCGCAACGGCAACCGTGCCATGACTGACAAATATCCGAAGGTATATGCGGAAAAACTCCTGTACATGAAGGAAGGACAGTATTCGCCGAATCATTTTCACTGGTATAAGACCGAGGATATCATAAACCGCGGCGGCGGCAACATCCTGATACGCGTGTACAACAGCCTTCCGGATGAGTCCGTGGATAAGGAGAGCGACGTGACGGTGCATACCGACGGCCGGACATATACCGTGCCTGCCGGGACGCAGATACGCCTGACGCCCGGAGAGAGCATACACATCCAGCAGTTTATGTATCATGATTTCAACGTCGAGCCCGGTACCGGAGCCGTGCTGCTCGGAGAGGTCAGCCAGTGCAACGACGACAATACGGACAACCGCTTTAATCCGCCGGTGGGACGCTTCCCCGAGATCGAAGAGGACGAGGCTCCTTACCGTCTGCTCTGCAACGAGTACCCGGCTGCTAAAGATTGAAATAACTGCAAGGAAGTAAATGATATGAAACAGATTTACAGCCTCTTTCGTACTGACGGAGAGGTGATAAGCTGCGATCGGTACGGCAACGGACATATCAACGAGACGTATCTGCTGGCGACCAACCGCGAGCAGCTCTATATTCTTCAGAAGCTTAACGGATACGTTTTCAGGGATCTGGACGGAGTCATGAAAAATATCCAGGCCGTTACCGCGCATATCAGGTGCAGGATCAAACCGCCGCAGCAGGTGCTCTCGCTCGTGCCGACCAGGGCCGGAGAGTGTTATCTGCGCTGCAGCGACGGAAGCGTGTGGCGCATGTATGATTTTGTCAGGGGCGGGATCTGTCTGGAGAAGGCGGAGTGCGAGGATGATTTCAGGCACAGCGCCGAGGCCTTCGGACAGTTCCAGAATCAGCTCGCGGATTTCCCTGCAGAAAGCCTCGTAGAGACCATACCGCGCTTTCACGATACCCCCGACAGATTCCGTCAGCTGCATGATGCGATAGCGGCAGACGCGGCGGGACGGCTCGCCGGAGTCAGGCGGGAAGTTGATGGGTATCTTTCCAGAGAGAAGGAGGCAGGTGAACTGATCCGCCTGCGTGATGAGGGCAGACTGCCGCTGCGCGTTACTCACAATGACACCAAGCTCAACAACGTAATGCTCGACGATACGAGCCACAAGCCCCTGTGCGTGATCGATCTCGATACCGTCATGCCCGGCCTTGTGGCGAACGATTTCGGTGATTCGATCAGATTCGGCGCTTCAACTGCCGCAGAGGACGAGCGGGACCTGTCGCGGGTCAGCCTGTCGCTTCCGCTTTTTTCGGCTTACACGGAGGGGTTCCTGTCGCAATGCCGCGATCGCCTCACGCCGCTTGAAATCGAAACTCTGCCTCTCGGGGCCAAGCTCATGACACTTGAGTGCGGATCCAGATTTCTGACGGACTATCTGAACGGCGATAAATACTTCCATACTGCGTATCCCGAGCACAATCTGGTCCGCTGCCGCACGCAGCTCGCTCTGGTGGAGGATATGGAGCGCAAGTGGGACGAGATGTGCGCAATAGTCGGGGGAGGCTTAATTAATTAAAGATTTATCCAAAATATTCAAAATAATCATGAGTAAATCACAAGATTAAAATTTCTGCGTTTGTTGAAAAACAAATAACCCGGCATTATAATCAATGAAGGATCGAAAAACGGTCCTTCATTGTTCATGTTTATAAAACATATAGGAGGTTGTTTTATGGAAGTGTTACGCACAGCGATGGCGGGCACTCTCGAGTCCAGCGACGCCCAGGTCACGGTAGAGCCTGGCGATGGCAGGGTAGAGCTTGACATCGAGAGCAGTGTTATCAACCAGTTCGGACGCAAGATCAAGGCCACCGTGGAGGAGACCCTCGAGCGCCTCGGCGTTGACAATGTAAAGGTCAAGGTCGTGGACAAGGGAGCTCTTGACTGCACGCTCAAGGCGCGCGTAGAGGGCGCGGTTTTCCGTGCTTCCGGCTACAGCGAGGACGAGATCTGCGAGGGCAAAAAGCTGCCCTGGGGAGGTGCAATAAGATGACTAATCCTAATCTGACCAGACTTCGCCGGTCCATGATGTTCCTCAATGCTCAGAAGCCCGGCCTCATCAAGGACCCTTATATCTACAAGCCTGATTCCATCATGCTCGATCTCGAGGATGCCGTAGCCGAGAACCAGAAGGATGCGGCTCGCTATAGCCTGTACCACGCTCTTAAGGAGATCGATTACCGCGGAGTGGAGAGAGTCGTCCGTATCAACGGCCTCGAGACCGCTCACTGGAAGGAAGACGTGCGCGTGTGCGTCGCCGGCCGCTGCGATTCCATACGTATCTCCAAGTGCGAGAGCGCGAAGGATGTGCATGTCGTTGAGGAAGAAATGAGAAAGGCCGAGGAGGAGTTCGGCGTAGAGCACGGCTCCATCCTTATCATGGCTGCTCTGGAATCCACAAAGGGCGTTCTGAACGCTCTTGAGATCTGCGAGGCCAGCCCGCTGCTCTTTGGTATCGCGCTTTCGGGCGGCGACTACACAAAGGATCTTCAGACTGTTATTTCCGGTACCGGAGTCGAGTTTGCATGGGCCCGCGGCCAGATGATCAATGCCGCCCGCTGCGCCGGCAAGCAGTGCTTTGACACCGTATTTACAAATCTTGACGACATGGAAGGCTTCCGCAGGGAGACCGAGATGATCAAGGCCATGGGCTTTGACGGAAAATCCATCGTCAATCCCCGCCAGATCTCTGTCTGCCATGAGGTCTTTACTCCTACCGAGAAGCAGATCATCCAGGCAGAAAAGATCGTTAAGGAAGTCGACGAGAAGAAGGCTCAGGGTATCGGCGTGTTTACCGTAGACGGCAAGATGATCGATATCGCTTTCTATCCCGGCGCAAAGAGAACTATAGAACTGGCCAAGGCAGCCGGAGTATACGAGGGGGATCTGTAATATGATAAACGCAGTAGGAAGAGATATACCTGAAAAAGTATTAAAAGATCTGAATATGAAGCCCTTTGCCGGAACCTATGCCAGAAACGGCGAGGAGTACAAAAAGGCAGCTCCCACGGTCCGCTGCTGGATGGACCCCAAGGAGAGCAAGATGGTGGATTCCATTCACGACGTGCTCGTCAAGTGCGGACTGCGCGACGGCATGACGCTTTCGTTCCATCATCATTTCCGCGAGGGCGACTATATCGTAAATATGGTCATGGAAGAGGTCCACAAGATGGGCGTAAAGGATATCACGATCTGCGCCTCGTCTCTGGGCAAGGCTCATGATCCGATCGTTCCCATGATCGAGGACGGAACCATCACAAACATCCAGTCCTCCGGCGTGCGCGGCAAGATCGGCGAAGCTATCTCCACCGGCAAGCTTAAGGGCTACGCCATCATGCGCTCCCACGGCGGCAGAGTCCGCGCCATCGAGAGCGGAGACGTCCATATCGACATCGCTTTCATCGGCGCTCCTACCGCTGACGAGTACGGCAACCTGCGCGCTGTCGGCGGCAAGTCAGACTGCGGCGTTTTGTCCTATGCCTATGTAGACGCCCAGTATGCCGACAAGGTCGTCGCCATCACGGATACGCTTGTTCCTTATCCGAACATCCCCGCTTCCATCAGCCAGGTTAATGTGGACTACGTCATCGTCGTAGACGAGATTGGCAATCCTGCCAAGATCGCTACCGGCGCCGCAAAGCCTACTACCGATGTCCGCAAGCTCATGATGGCTGAGTACTGCACCAAGTTCGTTATCAATACTCCTTACTTCAAGGACGGCTTCTCATATCAGACGGGCGTGGGCGGAGCATCCATCGCATCCACCATTTCGCTGGGCAAGATAATGAAGGAGCGCGGCATCAAGATGGGTCTGGGACTCGGCGGCATCGCGGGACCTATGTGCGAGCTTCTGGAGCAGGGACTTATCGAGAAGCTGGTCGATACTCAGGATTTTGACCTTAAGGCTATCCAGTCCATTACCAACAACCCTAATCATATCGAGATAACCGGTTCCGAGTACGCCAATCCCATGAACAAGGGCGCCTATGTTAACAAGCTCGACTTCGTTATCCTGGCTTCCCTTGAGGTCGATACTCACTTCAACTGCAATGTTGTCGTCGATTCCAACGGCATGGTCACCGGCGCTCAGGGCGGACATCCCGATACTGCCGCCGGTGCAAAGTGCACCATAGTTATCGCGCCTCTGCTTCAGGGCAGGACCCCGGCTATCTGCACTGACGTTACCACGGTCACCACGCCCGGCGAGACTGTCGATGTGGTCATCACCGACTACGGCGTAGCGGTCAACCCTGCGCGCCCCGACCTGCTCGAGTGCGCTAAGGCCGCCAAGCTTCCCGTCAAGACGATCGAGGAGCTTCGCGATATGGCTTACGCGATCACCGGCGAGCCTGAGCCGATCAAGTTCGGCGACAGGGTAGTGGGCGTCATCGAAGCCCGCGACGGCACGATCATCGACGTCGTCCGCCAGATCAAGGATTACGAGTGGGACTAAACCGCCTCATCCAAACTTTGGCCCTCCGGAGTCTTCCGGGGGGCCTTTAACAAACGGAGATCCTGACATGAAAAAGTATGACATCGCGGCCTATGTATGGCCGGCGTATACGAGGGACGAACCGCGGACGAGGATATTCTGGCCCGAAGGTATCGGTGAGTGGCAGAGCGTGAAGAACGCTGAGAAGAAGGGCGACTACGTCTGGGGACGAAAGCCGCTCTGGGGCTACGTCAACGAGGCTGACCCGTACGTGATGGAGATGGAGATCGATGCCGCGGCCGACCACGGCGTCAACGTATTTATCTATGACTGGTACTGGTACGACGGGAGGCCTTTCCTCGAGAACTGCCTGAACGACGGCTTCCTGAAGGCCCGCAACAACGACAGGATGAAATTCTATCTGATGTGGGCGAATCATGACGCGAACACGCTGTGGGACAAGCGCACCTCGGATCAGGAGACCGTGATCTGGAGCGGCAGGGTGACGGCAGAACAGTTCAGAGTCATCGGCAGGCGCTGGATGGAGAAGTACTTCGGCCATCCGTCATATTACCGGATCGGCGGCAGGCCCGTCGTCAGTATCTATGACATGAGCAATTTCATAAACGGCCTCGGCGGCCTTGAAAACGCGAGAGAGGCGCTCGTATGGCTTGACAGCGAGGCCAGCGCGGCCGGCTTTGGGGGCGTCCATTTCCAGATGATCAAATGGGGAGAGCAGATGATCAATATCACCGGCGTGGATAATACCGAGGAGCGTCTGTCTTCGCAGGAGATATTAAAGGCGCTTCCACTCGATTCGCTCACCCATTACCAGTTCGCTCACTTTGCCGATATGGACCTGGATTACAGCGAGATAGGAGAGTGCGCGAAGGTCGAATGGGAAAAGGCCGCGAGCCTTGGAAAGCCATATTTCCCCCACGTCTCCGCGGGCTGGGACAACAATCCCCGTTTCACGGCATACAGGGCTCCGGTGACCAAGGATCCCACTCCGGAGAAGTTCGAGAAGCTGCTCCGGGCGGCCAGAAGTTTTGCGGATGAGCACTGCGACACGCCGCTCATCACGATCAACAGCTGGAACGAGTGGACCGAGACCAGCTATCTCGAGCCGGACAACAAATTCGGATACGGCTATCTCAAAGCGGTAAAAAGGGTGTTTACGGATAGTACACCTTCAAAAGGTATATACGGGGTGTAAATTCGTTTAACAATTCATCAAAATGCCGTGTTTTCAAGATTTTCCGCTTTACTGAAATCTCTTGCCCCAATATTCAAACAGGAATCAACCATGGATCAACTAAATAAACACGCATAAATGCTTATAAATAACGTGTTTTCATGATGCGATTTCGGCTTGAGTCAACTACCGGTCAACTAAAATTATGCCCAAAAAGGAAGATACTTTCGATTCTTGTCAGAAGTCGAATCGGGTGAAACATATATTAGTCCGAGTGCACACGTGTCATTTAACAGTCTTGAGATCATTGAA
>JAFSTX010000025.1 GCA_017445585.1 Lachnospiraceae bacterium
ATCATAATCCATCAGGAACATGTGGTCAGTAAAAAAGCGCGCAAAGCCGAGATCGTTTTCATCGGCCGGTTTCTGCTTGGGATGTGTGGTCAGAGTGACCGGAAAAGAATGTTTCATGGTTTGATCCTCCTTTTATTTATAAGATGTGTTTTCAGCATCTGCAATAAGGTGCGGGGCACCTCAGACTTCGTGATAGAGTTCGGGACGGCGGTCGCGGAATACGTTTATCGTCCCGCGGATGTCTTTCAGGATCCCGGGATCGCAGTCGGCGGTGATGAGTTCCTCGCCGGCGCCGGCTTTTGCGAGCGTTTCGCCCCACGGGTCGCGGATGGAAGAGCAGCCGCCGTAGACGGTATCGCCGTACGTACCGCAGGAATTGCAGGAGACGGTGAACATCTGGTTCTCGATCGCCCGGGCCTGTGTCAGCGCCAGGAGATGCGGGATGCGCACATCCGGCCACTGCGACGGGACGAAGAGGATATCGAGGCCGCCGAGCGCGAGAGTCCTGGTAAGCTCCGGGAAGCGGATATCATAGCAGATGATGACTCCGCACTTTATACCGTCCAGTTCGAACGCGGCAAGACGGCCGCCTTTCGCAAAATAATCGTCCTCGCCCATCGGAGTAAAGAGATGCGTCTTGTCGTACTCGGCCACGCATCTGCCTTCACGGTCAAAGACGTACGCCGTGTTGAAAACTTTGCCGTCTCTCAGGTTCGCGACGCTCCCGGCCACGATATTGACGCGGTTTTCACGCGCCAGCGCGCCGATGCGGGTCTTGACCTTTTCACCGTCGCGGTCGGCGAGGCTTTCCAGCCCCTCGCGCGGGAAAAAGCCCGTATTCCAGGTCTCGGGAAGGACGATAACGTCAGGCTTTTCATTAAGCGCCTGCCATATAAGCCCTTCGGCCCGGTCAAAGTTTTCCGCGGGTCTTGCGGCGAGCATGTTCATCTGGATGCAGGTGATCCTCATAGTACCTCCGTTTCCTACAGCGCGTTGCGCTGGATCTTTCCGCTTGTCGTCTTGGGCAGACTGTCGCGGAAAACGACGATCCTCGGGTATTTGTAAGGCGCGGTGTGCGTCTTTACGTAATTCTGTATTTCTCTCTTAAGCTCCTCGGTCCCTTCGGTGCCGGGGATCAGGACGATCGAAGCCTTGACGACCTGGCCGCGCACAGGGTCCGGAGCGGCCGAAACGCCGCATTCCAGCACGTAAGGCAGCTCCATGATGACACTTTCGATCTCGAAAGGCCCGATACGGTATCCTGAGGATTTGATGACGTCGTCCACACGTCCGACGTACCAGTAGAATCCGTCCTCGTCCTTCCACGCCGTATCGCCCGTATGGTAGAAGCCGCCGCGCCAGGTCTCGTCGGTCTTTTCGGGATCGCGGTAATACTCGACCGCCAGTCCGCAGGGGCGCTCTTTATCGATACGGATGACGATCTCGCCTACCTCGCCGACCGGGACGCTCCTGCCTTCGCTATCGACCAGATCGACGTCATAGATCGGGGCGGGCTTGCCCATGGAACCTATCTTGTGAGGCGCGCCGATCATATTGCCGATGATCATCGTGCTTTCCGACTGGCCGAAGCCTTCCATGATCTGAAGTCCCGTTGCTTTTTCAAACTGGCGGTAGACTTCGGGGTTAAGGGCTTCGCCGGCAGTAGTCATATGCTCGATGGAAGAGAGGTCGTAGCGGGAGATATCCTGCTTGACCATCATCCGGAGGATCGTCGGCGGCGCGCAGAACGTGGTGATATGATACTTGGCAAACATGGGCAGGATATCCGCCGCGTCAAATCTGTCAAAATCATACACAAAGGTCGCCGCCTCGCACATCCACTGCCCGTAGAGTTTGCCCCACATGGCCTTGGCCCATCCGGTGTCCGAGATCGTAAAATGCAGGCCGGCCGGGTCGACGGAATGCCAGTACTTTGCGGTATGGAAGTGTCCGAGAGGGTACTTGTGATTGTGCGCGGCGATCTTAGGAAAGCCGGAGGTTCCGGACGTGAAATACATGAGCAGCAGATCGTCGCCGCACGGAGAATCCGCCGTCCTGTTAAAGTGCGTGCTGTAAAGCTTGTATTCCTCGTCAAAGGTACGCCAGCCATCGCGCGTGCCGTTGACGATGATCTTGTTTGAAAGACCGTGATACGTTTCGGCGGCCAGGTCTATCTGGGCAGCGGTATCTTCATCCGCTGTGCAAATGACAGTCGAGATGCCTGCCGCCTTAAAGCGGTATTCGAAGTCATGGCTCTGCAGCTGGCTGGTCGCCGGGATCGCGACCGCTCCGAGCTTGTTAAGGCCGAGCATCGCGAACCAGAACTGGTAATGGCGCTTTAGAGCAAGCAGTACGCGGTCGCCTTTTTTGATACCGAGGCTCTTAAAGTAATTCGCGCACTGGTTGGAAGCCTTTTTCATATCGAGAAAGGTGAAGCGGCGCTCGGTCTTGTCGGATGACAAATGGAGCATGGCCAGCTTGTCGGGCTCCGCCTTCGCGATCCCGTCCACGATGTCAAAAGCAAAGTTGAAGCGGTCCGTATTTTTGAAACGAATGGAGATCGGAGTCCCCTTCTCGTTTTCCTCTACGTCTATGAATTCCTGATACAGTCTCGGCCTGTCGTCCCTGCGGATCGTGCGCTTTGCCTCGGGTATTAGCCTGGAGGGCGTAAGCTCCGGGATCGGCTCTCCGGTGGGGTTGAGGACTATGGCATAGAAATAGCAGTCGTCGTCCTGAACGGCGATCATACCGTGAGGTGTGGCGCTGTCGTAATAGATGCTGTCCCCGGGGCCGAGGACTTCCTTGTGGTTGCCGACCTGGACCATCAGGTGTCCCGAGATAACGATGTCGCATTCCTGGCCGGTGTGCGTCGTGAGCTGGATATCACGGTGCTGCGCCTCCTCGCTGAAGGTGCTGTGTACATAGAGCGGCTCGGCGATACGGTTCAGGAAGGAAGCGGCCATGTTGTAATACTCCATGCCGTGCGCCTGATCGATCCGCTGCCCCTTGCCGGCGCGTGTCAGAGTATAGGACGTCAGAGTAGGGCTGACGCCTTCGATGATATCGGTAACATCCACTCCGAAAGCGAGCGCGCAGCGGTAAATGAACGCGAAGTTAAGGTCGCCTTCGCCGTTTTCGCATTTCAGATATTCCTCGACGGATACGCCTGTCTTTTCGGCCATTTCCGCAGGCGTAAAGCGGGTGATCTCACGGAGCTCCCGGATTCGAAGAGCTATTTCCTGTATCTTGTAATCGAGTCCTGATATCTTTTCCAATTTGCCTCTCCCTCTATGCTAATGCGTATTATCCGATCAGAGCGGGCCCGCCATTACAGCAGGTGCCGCTGGATCTTGCCGCTGATGGTCTTTGGCAGGCTGTCGCGGAAGACCACGATACGCGGATATTTATACGGCGCGGTGTGAGATTTGACGTAGCTTTGTATCTCTGCCTTGAGCTCCTCCGTTCCTTCCGTGCCGGGAACGAGGACGATCGATGCCTTGACGACCTGACCGCGCACCTCGTCCGGAGCGGCGGAAACGCCGCATTCAAGAACGTAAGGAAGCTCCATTATGACGCTCTCGATCTCAAACGGCCCGATACGGTAGCCGGAGGACTTGATGACGTCGTCCACGCGTCCGATATACCAGAAGAAGCCGTCCTCGTCGCGCCAGGCGGTGTCGCCGGTGTGGTACCAGCCGTCGTGCCAGACTTCGCGCGTCTTTTCCTCGTCGCGGTAATAGCCCTTAAAGAGCCCGACCGGCAGTCCGTTCCCCGTACCTATGACGATCTCGCCGACTTCGCCGTCCGGGAGCGAGGTGCCGTCCGGACCCTGAATGTCGATATTGTACAGGGGAGAGGGACGGCCCATGGAGCCAACCTTGTGCGGTCCGCCCAGGAAGTTTGCGATAGACAGAGTGGTCTCGGTCTGTCCGAAGCCTTCCATGATCTGCAGCCCGGTCAGCTTCTCGAACTGGCGGTAGACCTCGGGGTTAAGCGCTTCGCCGGCGGTCGTCATGTGGACGATGGACGACAGGTCGTACTTTGACAGATCCTGTTTGATCATCATGCGGAGCATGGTCGGCGGTGCGCAGAACGAAGTGATGTTGTATTTGTGGAACATCGGCAGGATGACCGATGCGTCAAAACGGTCGAAATCGTAGGTAAAGACTGCCGATTCGGCCATCCACTGTCCGTAGAGCTTGCCCCAGAGCGCTTTGCCCCAGCCCGTCTCTGAGATCGTGAAGTGCAGGCCGTCGTCACCGGCGCCGTGCCAGTATTTGGCCGTCATGTAATGTCCGAGCGGATATTTGTACGAATGCTCGGCGATCTTAGGATAACCGGTCGTTCCCGAGGTGAAGAACATGAGCATGGTATCATTTCCGCAGGCGGTGTCGGCGCTGCGATAGAAATGCGTACTGTAAAGCGGATATTCTTCGTTGAAATCCTTCCAGCCCTCGCGACTGCCGCCCACCATAAGCTTAAGCTTCAGATCAGGGCAGGAAGCCGCAGCCTCGTCGACGTGATCCGCGATATCGCCGTCGGCGGTACAGAGGATCGCGCTGACGCCCGCGGCGTTGAAGCGGTATTCAAGATCGTGAGCCTGAAGCTGATTTGTCGCGGGGATCACGATAGCGCCGAGCTTGTGCAGTCCGAGGATAGCGTACCAGAACTGGTAATGGCGCTTGAGGATCAGCATGACGCGGTCGCTTTTTTTGATGCCGAGGCTCTTGAAATAGTTGGCGCACTGATTGGAGTTGCGCTTCATATCGGAAAAGGTCAGGCGGCGCTCGGTCATGTCCGCGGCTATATGGAGCATGGCCAGTTTGTCGGGCTCGCGTCTGGCGAGCGCGTCCACGATATCAAAAGCAAAGTTGAAGCTGTCGTCGTTTTTGAATCCGACCGACAGCGGATAGCCGCTCTCGCTCTCCGCGACTTTGATAAATTTGGACGCTATGAGCTTGCGGTCGGTCATGCGGGCCGGGATGAGCGTATCGCGGACGAGTTTTTCTTCCTGATTCGAGCCCGGCAGTACGACCGCGACAAAGAGACAGTCCTGTCCGTCGACCGCGATCATTCCGTGCGGGGTGGAAGAGTTGTAATAAATGCTGTCGCCCTCTCCGAGATATTCCACGTTTTTGCCGACCTGGATCTTGAGGCGGCCGGAGATGACGAGGTCGAATTCCTGTCCGGAATGTTTTACCTGATGGATGGGCTTGTTCTGGAGGGCAGGATCGTACTCGTATCTGACCCAGTAGGGCTCGGCGATCTTGCCGCGGAACATGGGCGCGAGATCGCGGATCTCTATGCCGTCTTCCTTTGCGGTCTGCAGGCCGTGTCCGCGGCGCGTGACCGTATACGAAGCCAGATGCGCACTTTCGCCTTCCAGGATATCGGTCATGCCGATGCCGAAGGCCAGGGCGCACTTATGTATAAAGGTAAAAGGGAAATCGACGGTGCCGCTCTCGTAGGCGATATACGCCTCAGGCGAGACCTCCACCTTTTCTGCCATTTCGGCAGGCGTAAACCCCGAGATCTCTCTCATCTCGCGGATACGCTGCGCGACTTCTCTCATTTTCTGCAATTCTTCTGATGCCATATATCCTCCGATCAGAGTCCGAGCCGTCTGACGGCGTCTTCACGCATTTTGTATTTCAGGATCTTTCCCGCTGCGTTCATCGGGAACGAATCCGTAAAGGTTATGTACCGCGGGACCTTGTGCCGCGCGAGGGATGCGGTGATAAACGAGCGCATTTCCTCCTCGGTCACGGTCCTGCCTTCTTTGAGAATGATGCAGGCCATGGCTTCCTCGCCGTAGCGCTTGTCGGGAACGCCGATCACCTGAACGTCCTGCACATCCGGGTGCGTATATATAAATTCTTCGATCTCTTTGGGATAAATATTCTCGCCGCCGCGGATTATCATATCCTTTAAGCGGCCTGTGATCCGGTAGCATCCGCGCCCGTCGCGGCAGGCCAGGTCGCCCGAATGCAGCCAGCCTTCGCTGTCGACGGTGTCGCGCGTCGCATCGGGCATCTTGTAGTAGCCCTTCATGGTATTATAGCCGCGGGAGCAGAATTCGCCGTTTTCCCCGTCGGGCAGGATCTCGCCGGTCTCGGGATCGATGATCTTGCACTCCACGTGCGGGAAGTCGTAGCCCACCGTCTCGGTCCTCAGATCGAGCGGATCGGTCCAGGCGGACATCGTGCTGCCCGGTGAGGATTCAGTCTGCCCATAGACGCTGATGATACCCGTCATGTTCATCTCGTTTGGATCCGCAGCCCGCTTCATGAGCTCGGGAGGACAGCCGGCGCCGGCCATGATGCCGGTGCGCATATGCGAAAAATCAGTCTTTCTGTAGTCTTCGTGATTGAACATCGCGATGAACATGGTCGGAACACCGTTAAAGCAGGTGATCTTTTCCTGGTTGATACAGGCAAGACTGCTCTTTGCCGAGAAATACGGCATAGGGCAGACAGTCGCGCCGTGTGTCAGAGACGCGGTCATCGACAGTACCATGCCGAAGCAGTGGAACATCGGGACCTGGATCATCATCCGGTCCGCGGTGGAGAGCCCCATGCGGTCGCCTATGCACTTGCCGTTGTTCACGACGTTATAGTGAGTGAGCATGACGCCCTTGGGGAAACCGGTCGTGCCGGAGGTGTACTGCATGTTGCAGACGTCGTCGGGACGGACCTTCGATGAGAGCCTTTCGATCTCCGTGAGAGTGGTCAGCTCGCGTCTTCTCATGGCCTCTTCAAAGGTGAGGCATCCCGGCATCGCAAAGCCCACCGTGATCACATTGCGCAGGAATGGCAGCGCCTTGCAGTGCAGCGGCTCACCGGGAACCGCGGAGGCGATCTCCGGACACAGCTCATTTATGATCCCGCGGTAATCGGAATCCAGACAGCGGTCGATCATAACGAGCGTATGCGTATCGGACTGCCGGAACAGGTATTCCGCCTCATGGATCTTGTAAGCGGTATTGACAGTCACCAGGACGGCGCCGATCTTTGTCGCTGCCCAGAAGGTGATAAACCATTCGGGCACGTTGGTCGCCCAGATCGCGACCTTTGAACCGGGGCGTACTCCGAGGGAGACAAGAGCGCGGGCAAAGTCGCTGACGTCATCGCGGAACTGGCTGTAGGTCCGTGTATAGTCAAGGGTAGTGTATTTGAAACAGGGCTGATCCGGAAACTCCTCGGCCATCCGGTCGAGGACCTTCGGGAAAGTAAGGTCGATGAGCTCGTCCTTTTTGAAGACATATTCGCCGGTACCGTCGTGGTTGGGGTACAGGCGTTTTTTCTTGCCGCGGGTCGATTCAAAGCGGTGCATATAATTCACGAAATGCGGCAGGATCACATCGAGATAGGGAAGATCCGTCATCCACTCGATCTTCCATTCGAGCGATATGAATCCGTCGTAATCCACGGAAGAAAGCGCACGGATCACGTCGGGGATAGGGAGGGTGCCCTCGCCGACGAGCTCATACTGCCCGGCATCGTTGGAATCCCTGAGGTGTACGTGCTTTATATAGGCGCCGAGGTTGCGGATCGTCTGATCGGGGGTCTCGCCGCAGTCGCGGAAGGGATGATGCACGTCCCAGAGCACCCCGAGGCTGTCGGAGGCGTAGGCGTCGAGAAGGTCGCGGAGCAGGGCTGTATCGGAAAACAGGCCGTTCGTCTTGATCAGCAGGGTAACGCCTGCTTTTTCGGCCGAAGGAAGCAATATATCGAGGTCGCGTCTGACATCCTCCACACTTGCCGCATCGCTGCGCAGGGCCACGAAGCGCGCCTGGACCATGCACGCAAGTGAGATCAGAAATTCCAGGTTGGAGAGGGCGTCGTTATCGCCGCAGCCAACCCGGCATGAGCTGTCCAAAAGCGGTATGCACAGCCCCATCTCACGGAGAGACCGGAGAGTAGAGGCGGCGTGATAGGTGTGCAGCGGACCGGACGGACCGGTCAGGAGCGCGTCTTTATAGGCATCATAGACCTCGATGCCGGTAAAGCCGTTTTCCAGGGCCATTTCCGTTAAGTTTTCCCAGGGTGTCTGAGTGCGCCCGCGGGTCGAAAACGAGAGATTCATTTTTCCTTCTCCTCGTAAACGATCTTGTTCAGGGCGCTGATATATGCCTGAATACTGGAGCCGACGATGTCGGTCGAGATCCCGCGTCCGGAATAGAGCTTGCCGTCGGAACGCAGACGGACGATGGTCTCGCCCATAGCCTCGCGTCCTTCGGTGACGGCGCGGATCTGGAAATCATCAAGCTCGTAATGCGTACCGGTGATCTGCTCGATCGCCAGGAACGAGGCGTCGATAGGGCCGTCGCCGACGGACAGGCCGTCATTTATCTCGCCGTCTTTTTTCAGGCGGATATGGCTGCTGGAGCTGATGACGTTACCGGAATTTATGAGATAGGTCTCAAGCTGATAGGTCTGCGGCACCTGAAGAGCGCAGGTAGCGATAAGAGCGTCAAGCTCCTTTGCGTTGACGTTGCCTTTTTTTGCCGCAATCGCGGAAAAAGCGCCGAAGACCTTGACTACGTCGTCTTCGGTCAGATCATATCCGAGTTTGCCGCAGGCCTTGCGGACGGCGGCGATGTCGTCGTGGGAGTTAAGGGTGAATTCGGCCTCTTCGCGCACGCCGTCTTCAAACGGCGTGGATCTGCGGCGCTCGGCCTTGAGAAGCCGCTCGATCTGAAGAGAGGAACGCTGCAGCTCGGTCATTCGTATACCGGAAGAAGCACGGAGGCTTTCGCCGCGGACATTTAAAAACTCTGCAAGGTGGGCGAGACGGACCGTTCCGCCTTCGCACGAGCAGACCTTGATCTCGTCCGCGCCTGCCCGGATGGCATCCGCGGCGCAGGCTACAGACATATGAAGACGGTCCGATACGATGACTCCGAGAGATACGCCGCTGCCTGCCGCTTTACGGATATCGGTCACGAAGCTGCCGATCTCCTCCGGCATCATATCGCCTGCCGCGTCAGATACCGTCACGGCGGTTGCCCCGCACTCGATCGCGCGGGTGATCGCGCGGATCAGAAATTCCTTTTCGGCGCGCCCGGAGTCCAGGGCTGCGAATTCGACGCAGCCGCAGAGCGCACGGCACTCGCGCACACGTTTACCGATAAGTTCGAGGATATCGTCGGGTTTTTTGTGAGCCAGATATTCCATCTGGACGGTAGAGACCGGGACTGCGACCTGCAGGCGCGGTTTTACGGCCTCGGCAAGACCGCTCATGACAAAATCAGCGCCGCCGTCGTCAAATACCGGTACCTGAACGGTCAGAACGGCGTGCTCGACAGCCGAAGAGAGCGAGCGGAGCAGGAGAGCATCCGTTCTGTTCATCGAGATCATTCCCGTCTCGATGGAATCCGCCCCCAGACGGTCCAGGAGCTTTGCAAGTTCGATCTTTTCCCGGAAAGAGAGGGAAAAGGCGCCGCCCTCACGGGCATACTGCATGGTTATGTCGCTGATAAAAATCTGTCTCATGACTGTCCTTTCATCCGGATGATCCCGCCGGGATATCCTTGCCGCAGGATGAATACACGTCCCGAAAATCTAACGAAAGAAACACTGAAAGATTCAGTGTTTCTATGATGATACCAACTATAAAAACAATATGCGCCGATTATAGAATTACTGTGAGATTTTGTCAATAAAATACAGGCAGAATTGCTTGTAAAAATGTAGGATTACAATTAATATAAGTTTTCATCATGCCCTCACAATACCGTTCTTCCTTCGCTCATCAGATACGCCTACAGATTTATCGTATCCATCTGCCCACAGGTCGAATCCATTATTATCAAGCATAAATCTATCTCCTTGCTTTCGGCTGCCCGTACTCCCGTTTCATAGCCTCCGTGGAAATAACCCACTGCTTGCCATATTTACAAGCGTCCACACCGTTGAC